>JAGRFY010000062.1 GCA_020445765.1 Rhodocyclaceae bacterium | reverse complement strand
AACGCCGATTGACGTTCATTGCGAGCGCTTGCCATACAGAATCCGTGCCAACTGGCGCCAACCGGCGCGGAAACGCACGCCGGCCACAGCAGGGCCCCGCAGAACAGCGTCGCGACCGTCAGGTCGGCACTGGTCCCCGGGTTAATCCCCCGCGCCTTCAGCGACTTGTCCCAGGCCGCCAGCTCCTCGCGCCATGCCGCTGCGCGCTGCGAACGCAGCCGCAGCAGCCACGCGCCGGCCTGTTCGGTGACAGGTTGCGCAATTCGCTCCCCGAGTTTTCGAACAATGTGTGAATCGGGGCGCCGGGCCAGATGGCGCATGAATACGCGCAGCACCGCATCGTCGAGGCTCGGCGCCGCGACCGCCAGTTCGGCCAGGCCCTCGTCCAGGACCTCGCCGAAGCCGTCACGATACTGGCGTGCGATGCTGTCGCGCCCGGCGGCCAGCGCCATCGCCTGACGCAGATCCACCGCCGGTTCGTCATGCACATCCTCGACCTGCGCGCGACCGAGGCCGCCCGGCGCCGCCAGTGCGATCGCGCGATATGCAGCTGCGGCGTCGCTTCGATCCAGGCGCTCCAGCACGTCGCCGAGCGCCAGGCGCAAGCCGGCCGGGTCATGCCGGATCGCCTGCTGCCAGGCGGCCGCCAGCGGCGCGCACAGCAACACGATGCCGAGGTTGGTATTGCAGCCGACGGCAGTCCGCGTCGCGACAACGGCGGCCTCGATGCGCGCACCGACGCCCGCCCCCGGCGAGCAGATCGCGTCGGCGGCCGCCTCGGCGCTGGCCAGGAAGTCGCGCGCCTGCATGCCGTGCCCGGGCGATGCGAGGCTGACGTTGCCGGGCTTGGCGACCGCCACGTCGAGCCGGCAGGCCCAGGCCCAGGCCGTCTTCAGTTCGCGCGCCTGCGGAATCACCCGACGCCGTCGCGAATCGGCACATCACCGGGGGCAATGCCCAGGCGCCGCGCCAGCAGGTCGTCGACGATCGCCTGTGCAATATCGACGCCGCTGACCCGCTGCAGCGCACGCCAGGCAGCCACACCGTTGACTTCCATCACCTGCAGTCCGCACCGTGTGCCCGGGTCGGGCAGCAGGTCGACGCCGGCGTAGTCCATGCCCAGCGCTGCCGCGGCCGACTCGGAGATCTCCGCCAGCGCGGGCGTCAGCGGCGCGGCGACGCTGCGCGCACCGCGCGCGATGTTGCGGATCCAGTGCCGGCTGTGGCGCTGCATCGCCGCGATGGCACGCCCGCCGACCACCAGCACGCGCCAGTCGTAGCCGCCCCCGGGCGGCGGCGGCACGTAGCGCTGCAGGTAGGCGAGCCGGCCGAAGTCGGCGAGATCCGGCAGCTGCACGGATTCGCCGTCGACCAGGCCGACCCGCACCAGGCCCCTTCCCTGCGAGCCGAACATCGGTTTCAGCACCAGGCAGTGCCCGGCCGAGGCCTCGCGCATCATGATGCGACGGGCCTGCACCACCGACTCGAGGGCCCACGCCGGTGGCGTGTCGATGCCTGCGCGGGCCAGCAGGAAGCTCGTCATCGACTTGTCCACGCTGCGCTCGATCGCCCGCGCATCGTTGTAGACCGGCACCCCGGACTCGCGCAGCGCGTGCAGGATGCCCAGGCGCTTGGTGATCTGCTCGAGGCTGCCGCCGGCGATGCCGCGCACGATCGCCGCGATCGGCAGTTCGCGGCCGAAGCCCGGAATCACCAGGCCGGTCGGCGAGCGGCTGTCGAAGCGGCAATCGGCGAGATCGGCACAGCGGCCTTCGAAGCCGCGGGCGGCCAGCGCCAGGCGCAGCTTGCGGGTGTGCCAGCCGGTCTCGTCGGTCAGGATCGCGACGCGAGACCGCAGCCGCGCGGCCGCGATCATTTCTCGCCCAGCCACAGCGAGCGCAGCAGCCCCATGTCGAGGCCGCCGCTGCGCCAGCTGCGACCGCTGGCGAGATTGCTGACCCACACTTCGGCCGGCGCAAACAGCATCGGATCGATCTTGTAGAAGTCGAACTCGACCTCGCGGAAGGTATCGGCGAAGCTGCGGCCGTAGTCCCGCGAGTTCGACGACGGCAGCGCTCGGGCCAGCTGCTCGGCGCTGGCGTCGTCGCTGCTGACCGACAGCCGCACCTGTCCACCGTACAGGATCGCGTCATTGGTGCGGCCCATCGCCTCGACGCCATCCGGGCTCGGCGCGGGCAGCGGCGCGCAGGCGCTGCCGTCGCGCACGGCGTCGAGCGGGAAACCGAGTTCGTGCACCTTGTGCAGCGCCACTTCCAGCACCCGCGCGACGACCTGCGTGGTACCGGCCAGGCTGGAGGTCGGCGTCAGCACGAGGGTCAGGCCGCCCGGCGCCAGGCCGCACTGGTCGAGCACCTTGTCGATCACCACCTGGGGCGGTCGTCGATCCACCTCGAGCACCAGTACGCCGCTGTTGCCGTGGTCGCGATAGCCGAGTTCGGCGAACAAATCTTCGCGTACCGACAAGGCCCGTGCCGGCCCCGAACCGAGGGCGAAGAACTTCTTGCCGCCAGCCTCCTCCTTGCTCGCGGCCAGACTCCAGCCGGCATACTGGCTGCCGAGGCATGACAGCACCGGCCGCGCGCTGGACACCTCGAGCCAGTCCGGCCAGCCCTCGCGGCCACCGGGTGCGAGGCCGACGCGGCCGAGACCGCCCATGCAGATCTCGCCGATCAGAAGCCCGGCCTCGACGCTGCCGGCCGCGTCGATGCCGGCATCGACGATGGTCACGCCGCCCGCGAGCTGCTCGACCAGCAGGCCCAGCTCGTCCGCCTGCGCCAGCAGGCGCGCGACCAGCGGCGCCGCCAGCGCATTGACGCTGAGGCCGGTGCCGGGTATCGCTCGTGTGGAATTGCTCATGTCATTGCTCCATCAGATCCATCAGCGTGCGCCGCCGGCAGCGCAGCGCGTGTTCGACCGCTTCCGCATCGGCGCCGGCGGCGCTGACGCTGCACACCGGATCGCCCCAGGCGAACATCGTTCCAACTGCGGGCCGGTCGTGGCACCAGGGCAAGGCCGCCATCCGCTCGGCCAGCTCGGCGCCAAGGCGCAATCGGCGACGGGCGAACAGCGTCTCGCACCCGCGCACGACCGCCGATGACGATCGGGTCGCAGGCGGCAGCCGCCCTGCGGTGACCGCGGCAATGTGAGCCCCCATCGCGCCGCCGTCGAGCTCCGCGCCCAGCACCGCGATGCTGGCGACCGGGCGGGGATTGAGTTCGAGCACCGCAACAGCATCGCCATCGAGCAGGAAATCGACCCCATTCAGCCCCTGCAGGCCGAATTCGGCGGTCAGCACATCGGCCATCGCGGCCAATTCTTGCGCGACCCCGTCCGCCACGGGCAGCGGGCCGATGCAGCCGCGATGGACCATCGGGCGCCGGCCGAGGGCACGCACCAGCTGCCGCGTGAATCCGAGCACCCGCGCCCGCCGGCCATCGGCGACGAACAGCACCGACATCGGCACGCCGGGCCGCTCGCGCTGGAAATAGCGGCCGTCGCCGACCGCCGCCGGCGGGCATCGCGGATCGTGCCGGCGCACCTGCCAGCCGCCGCTGCTCCAGGCATCCTTGCTGAGCCAGCCCGGCACCTGTGGCGGATCGACCCGACTCGGCGGATGCGCGATGCCGAGCGCCGCCAGGCGGCCGTAGAAGATCGCCGGCGTGCGCACCGGTCGCACCACCGCCGCGCCGTTGCCGAGCAGCGGCAGCAGCGCCGCGCCCTGTGCCAGCAGATCGTGCCGCCCCTCGAAGCCGCTGCCGGCAATCCAGCCCCGGAATCCGCCTTCGCGGGCAAGCTCTGCGAGCACCGCCAGCAGCCGGCCGGGCGCCAGCGCGAGGCCGTCGCCGGCCGCGCAGCGATGCCAGCGCTCGACCACTGCCAGCGTGTCGCGATCGCCGAAGCAGTCGGCCGCGTCCGCGCGAAAGCCGGCGGCAACGACGCCCTCGGCCATCGCCCGCGCCGACAGGCCGACCACCAGCAGTCGCTGCCCGTCGAAGTCTTCGCGCGGCACCCTGTGCCGTCCGCGCGCTCAATCCTTCTCCGCGGCGACCTCGCGGGCCATCGCGAAGGCCTCGCGAAAGCCCAGATAGCGCGGCTTGTCGGTCTCGCGCATGCTCTTCAGCAGGCGATGCTCGGTCTGGTACTTGACGTTGCCGATTGCGAGCGCGCCGATGCCCACGCCCTTGCCCTCGGGCAGGGCCTTGCCGTCATCCATGACACCGACCCCGGCGATGCCTTCCGGCGGCACCGCATTGACGTCGGCCGCGACCAGCAGCCGTCCGGCACCAGCCCGTTCCGACGCATCCAGCACCTGGACTCCGGCGGCGGCGGCCGCCAGCACCACGTCGGCATCGGCCACCAGCGCCTCGCGCTCGCCGGCGGCGGCGGCCGATGCCCCCTCCAGGCGGCAGTCGAAGCGCTCGCCGGTTTCCTGCGCGGCGCGCTGGGCCGCCGCCTGGTCACGGCTGCTGGTCAGGATCACCCGGGCCCCCTCGCCTGCCGCCAGCACGCCGGCGATCCGCCCGACCGTGCCGGTTCCGCCGAAGATGACCACCTTGCGCCCGGCGAGGGAGGTGTCGTGGGCGCGCTTCAACTGACGCTCGACGCAGGCGACCATCGCCGCGGCGGTGGTATACGAGCCGCTTGGGTCGGCCATCACCGAAACCTCGAACGGCGGCACCATCGATCGGCGGGCGGTTTCGAGCATGTCGGCCGCAAGCAGCACGTCGCGACCGCCGATGAAGATGCCGGTCGCGCGCACGCCCTTCGGACCGCGCGAGAAGATCGCATCCTGGGTCATGCCGCGGACCTCGTCGGCGCCGACGCCGCAGTAGGGCACCACCACCTGATAGCCGGCGTCGACCGCCATGTTGATGTCGAACGGACTCATCTGCTTGCCCGGTGTAAACATGTGAAGAATGTACTGGCGCTCCATGACCTGCCTGCCTCCGTTTGGTTGTTGCTGGCGGATCAGCCGCGGCGCGGACGCGCGCCGGCGGCGGCCGACACGAACGCCCGTTCGCCCCCGCGGTTGCGCCCGCCGGTGATCCGTGCATGCAATCCGCCGCTGACGACACCGGCCGCGCGCGCGGCATCGAGCACCTCGGTCGCCCGCGCTTCCGATTCGACGAAGGCGAAACCGGTCGGCCCCCACGAACTCTGCCCGATACCGGCGGCAAAACGCTCGCCGATCCACGCCAGCGCGCCGCCGACCGCCGGGCTGGTGAACATCGAGCCGCCCTGCGCATCCGCGAAATAGGCGCCGATCTCCCGCTGCACCTCGCTGATCCCTTCGGCGAACGGCACGAATTCGCGCTCGATCACGGCCGGCAGGATCTTCATCAGCACCTGATGGCACATCGCCGCCGCCCGCTGCGGGGCAAACGGCGGCAGGTTGGCCATCGCCTGTCGCTCGGCACTGCCGTGCAAGCCGTCCAGGGCCTCGTCCATCAGCAGGATCACCCGCCACTCGGCCGGAAATTCGGCCCTCGCCAGCAACGGCGCCGGCCGGCCGTCGGCACCCGGCCCGCCATCGAGCAACAGGCCTCCGTGCGCGAAGCCGGCGATGCCGATGCCCGAGCGCTCGCCCCGGCCGAGCATCGCGGCCAGCCGGCGACCGTCGAGCGCAAGGCCGTGCGCATCGGCGAATGCACTGCCCAGCGCCAGTGCCAGCTGGGTGCCGGAGCCGAGCCCGCAGTGAGCGGGCGCGGCCCGGTGCAGGATCACCCGCAGCGGATGGCCGGCACCTGTTTCGCCCTGCAGGCGGGCGAGCATCCCGGCCAGCCGCGGTTCGAGAGCGGCATCCTGCGCTGCCATCACGTCGACCTCGTTGACGCTGGCCGGCTGTACTTCGACGCAGGTACCGAAGTCGTCGATGACCAGACCGAGGCTGGCGAAATGGCGGCCGAGCGATGCGCTCGGGTCGAGAAATCCGAGGTGGAGTCGAGCAGGCGCTTCGGCCACGACACGGGCGGGAACGGCAGCGATCTGTCGCAGGCTTTGGTTCATCCGGAATGGCGCCCGCAGGCGCGGCAGGCGAGGTGGAAACAGTGACAGCCGGCAACCCAAGCAATGACCATTCCATGGTCCGCCGGTGTTCGCTGGCGCACACGGGCATGCAGGCCGGATCTGCCGCGCCGACAGCCGCTCGACCGCCACGCCGCCGGGCGTCGGCCCAATCGGAGCGACTTCGGAGCACGCGCGCCGTTTCGCGGCCGGCCCGATCGATGCCGACCCGCAGCTTGCCGGCAGGCGGCCAATGCGCACCGCCCGCCGATGCCGCGACGGGACACTCTGTCACGTTGCCGACGACGCTTCCGACGGCGTCAGCCTGCGCGCCAGGTAGCGGCGCAGGGCATCGACGAACACCCGGGTCTTGGGCGGGATCAGGCGGTTCGTCGGCATCACCGCCCAGGCCGGAACCGCCGGCATCAACCAGCCCGGCAACACGCGGACCAGGCCCCCGCGGTCAAGCTGCTCGACCGCGTAGTGCAGGCTGACCGCGGCGATGCCGGCGCCGGCCGTGGCCAACTGCACCAGGGTGCCCATCGAATTGGCGGACAGCCGGCCGCCGATCCGCCCCTCCCAGCGCTCGTCGCCACACTGCAGCAGCCACGCGCACGGCTGCCCGTCGCGGGTCAGCAAGGTGAGGCCGTCGTGGCGCGGCAGATCGGACGGGCCGAGCGGCACGCCACGACGCGCCAGGTAGTCGGGCGAGGCCACCAGTCCGGTCTCGAAATCGACCAGCCGTCGCGCCACCAGACTGGTGTCGTCCGGCAGCGGACCCATCCGCACCGCGAGGTCGAAGCCCTCGGCCAGCAGGTCGACATGGCGCGGCGAAAGGTCGAGCTGCACCTCGACCGCCGGATGGCGCCGGCTGAAGCCGGCCAGCAGCCGTGGCAGCGTCAGCATCGCGAAATCGCCCGGCATCGACACGCGCAGCACGCCGGTCGGCCGGGCCCGGCGCTGCTCGGCCTGCGCATCGACCGCATCCACCGCCTCGACCAGCCGGCGCCCGTGGTCCACCAGGCTGCGGCCGAAGTCGGTGAGCGCCAGGCGGCGCGTGCTGCGCTCGAACACGCGCTCGCCGAGCCGCGCCTCGAAGGCCGCCACCCGTCGCGACACCGACGACTTCGGCAGGCCCAGACGCATCGCGGCGGCGCTGAAGCTGCCGGCCTCGACGACCCGGGCGAAGATCATCAGATCGGCCGCGGCAGCAGGCTTATTGATGCTCATGGGGAACGATGATATCCAAATCGAAGGCTTCCGCTCGTTTTAGGCAACACGTAGATTACAGGAACCCCGATACGAGGAGCACCCGAGATGAACATCCTGCAGATCAATTCTTCCGCCCGCAGCCGCGGTTCCGAATCCACCCGCGTCGCCGAACGCATCGTCGAGCGCCTGCTGGCATCACGGCCGGGCGCCCGCCTGGTACGGCGCGACCTCGCCACCGATCCGCAGCCGGTGCTCGACGAAGCCGCGCTGCAGGCCTTGTTCACGCCGCCGGCCGAGCGCACGCCGGAACAGGCCGCCCGGGTCGCCATCGATGACCGCGCGATTGCCGAGGTCGCGGCCGCGGACGTGCTGGTGCTGGCGGTGCCGATGTACAACTTCACGATCACCACGCAACTGAAGGCGTGGATCGACGCGATCGCCCGCGCCGGCGTGACCTTCCGCTATACCGAACAAGGCCCGGAAGGCCTGCTGACCGGCAAGACCGTGTATGTCGCGCTGGCCCGCGGCGGGCGTCACCGCGATACCGCTGCCGACACCCAGGTACCCTATCTCAGGACCGTGCTCGGCTTTCTCGGCATGACCGACATCCGCTTCGTCTTCGTCGAAGGTGTCGCTCTCGGCGACGAGGCGCTGGCCGCCGCGCGCCAGGATGCCGAACGCCAGCTCGTCGAACTGGTCGACTGACACGGCGAACTTACCGGAGGAATGACCATGTCCGCCCAGACCCGTACCATGCTCGCCCGATCGCGCACGATCGAGCGTCAGGTCGCCGGCATGCCGACGTCCGACGGCGCCGGCGTGCGCCTGACGCGGGTGCTGACCCAGCCGCTGCAACGGCGCCTCGATCCCTACCTGATGCTCGACGCATTCCGTACCGACCGCCGCGAGGACTACATCGCCGGCTTCCCGCCGCACCCGCATCGCGGCTTCGAGACGATCACCTACATGATCGCCGGACGCATGCGCCATCGCGACAGCACCGGCGGCGAAGGACTGCTGGAGAGCGGCGCGGTGCAGTGGATGACCGCCGCCCGCGGCATCATCCACAGCGAGATGCCCGAGCAGGAGGACGGCCTGATGGAAGGCTTCCAGCTATGGCTGAACCTGCCGGCGCACGCCAAGATGCAACCGGCCGCCTACCGCGACATTCCGCCGGCCGCAATCCCTGAGCTGACGCTCGAGGACGGCGTGCGGGTGTGCGTCATCGCTGGCGCGAGCCACGGCGTGGACGGCGCGGTCGAGCGCCCGGATACCGAGCCGCTGCTGCTCGACGTCCATCTGCCGGCTGGCACCGTTTTCGCGCAGCCGATCGCGTCGGGCCACAACGCCTTCGTCTACGTCTACCGCGGTGAGGTGTCGATCGCGGGCGAAACCGTGCCCGACGCCCGCATGGCGATCCTGGCCAACGACGGCGCCGACGGCGTCGCCGTGACCGCCCTCGGCGACGCCCGCGTGCTGCTGGTCGCAGGCCGCCCGCTGGGCGAGGCGATCGCCCAGTACGGTCCCTTCGTCATGAACACCCAGGCCGAGCTGGAACAGGCCCTGGCGGACTACCGCGACGGCACGCTGGCGGGCTGACTCGGCACTGCCGGATCATCGCAAGTCCCTGCCGGTGGCGGCTTCAGGCCGCCGCGCGGCTCTTTTCGTCCGCTTTTTCGTCGCCTGTCTCGACCGCAGGCGGCGCCGCGTCGACCGCGGCAATCCGGTCGCCGGCGTCGGCGGTTCCCTCGGCCGGAGCTTCGCCGGCGTCGGTCGACGTGCTCGCAGCCGCTGCCGGCTCGGCCGATGCGGTGCCTGCCGCGTCGGCCAGCACCGGCTCGTCGGCCGCGCTCGCCATGCCGGCGGCCACCGGATCGACAGCCTCGGCCTTGGTCTCGGCGGCGGCCGGCTCGCCGGAAGCACCCTCCGTGCCGGCCACTGCGGCAGTGGCTTCGGCCTCGGCGGCGACGGCCGCCTCTTCGGCTTCGCGTTCGCTTCGTTCGGCCAGGGTGCCTTCCAGCAACACCGCGTCGACTCGCTGCCGGAACAGCTCGCGAGCCGATCCACCGGAGAGCTTCTCGTAGCCCGACGACAGGTGTTCGAACAATTCGCGGTAATTGCCGGCCATCGCGGTGAACAGCGACGCGGTCTGATCGAAGTGGGATTCGACCTCCTGGCGGTAGCTGTCGATCTCCTTCTTCTGCCGATCGACCTCTTCCTGCAGCTCATTGGCGCGCAGCCGGTCGGCCTTGCCCTGCCGCCCGATCAGAAATCCGATCGCCGCGGCCAGTACGACCGCGATGATGCCCACCAACCACCAAAGCTGCTGCGTCATTGTTCGCTCCCTGTCTGATGTTCGTCCTTGACGGACGTACGGGGTCGCCCCTCTCGCTGCCCCGAGCCCGGCACAAGGATAACGCCTATCTCGCCCCGTCGCCGAAATGGCAATCGCGGATTGACCGACGTGAACTGTCCCGCAGCAATGGAAGGCAGGGGCGATCGCCTGGCCTACTGCGCCAGCTGCTCGCAGAGCGAGGCCCCACCGCTGAGCAGCCGGGTCAGATTGATCGTGCCACTGATCTGGGGATCGTCGAACTGGTAGGTGAATGTGCCATTGACGCAGGAGTCGAAGCGGATCGTCGCCGTCCCGATCTCCGTGTTGGTGATGCTGCCCGTAGCCGCGTCGAATTCCCCGCCCTCGGTGAGCAGCAGACGGAAAGTCGCGGCATCACCCTGCCAGGCGCCACCGCCGCTCAGCCAGAGATGGCCGGGCGCGGTGCCGGAACCGGCCACCGGCAAGTCGTAGGTGAACCACGCGACGAATATGAACGGCAGGGTCGGATCGGCGTCGATCAGAAATCCCTGACCTGGGTTGGCGGCGTCGTACCAACTGCCCGAGATGCCCTGATTGATCGCGAAGTTGGACGCTGCTGCCGTGACGGTGATGCGGGCATTCATCTTCGTATTGATGTCCTGGCCGGGAATGCTGTGGATCGAGCAATACACGCGCACTTCGCCGGCCGTGTCGAAAGTCCGACTGAAGGTCCACGCGGAGGTCGATGCGGTATTGCCGAAGCTGCCGTCGTCTGCCTTTACGTCGTGGAATCCACCCTGATTCACGAAGGTGACCGTGTCACCGACATTGATCGCGAGATCGTTGGGTACGAACTCGAAATTTCTGACGATCACGGAGTGCTCGGCCGACGCGGCCGTCCCCGACATCAATGCCATCGACGCGGCAATGACAATCCTCGAAGACATTCTCATCCGGCATTCTCCTTCGCGCTGGTCATGGGCCATCCAAGCATAGATGTCCGCCCGGGACATGTCCTTCGAATGTGCATGACCGACCGTCGGCGTGCCGGCATGCGGGCCCAATCGGGCGCCGACTGTCGCTAAACTTGGACGCGACGACCGAATGGAGTGAATGCTGCATGGTTGCTCGTGTGCGCATCGGCTGCCCGCTGCTACTCGCCTTCGCCTTCTTGTGCGGCCCTGCGCAGGCGGCGCAGGTATTCGAGGACGAGACCCGGGTTGCGGGACATTCGCCGGAGGGCTGGGCAATGAGCTACGTTGCGTCGGCCACGTTGCTGACCGGCTTCGGCGGGCCGCCGCAACTCGATCCGGGGCAATGGTCGATCGGCGCGGAACTCGCCACCATCCCGCGGCTCTCCGATGACCAGCGCCGGGTCGGGTTCGCCGGCGAAAAGCAGGAGGATCTCAATAAGTCGGCCCTGTTCGGCCGCCTGCGCAGCTGGGTTGGCCTGCCTTTCGAATTCGTCGGCGAGATCGCCTACACGCCGGACATCGAGATCAACGACGTACGTGCCAAGCGCCTCTTTTCCCTGGCACTTGGTCGCGCCTTCCGACTCGATCCCAACTGGCGTGCGAGCATGCGGCTGTTTGCCCAGAGCGGGCGGGCGCGCAGCGACATCACGTGCCCGGCAGACCTCGCCGGAGATCGCGACTTCGAGCGCAATCCGGTGGGTTGCGCCGCGCCTTCGTCGGATGAGATCCGGCTGCGCTACAGCGGGCTCGATCTGGGGCTCGCCTGGCATTCGTCGCCATCGTCGATGCGCTATCACTTGGGCGCCGGGATCGCGCGCCTGGCGCCGAGCGTGCAGGTCGACGCCCGGTTGATGCCCGATGCCCTGGATCGCAGCAAGCTGAATACGACGAGCTACGCCCGCTTCCTATCGGTGGGCATCGGGAATGCATGGCGGGCGGAAGCCGAATGGGCAGCCGAGTTGCTTTACGTCCCGCTGGACGTGCGTCGGGAAGCGTCTGCCCGGCGCGAAAACGACCCCTATTGGAGCGTTCGCCTGTTGTTGCGCTGGCATCCACGCGCACTGCGTTGAGTCCTCAGGGACGACGGCGCACGCACCGGAATCGATCGCCGGTCTGGCCACCCCCCTCTGTTCGGCTGCCAAGGTGACGGATTCGGCCCTCGACGACGCCTCCACGGGCAGCCGCTCGGGTACACGCTGGAAATGCATGCCAGCGTTCGCGGAAGTCTCGCGGCAATCGGCATGCGACGCCACTCACGGCGTCGCTGTGCGACACTGTGTCGGTCGCCGCCCGGCACCGACAGAACGATGGCGGTACCGATTTCGGCAGCATCGTCAGAAGCGCCACCGCGATGGATCATGACGCACTCCAACCCCTGATCGCGCTGCTACGACGCGATCCGATCGTGGTGCTGACCGGCGCCGGCCTCAGCGCCGCTAGCGGTCTGCCGACCTACCGTGGCCCGGACGGGCAATGGCTGCACCACAAGCCGATCCTGCACGAAGATTTCGTCCGCTCCGCCACGGTGCGTCGCCGCTACTGGGCACGCAGCCTCGTCGGCTGGCCGACCATGAGCCGTGCCGAGCCCAACGCCGGCCATCGCGCCCTGGCCGCCCTCGAGCGCCTAGGCGCCGTGTCTGCGGTGATCACGCAGAACGTGGACGGCCTGCACCACAAGGCCGGCAGCGGCACCGTGATCGAGTTGCACGGCAGCATCGCCCGCGTGCTGTGCCTGTCGTGCCGGGCCCTCCACCAGCGCACCGATGTCCAGGCGTGGCTGCTGGCGTCGAATCCGCACTTCGCCGATCGACCGACGCGCCCGGTCGCGAGCGCGCCGGACGGCGACGCCCGACTCGACGACGCCGAACACGAAGGATTCCAGGTACCCGACTGCCCGGCCTGCGGCGGCGTGCTGAAGCCGGATGTCATCTTCTACGGCGACGGCGTGCCGCGCGAGCGCGTCGCCGCCGCGATGCGGGCGCTCGAACAGTCCGACGGCCTGCTGGTGGTGGGCTCGTCGCTGATGGTCTATTCGGGCTATCGATTTGCCGATCGCGCCCACCGGCTCGGCAAGCCACTGGTCGCGATCAATCGCGGCCTGACCCGTGCCGACGCGCTGCTGAGCGCAAAGCTCGATCTCGATTGCGCTGCCGCGCTGGACGCCGCGGCCTGCGCCCTGGAGGCCGGGGTGCCGCCGGCCTAGGGCGCGCCGACCCGACCCTCCCAATAGCCCGGCAGGGTGTAGATCCGCTTCAGGTAGTCGATGAAATGGCGGATCTTGGCCGGCAGGAAGCGCTGCTGCGGATACACCGCCTGGATGTCGTAGCTCGGCACCGCGAAGGCGTCGAGCACCGTCACCAGCTCGCCGCGCGCCAGTTCGGCCTGGATCTCCCAGGTCGAGCGCCAGCCGATGCCGAGGCCCTGGCGCACCCAGTTGAACAGCAACTCGCCGTCGTTGCAGGCGAGATCGCCGTCGACCCGCACGGCGAAGCGGCGGCCGTCCTGCTGGAAGGTCCAGCCCCGCTGCTGGCCGCCCTGCAGGTTGAACGCGAGACAGTTGTGCCCGGCCAGCTCGGCCGGCGTCCGCGGCACGCCGTGGCGCTCGAAATAGGCCGGCGTGCCGCACACCACCCGCCGGTTCGGGTACAGGTGCACGGCAACGTAGTTCGGATCGGTGACTTCGCCGATGCGGATTGCCATGTCGTAGCCCTCGCGCACCAGATCGACGACGCTGTCGGTGAAGTTGAACGACAGTTTGAGTTCTGGATGCTGTGCCTGAAATTGCGGAGCGTGCGGGCCGATATGGCGCCGACCGAACGCTGCCGGCGCCGATACCACCAGGTGCCCGCGCACCGTTGCACGCCGCTCCGAGATGCTGCTCTCGGCGGCGTCGAAATCCCGCAGCAACTGACGACACTGCTCGGCGAACTGCTCGCCCAGGTCGGTCAGCCTGAGCCCGCGGGTCGAGCGATGCATCAGCCGCACGCCGAGGCGCTCCTCCAGTGCATCGAGGCGGCGGCCCATGACCACCGGCGTCACGCCCTCGGCCAGTGCCGCCGCGGCGAAGCTCCCCTTCTCGGCGGTCAGAACGAAGCTGCGGATCTCGGTGTAGCGCCCCATCGCCTGCCTCCAGCGACCCGATCGGCTCGGTCGATACCTGAAGTATCGACAGAAGCGATGTCCACGGCAATTCCCGCAGCGCAATATCGCCCCTATCCTGCCCCCCGATGAATCGCGATGCACAAGAGCCCGGGGAAACCGGCCCGTCGCGCAGCGTCACCGAAGAATTCCGCGCCGCTCCGCCGCCCGTCGGCATGCGGCCGGCCAAAGGAGGAAGGAAGATGAAGGAGACAAAGCTGCTGACCCTCGACGACGTGCGGCGCATCGCCGCTGCGGCCGAGGCCGAGGCCGAACGCAACGGCTGGGCGGTCTCGATCGCGGTATGTGACGCCGGCGGTCACGCCCTGTGGCTGCAGCGCCTCGACGGCGCACCACTGATGAGCGCCCAGGTCGCGCCCGAGAAGGCGCGCACCTGCGCGCTCACCGGCAAGCCGAGCAAGGCCTTCGAAGACATGGTGAACAATGGCCGCTACGCGGCCCTGGCGATGCCGGTGACGCCGCTCGAGGGCGGCGAGCCGATCGTCATCGACGGCCGGGTGATCGGAGCCGTCGGTGTCTCCGGGGTCAAGGCCAGCGAGGATGCACAGGTCGCCCGGGCAGGCATCGCGGCACTGATGTAGGCTGCAGAAACGCGACGACGGCGCGCGGCGAAGCGAACCGACTGCGACTCGCGGGCCCGGCCGGGCGCCCGAATCGGCCTCGTCGAGTTGGCCGTCGCCGCGATGCAGATCATGACAAGGGAATCGGACATGGAGCGGTCATTCAATTTCGAGCCGTTGACGCCCACCGCGTTCCTGCACCGGGCCGCGGTGGTGCACGGCGACAGGATCGGCGTGGTGGATGGCGAGCGACGATTCTCCTACGCCGAATTCCTCGAGCGTTGCCTTAAGTTCGCCGGTGCGCTGAAATCGCTGGGCATTTCGCCCGGAGACCGCGTCGCAGTACTGGCCGGCAACACCCATGTCATGCTGGCCGCCCACTACGCGGCGCCGTTCGCCGGCGCCGTCCTGGTCGCCCTCAATACCCGGATCACCGCTGACGACGTTGCCTACATCCTGCAGCACGCCGGCTGCTCGGTCCTGCTCCACGACCATACCCTGCGCGACCTCGCCGAGCAGGCAGCCGCACGATCGACGGCCGATCTTAGCCTGGTCTGCTGTGGCGGCGAAGACGATCGGATCGAAGCGCTGATCCGGCAGGCCGATCCCTGCGAGGTCGCGGTCGACGACGAGCGCAGCCTGCTGGCGATCAACTACACCAGCGGCACCACGGCGCGACCCAAGGGTGTCATGTACCACCACCGCGGCGCGTACCTCCAGTCGCTGGCGATGGCGCACCACATGGGGCTCGACGGCGACTCGGTCTATCTATGGACCTTACCGATGTTCCACTGCAACGGCTGGTGCTTCCCGTGGGCAGTGACGGCTGCCGGCGGCACCCACCTGTGCCTGCCGCGGCTCGAGCCGCGGCTGATCTGGCAGCACATGCGCGAATCCGGCGTGACCCACTTCTGCGCCGCGCCGACCGTGTTGACGATGACGATCTGGGACGAGGAATCCGCCGGCGGCCGGCCGCCGCGCCCGGTGCGAATCGCCACCGGCGGCGCGCCGCCGACGCCGGCGCTGCTCGAACGGCTGGCCGAACTCGGCATGGAGATCACCCATCTCTACGGTCTCACCGAAACCTACGGCCCGTCGGTGCTGTGCGACTGGCGCAGCGACTGGCAGCGGCTGACGATTCCGGAGCAGGCGCGGCTCAAGGCGCGCCAGGGTGTCGGCAACGTCGTCTCCCAGCCGGTGCGCATCGTCGACGACCACGGTGGCGACGTCGCCGCCGATGCAAACACGATCGGCGAGATCGCGATTCGCGGCAACAACGTCATGCTCGGCTACTACCGGGACGACGAAGCGACCCGGAAGGCCTGCCCCGACGGCTGGTTCCGGACCGGGGATCTCGGCGTGATGCATCCGGACGGCTACATCGAGCTGCGCGATCGCGCCAAGGACATCATCATCTCGGGCGGCGAGAACATCTCGTCGGTCGAGGTCGAGCAGGCGCTGTCGACCCACCCGGCCGTGCTGGAAGCCGCGGTGGTGGCCGCGCCCGACGAACGCTGGGGCGAAGTCCCGGTGGCCTACGTCCACCTCCACGACGACGCGCAGGTCGCCGACGTCGACCTGATCGAGCACGTGCGCGCCAGGCTGGCCCGTTTCAGGGCGCCGAGGCGGATCGTGTTTGGCGCCCTGCCCAAGACTGCCACCGGCAAGGTGCAGAAGAACGTGCTGCGCGAGCGCTTGCGACAGCCCGATGCCGATCCGCCGGCCGGCGACGCGCGCTAGCAGGCCGGTACCCGCCCGCCACCGGTCGCACGAACACGGTAGATCCCGCGATGCCGAATGCCCACGAAATCGCCGCCTTCCTCGCGCGGGAGTTCCCGCAGACCAAATGCACCGTCGTCGCGGCCGGCGGGCGCGCCGCCACGGTCCGCCACGAAGTCGGCGCTGCCGAACTGCGTCCGGGCGGCACCGTCGCCGGCCCGGTACTGATGGCGGTGGCCGACGTCGCGCTCTACGTCGCGATCCTGGCCGAGATCGGCATCGTGCCGCTGACCGTCACCACCGGCCTCACCATCAATTTCCTGCGCAAACCGGTCGGCAGCGCCGCGATCATCGGCGAATGCCGCCTGCTGAAGCTCGGCAGGTCACTGGCCGTCGGCGAAGTCAGCCTCTACAGCGAGGGACTGGACGAAGTCGTCGCCCATGTCGTCGGCACCTATTCGATCCCGCGGCACGCTGGCACCTCCTGACAGTGGCTGATCGAATCCGCCCGGCAGCCGATGCTTCGCCAATCGACCCCAAAGAATCCTTTCAGGCTGTGCGCGGTCGGTTGAAACGGTCCGGGGCCGCCCTTCACAGGTGCGGCCCCGGGTTTGCGGCTGCCACGGCCGGCCTTCCGTCAGCGTCGAAGTCCCGACGCCGCGGTGGCCGAAACCGGGATCATTCCGGCACGAACAGCGTCGCGCCGTCGAAGACGATGCGGTTTGCCTCGGGCGGCGCAGGATCGATCGCCGGCACGTTGGCGGCCGTCAGCGGCGGCGCGCCCGCGCCCCGCGGCACGGTATGCACCACCTGGCTCGGCGGCAGCGGCGTGCCGTTGCGCAGGTGGTCGTAGACCAGGTCCAAGGCCTCGAACAGATAGTGGTGCAGCGGAATGAAGTTCTCCGCAAACCCCGGGAAGACGTTGAACACGTCCAGATGGTGGGCGTTGGTGATCTCGTAGTAGCGCAAACCGCTACGATCGCCGTGGCGGCTCTGGTTGAGCCCGAAGTAGCTGCGCGAGGTGTGGTTGATCGGCAGGATCGCGTCGTTACGCCCGGTCACGAAGACTGCCGGCCGACCGCCCAGATCACCGCTGGCGCGCAGTTGCTCGATGCTGTGCAGGATGTGCCGATGCAGTGCGCGGGCAGTGCCTCGCAACCGCTCGCCGGTGACCGGATCGAAGCCTGTGGCGAGCGCCCGCAGGCACAGCGCGCCGTCCAGGTTCTGATCGGCACGGCCGGTCGACGGACTGATCGAGACCCGGTTCTCCATCGCACCGCCGAGAGAATCGTCGTTGATCAGATTGACGCCCCCGGTCGGCGGAATGCCGTTGCTGGTGCCGAACAGAATCAGCTCCGCCGCCTCGGCCAGCGCCACCGGCACGCCGCCCGCGCTGGCGCCAAAGCTGTATCCGCACAGGTTGTCCACGACGCTGCTGCGACTGTAGGCGTTGCCGTAGGTGACCGAAATGCTCTGAGGCACGTTGACGAACCAATGGGAGGGCTGCACCAGGTTCTGCTCAGGAGTGACGCCATAGTCGTTGATGATGCGCTGCGCCTGCTCAGCCTGCTCGGCGAGCGTCGCGCCGGTCAACAAGCCCTTTTCGGCCAGTGAGGTGCACGAATCGGGGCTCGGTGCAAAGTTGAACGGCGCAACGGCATTGGCGGCCGCCGCATTGGCGCAGCCCTGGTACACATTGATCAGCGTCGTGTAGTCGTACAGGCTGCGGCCGTGGTCGTAGAGCGGTGCGCCCGCGCCCTGCACGATCGCGAATCCGGCCGGTCGCGGATTGACATTGGGCTCGGACACTGCAACCCCGTCGATCAGCCCTTTGCGATCCATCTCCGCGGCCCGAACCGACGAACCTCCGCCGTTGGATACGCTGGAGGCGATCACCATGGTATTGTCCGGCGTCAGCGTGGCCCGTTGCGGCTCGCCCGGGCCACGGGTTCCGAACTGCTCGTTCAGCACGTAGAACGCGAACTCGATCGACTGCAGCACGTTACGACCCCAGTCCATTTCGGGGTTGTGCTGCGAATGGGCGTGCTTGAACGCGTAGCGGTTCGGATGCGCCGCGTCGAATGCGGCCCGTGCCTCGTCGCTGACGGGGGCGGTGAACTGCGAATCGCGGCCGAGGGCATCGGCGCCGGCCCACTCGCCGGTGATCGAGGTGACCCGATCGGTCGCCAGATTGTGGGCACCGGTGCCGGAGCCCTTGTCGGTGTAGGCGACTGCGCAGCCGTGCTTGAGGCCCCACTCGCCCGCCGTGCCGATGGCGCCGTAGATGCCGCGCGACCCCGAAGACGGCGCGGTGACGATGCAGGCATTGTCGGGGTCGAAGCCGGCCGGCACCTGCACCATCAGCGTGACATTGGCGCGGCCGGAACGCGGACCGGCGAACGCCAGGTATTCGGTGCCGGCGATCATACCCTCGCCGCCGGTGTTGTTGCCGTCGGTATCGACCTGCGGCCCGAAGAAGCTGCCGTAGCCGTTGCCGGGATCGGTCGGCACCAGCGCCCGGTAGTTGTTGTAGATCGCCAGCCGGCGAAGCTCGGCGGCCGTCGGCGGGCTGCCGACCGCCGGTGCGGCGCCGGCCAGCCCGCTGGCGCCGAGACCGGCCGTCAGCAGATCGTCACTGACACCATCGTAGGCGGTCGCCAGGACCTCGCCGGATATGAACTCCGGCAGTCGGTTCGGCTTGCCGTGGGCCAGCACGGTCGCCGGCGCGAACACGATCGCCGACAGCAAGCCAACAATGACCCTCCGATCCTTCTTCATGCACTCGTCTCCCAGGGAAATAAATGAAGGCGGCGATTCGCTGCCGGGATGGCATCGGGCCATCGAGCGAGCGACAGCACTTGCCGTTGTCGGTGTCCCGCAGGACGCCTCGCCAGTATGGACGATCTCCCGAGCAGCAACTCGCGCGCCAACCATGTCCGATTTGGCAGGCACGACTCCCGAACTGAAACCGCCAAGGCCCGAACGTGCGGCAACCTGGCGGCCCGGACGACGATCGGGGCCGCAAGACCCAAGCCCGCCCATCGGCACACGCGCTCAGCCCACGCGGACCGTCGGACGCCGGATCGGACGCCGCGACGCACATGCCGTCGTCAGATCCGGACAGGCCGACTGCGGCCGGAAAGGCAAGTCTCGGACCAACGGCCGCAAAATCCCATGCTGTCAGATAGATGCAGACCGATCGCCGATCGAAATCGGCTTTGCTCGAGATTCGTGTAAATTTTTTCGACACCACCGGTCGATGGCGGAGACGGACAGCTGGTCGCGGTTCCCGCCACGACGAACGCTGCAGCCGGATGCGCTCGATCGACGCCCGGGCAGCTCGAGCGACGTCGATGAGACGTCGAACGGGTGCCGTACCTGGCGCGACCGGCAGCGCGATTGCCGGCAGCCGGACCCGGCCGTCGATCCATGGGGTGCGAGAAGGCTGACCGCGCCACGGTCGGCACCGGCCCAGATGGCACGGTCGAGGCGACCAGTCGACCCTCACCGCTCGTCGCGCGGGGGGAGACAGCCCTTTTGGCAGTGAGTGAGACTACCGGCGGCTTCCAACTGCCGACGATGCGGAGTTGACGATGCGAAAGACACTTGCCGGAATGCTGTGCCTGCTTGCGATGGCCGGAAATTCGATGGCTGGCGAGAGCTACCAGGACTGGTGGTGGAATCCCTCGCTCGACGGCATGGGCTGGAACGTCGGCCAGCAAGGCAATGTGCTGGTCGTGTCCTGGTACCACTATGACGCGCAGGGAAACGCGACCTTCCTGCTGATGGCCGGCGCACTGAATGGCAACACGCTGACCGGGGACCTGTCGAGATCGACGGGACCGCTGCCGGGCGCGGGCTATGACCCGAACAACGTCGGAAGCGCCACCGTCGGCACGGCGACGCTGACCTTCAATTCAAGCAACAGCGCGACGTTCGACTACGCCTTCGATGGTCTTTCGGGCTCGATCCAACTGCAACGGTTCACATTTGCCGCCGAACTCGTTTCGGGAGCCTGGGCGTTTGCGAACTTCGGTAGCAGCACTGGCTGCCTCAGCGCCGCCAACAACGGAACGGTGCGGGAGACCGGCACGGCTTCGTTCGTACTCTCCGGCAACACGCTCACGCAGTCCTTCGTCTTTGACGAAGGAGACACGGCCAGCTTCGATCTGAGCGTCACGAAATCGGGTTCGAGCTACTCGGGCAACGGCACCTGGACGGCCACCGACGGTGGCGCAAATTTGAGCGGCAATGTCACCGTCACCAATCTGCGAGTCGTCGGCGACTTCATGACGATGGACTACGTCGCGACCACCGTCGTCGGTGAGACCTGCATCAACAGCGGCAGCGTGACCGCGAGGCGGTGATTGCACCGCATCGAATGCGGCGCAGTTCGAATTCCGACGGCACCGATGCGGTGTGGTCCCAGCTTGCCGCCGCAACCTCGACGACAAGCTGCGACACCGACGGTTCCTGTCGCGTCGGCCGCTCATTGCGCATGAAGGGAGCCGTTCATCGCCGAGTCTTGCTCCAACGGTCTGCAAGGCCGGCCATGAGTCGAGGATGTCGCCCTCTCGGGCCGAGTGAGACCGGGTACGATCCCGAACGGACCGATCACGCGACTCAGAGATCCAACTGCAGGGCCGCCAGCCGCGCATACAGCCCACCCTGCTGACGAAGTTGCCCGGGCGTGCCCGTCTCGACGATCCGGCCGCGCTCCATCACGACGACGCGATCCACCTTCTGCACGGTCGCCAGCCGGTGGGCGATGACCAGAGTGGTGCGGCCGTGCATCGCGGCGGCGAGGCCGCGCTGCACCAGGATCTCCGATTCGGCGTCGAGCGCGCTGGTGGCTTCGTCGAGCAACAGCAGGCGAGCGCGTTTGAGGATGGCGCGGGCGATCGCGATGCGCTGGCGCTGGCCGCCGGACAGGCGGGTGCCGCGCTCGCCGAGGAAGGTCTGGTAGCCCTCGGGCAGGCGCTCGATGAATTCGTCGGCGACGGCTGCGCGCGCGGCCTCGACCACCTCGGCGTCGCTGGCCGTCGGGCGGCCGTAGCGGATGTTGTCGAGCGCACTGGCGGAGAAGATCACCGGATCCTGGGCGACGATGGCGATCTCTCGGCGCAGGTCTTCGAGCCGCAGTTCGCGGATATCCTGGCCGTTGATGCGGATCGTGCCGCTGCTCGCCTCGTAGTAGCGCAGCAGGAGCTGGAACAGGCTGCTCTTGCCGGCGCCGGAGGGGCCGACCAGGGCGACGCTCTCGCCGGGGGCGACGGCGAGGCAGATGTCGTCGAGCGCCGGCATGGCGGGGCGCGCCGGATAGGCGAAGCCGACGTGTTCGAAGGCGATCGCGGCCTGGGCCGAGGCCACCGGCGCATTCGGTCGCTCGGTCTCCCGGATCGCCGGTTCGGCATGCAGCAGTTCGAGCAGCCGCTCGGCGGCGCCGGCGGCGCGCATGACGTCGCCCCATACTTCCGACAAGGTGCCGACGGCACCGGCCACCAGCGCCGCGTAGAGCACGAAGGAAAGCAGCTCGCCGTTCGACAGCGTGCCGGCGTGCACCTGGCGCGCACCGACCCACAGCACGAAGATGATGGTGCCCATCACCGCGGTGATGATCAGCGCCGTCATCGCCGCCCGCAGCCGGGTGCGGCGAAGCGCGGTGACGAAACCGGTCTCGGTTCGCTCGGCGAAGCGACCGGCCTCGCGTGCCTCCTGGGTGAAGGCCTGCACCGTCGGCATCGCGTTGAGGATCTCGCCGGCCAGCGCCGAGGCGTCGGCGATGCGGTCCTGGGATTCACGCGACAGCTTGCGCACCCGGCGGCCGACGGCGAAGATCGGCAGCGCCAGCAGGGCCATCAGGCCGAGGTTCAGGGCAAAGAGCTGGAAGCTGGTGACCGCCAGCATCACCATGCCGCCGACGAACTGAAACAGGCTGCGCAGGCCCATCGAGATCGAGCTGCCGACCACGGTCTGGATCAGCGTGGTGTCGCCGGTCAGGCGGGACAGCACCTCACCGGTCTGCAGGGTCTCGAAGAACTGCGGCGACTGGCGCAGCACCCGGGCATACACGGTGCTGCGCAGATCGGCGGTCGCGCGCTCGCCGATCCACGACACCGTGTAGTAGCGCGCCGCCACCGCTGCCGCCCAGAAGCTGGCGAGGCCGAACAGGGCCAGGAACTGGCCATTCAGCGACAGGCGGCCGAGAAGGCTGTCGCGGTCCGGCGCCTTGGCGCCGAAGCCGAAATCGACCAGGTCGCGAAAGGCCAGCGGCACCAGCAGGATCGTTGCCGAGGCCAGGCACAGCAGCAGGAAGGCCAGCGCAATGCGCGCGCGGTAGGGCCGCAGGAAGGGCCACAGGCCCTTCAGCGGCGACAGGCGCCGCGGCGCATCGGGCGCGATCGAGGAAACGCGAGGCATCCGAAAATTATGCTGAAAACCGCGGTGGCGCGCGTTCGAATCGCAAGCGAGCAAGCCGCACGAGAAGCCTGAAAAACGCGACGATCCGTCGCTGGTGTGATCAGCAGCGTCACTGGGAGACGCCAGCGGCGGGTCGTCGGTGGCCACACCTCGGGCCGCGGGTCAGCCGACAACGAGCCCCGCATTCTGGTGTCGCCATGGCAGCGATCGCGGCGGGCCGAGGGCTGCAGGGCCGGGACAGACCGGCCGTCACGCCGGATCACGCCGAAGCGTCGCGCCGACGGCGCCGCGGATCATCGTGGCGCGTCGGCGAAGACCTGGCGATACTCGCAGTGCGAGCCGATGTCGGCTGCCAGCGCCCGCGCCTCGGCACGAAGCGCTGAGCTTGCTGCGGCGTCCAGTTGCGCCAAGCGCTGCGCCGCCGGCTCGTGGCCGGCTTGCGCCGCCAGGCGATGGAAGGCGAGCGCGTGAGCGGGGCTGGATTCGGCAGAGAGCAAGCGCACCAGCTTCTGGCCTGGCGCCGGCGTGCGTGACACATCACCGTCGTAGATCCTGCCGAGTTCGTACAGCGCGGCGCCGTGTCCCTGCGCCGCGGCCCGGCATAGCCAGCGCGTCGCGGTTTCGGTGTCGAATCCCGGTCCCATGCAGCACCACGACTTGCCGAGTTCGTACTGCGCCTGGGCATCGCCGGCCTCGGCCGCGTCGAGCAGGGCTTCACGACCGCTGGCCTTGACGGCATAGGTGCCGCTCGAAATCGCGACACCGGCACAGCCCTGCAGCGCAGCGCACAGGGCCGCGACCCAGAGCAGACATCGATTCGGACCCGCCACCACGGCCTCCCATCGGTTTCGATGCCGAGCCGGCGGGTGACTGCCCCCCGGTCCGGCACCGGACGACAGGCTCCGGCAGCGCTCGTGCCCTGTCAAGGCGGGCTTGCGCGCCGGCAGCGCGATTCGCCGAGCCCTGCCGCTACCGGCGGGCTGATCGGTGCGGCGCAATGCCGGGTCGATCGTGTAAGCTTTCAGCGGTTTTGCCGAATTTTTCGATTCCCCGATGACCCGCCCGACCGACCTCACTTCCTACTGCAGCACCTCGGTGGCCGCCAAGCGCCTCGGCCTGTCGCCGGGCACGGTTCAGCAGATGGTCGAGAACGGCACCCTCGAGGCATGGAAGACCGCCGGTGGCCACCGGCGCATCCTGACCGCATCGGTCGAGGCATTCCTGGCGCGCTCGGGTGGCGGCTCGCCGCAGACCGAACCTCACGAGAAACTGCGCGTGCTGGTGGCCGAGGACGACGAGATCATGCGCAAGCTCTACGCCCACAACTTCGAGGCCTGGCAATTGCCGCTCGACGTCAGGATGGTGTCGAACGGTGTCGATGCGGTGCTGGAACTCGGACGCAATCCGCCGGACGTGCTGATCGCCGATCTGGTCATGCCACTGGTCGACGGTTTCGAGATGCTTCGTCGCGTGGCCGGCAATCCGCTGCTCGAGGAAACCGACCTGGTGGTGGTCAGCGGCATGTCGGACGACGAGATCGACGAGCGCGGCGGCTTGCCGGAGGGCGTCACCCGCTACGGCAAGCCGGTGCCGTTCAACGAGCTGCGCGGTTACCTGCAGGCCAAGGTGGTGGCCTTGCATCGCCTGATGAGGCGCCGCCGCCGCTCCGCCGACGAAGCCGCCGGCTGACCGGCGGCAGTCTCAGAACACCGTCCACCAGTCGCCCTCCCAGAGGCCGCCGTCGCAGCCGAGCTGCTGACCGGTGACGAAGTCTCGCGCCGAGGCGAGTCGCGGCGCGTTGTCGACGAAGGCGTCGACCACGGCCGGATCGAAGCGGCTGCCGGCCATTGCCTGCAGCCGCGCCAGGATGTCGTCGTCGCCGCTGGGCGGGGGGTCGCCCTGGCCGCTGCTGAAGTCATCGAAGGCATCGACCACCGCGACGATGCGGGCCGACAATGGAATCTCGCGGCCGGCCAGCCCGCCCGGAAAGCCGCGGCCGTCCCAGCGCTCGTGATGACACAGGGCGATCTCGCAAGCCATGTTCAGCACCGGAATGTCCGAGCCACCCAGAATGCGGGCGCCCAGTTCGGTGTGGCAACGTGCCGCGGCGTCGCACTCGGCGGCGACGCCGCGCAGCAGTTGGCCGGGCACGCCGATCTTGCCGACATCGAGCATCGGCGCGGCCAGCAGCAACATTTCGCACCAGCCCTGCGGCTGCGCCAGGGCGCGACCGAGAATCGCCGACAGGGCGCCGATGCGCACGATCCGCACGCCGCTGTCGCCCTCCTTCAGCTCGGCCGCGTAGGCCAGGCGGAACAAGGTCTCGTGGTGGGCACGGGTCAGCTCACGGAAGGCCGCATCGCGCTCGCAGCGCATGCGGTGAAAATCGTCCATCAGGCGGTACATCTGCCTGAAGGCGGCCGCCCGCTCGACCCGTTCGCCGCCCGTTCGCGGCTGCGCCTGGGCCTGTGCCAGCACGAACGACGAAGCGGCCAATGGCACGTCCGCGTCCGACAGGAAGATTTCCGTTTCGGTGCCGAAGCTCGCGTTCTCCCGTCCCATGTCAGAACTCCTCGATGGTCGCCTCGGCGTGCGCTTGCGGCAGTTCGTCGGCCACCGGCAGCCACAGGGTGAAGCGGGTGCCCTCGCCGCTGA
>JAGRFY010000010.1 GCA_020445765.1 Rhodocyclaceae bacterium | reverse complement strand
GCGAGTGCTCGAGCCAGCGCAGGTCGCCGTCCCGGACGATGCCCGGCTGCGGGTAAGGATAGGGCACGTGGCACTGGATCTCTTCGGCGGATTCCAGGCACTTGAACTCCTTCATCGACAGGAAGAAATCCTTGAAGCGCTCGTGGGCGATGTCGAGTTCGAAGCGGGTCACGTCGCCGTCGGGCTCGAAATGCACGCGGCCGATGTCGACCACGCTGCCGTCGCGGGCATGCAGGCGCACGCGCTTGTCGCCCGCCAGTTCCAGGCTCCAGGCCGACACGCTCACCGCCATCGCGGTGATCGCCGCCGCAGCCCTGCCAAGCATCTGATTCATGGGCACTCACCTCCGAGGGCCACTATACCGCGCTGGCCGTACCCGCGCCGAGCGCGAACCGTGCCAGCACCCGATAGCGTGCGCCGGCGGCTTCGAGTTCGGAACCTGCCAGCACGAATTCACGGCACGCCCAAGCCAGCGCCGGCGGCGCGGCAGGCGCCAGCGCCCGCGCCCGGCGGAACAGGGTCACGTGGGGCCGGAAGGCGCGCCGCTCGACCGGCAGGTCGAGGGCAGCGAGGCCGTCGCGCAAGGACGCGACCAGGCTGGCGGCGGCGGGTGGCACCACGCTGCAGCCGGTCCACACGATGCCGCTGCGCCGCCACAGGCCGATGCGGTCGAAGGCCAGCACGAAATCCGCGGTGTCCAGCGAAGCGGCCATGGCCTCGATCGCCGGGCGTCGCTCGCGCGCGACCGGACCGATGAAGGCCAGCGTCATGTGCAGACGATCGCCGGGGATTCGGCGCCCACCGTGGCAAGCGAGGCCGGCGGCGTAGTCCGCCAGCGCCCGCGTCTCGGCCGCCGACGGCCACAGGGCGAAGAACAACCGCTCGCTGTCGCGCTCAGCGGTCACGCAGCAGCAGCACCACCGCCTGTGCCGCGATGCCCTCGCCGCGTCCGGTGAAGCCGAGCATCTCGGTGGTCTTGCCCTTGACGTTGACCCGCGCGGCCGGCACCGACAGGTCGGCGGCGATGTTGGCGACCATCGCCGGCACATGTGGCAGCAGGCGCGGCGCGCGGGCGATCACGGTGGCATCGACGTTGCCCACGCGCATCCCGGCGGCCGTCACCGCCGCGGCCGCGGCGCGCAGCAGCTCGCGGCTGTCGGCGCCTTCGTAGCGCGGGTCGGTGTCCGGAAAATGGCGGCCGATGTCGCCGAGCGCGGCTGCGCCGAGCAGGGCGTCGGTGATCGCGTGCAGCAGCACGTCGGCGTCGGAGTGGCCGAGCAGGCCGCGATCATGGGGAATCGCCACGCCACCGATGATCAGCGCCCGCCCGGGCACCAGCGCATGCACGTCGAAGCCCTGTCCGATGGCAAACGGCAGATCCATGTCAGCGCGCCCTGTTCTCGAGAATCCACTCGGCGACGTGGAGGTCGAGCGGATAGGTCACCTTGAGGTTGGTGGCATCGCCTTCGACCAGCCGCGGATGCAGGCCGGCGGCCTCGATCGCGCTGGCCTCGTCGGTGACCTCGCGCGCCCGCTCGAGGGCGCGGCGCAGCATGATGTAGCGAAACATCTGCGGTGTCTGGGCCTGCCACAGGCGCTCGCGGGACACTGTCTCGACACTGTGGCCGTGGCCGTCGTCGCGCTTCAGCGTATCGGCCACCGGCACCGCCAGCAGTCCGCCGACCTCGTCGTCGGACAGGGTCTGCAGCAGTCGCTCGAGGTGCCACGGGGCGAGGCAGGGCCGCGCCGCGTCATGCACCAGCACCCAGTCGGAATCCGCCATGTCGTCGCGGATCGCGCGCAAGCCGTTCAACACGCTGTCGGCGCGCGACGCGCCGCCGCAGAACAGGCTGACCAGCTTGGGCTCGAGCGCCGACCAGTCGTAGCGGTCCCACTCCTGGTCGCCGACCGAAAGCACGACATAGACGCGATCGATGTCCGGCGCCGCGCACAGGGTGTCGACCGCATGGCGGATCAGCGGCCGTCCCAGCAGCTCGAGATACTGCTTCGGCCGCCCGGATTTCATCCGGTTGCCGCTGCCGGCAGCCGGTACCAGGGCGACGTGGCGGGGTCGGGGTCGTTGCATGGATCGATTGTACACGGACCGATCCGGCCGGCCCTGTGATGCACGGTGTCGGCGCCGCGGCGGCGATCCCGGGCCGGATCGGATGCCGAGGCAATGCCTCGCGCCGGATCGGTGCCTGGCCGGCGAGCCGTCCGCCACGGCGCCCGGCGCTTGCCCCGGGGGTTCGACTGCCCTTTGCCGCCACGGGGACGGGCAGTGGGCGCTGCGCGGACTGACCATCTATAATTGAATCCTAAGATAGCTCTTCACCGGACGACTCCGATGGCAAGCGCTTCGATCCGCCCGGCCGCCGTGGCCGGTCAGTTCTACCCGGCCGACGTCCACCACCTGCAGCTGCAGATCAAAGAGATGCTGAGCGCCGCGTTGCCGGCCGACATGCCGGCGACGCCGCCCAAGGCGCTGATCGTGCCGCACGCGGGCTATATCTATTCCGGCCCGGTGGCGGCCGTCGCCTACGCCAGGCTGGCACGCTGGCGGGACCGCTTCCGCAAGGTCGTGATGCTGGGCCCGGCCCATCGCGTGGCGGTGCTCGGCGCCGCGCTGCCGGCCGCGCTGTCGTTCCAGACGCCGCTCGGCAGCGTGCCGGTGGCGCGAGACGACTGGCGGCGACTGCAGACCATGCCGGGGGTGAGGATTTCCGAGGCGGCGCACGCCTTCGAACACTGCCTCGAAGTGCAACTGCCCTTCCTGCAGACCGTGCTCGACCATTTCACGATCCTGCCGCTGCTGGTCGGCCACATGCGGCCCGAAGACCTGCGGCCGATCATCGAGGCGCTGTGGGGCGGGCCGGAGACGCTGATCCTGATCAGCTCGGACCTGTCGCACTACCACCCCTACGACGAAGCCCGCGTGCTCGACCGCGGCACCTGCGAGCGCATCCTCGCGCTGGCGGGCGGCATCGACCACGAACAGGCCTGCGGCGCGACCCCGGTCAATGGCCTGCTGGCGGTGGCCGGTGCCCATCGGCTGCGGCCGCAGCTGCTGGACCTGCGCAATTCCGGCGACACCGCCGGCGGTCGCGACCGGGTGGTGGGCTACGCCAGTTTCCAATTCGATGAGGACGACGACGGTGCCCGACACTGACCCCACACTCGGATCCGCCCTGCTCGCCCGCGCGCGCCGGGCGATCGCCATGGCGCTGGGCCTCGAGGCCGGACCTCCGGTCGACCATCCGGCCTTCGCCGAGCGTGGCGCCTGCTTCGTCACCTTGACGGCAGACGGTGCCCTGCGCGGCTGCATCGGCAGCATCCAGCAGCGCCGCTCCCTCGGCGAGGACGTCGACGAGAACGCGGTGGCCGCCGCGATGCGCGATCACCGCTTCGCGCCGCTGACCGCCGGCGAATGGCCACGGGTCAACGTCGAGGTATCGCTTTTGAGCCGGCCCGAATTCATGGAATTCGGCAGCGAGCAGGACGTGCTCGAACGCCTCCGACCCGGCGTCGATGGCGTGATCCTGTTCGAGGGTTGCCGCCGCGCGACCTTCCTGCCCCAGGTCTGGGAGCAGTTGCCGGAGCCGCGCGCGTTTCTCGGCCGGCTCAAGGAAAAGGCCGGTCTGGCGGCCGGGCACTGGAGCGGCAACATGATGGTTGCGACCTACCATGTCGACAAGTTCGCCGAGGCCGACTGAGATCGATGCGGGCAGCGCGCATCCGGCGCGCTGGTGGCACCGTCTCGACGATGGCCGCCTGCAGTGCGACCTGTGCCCGCGCGACTGCCGGTTGGCGGACGGCCAGCGCGGCGCCTGCTTCGTGCGCATGCGCGCGGGCGACACGATGGTGCTCACGACCTACGGCCGCAGTTCGGGCTTCTGCATCGATCCGATCGAGAAGAAGCCGCTGAACCACTTCTATCCAGGCACGTCGGTGCTGTCGTTCGGCACCGCCGGCTGCAACCTCGCCTGCAAGTTCTGCCAGAACTGGGACATCTCCAAGTCGCGCGACATGGACCGGCTGATGGCCTCCGCCAGCCCGCAGCAGATCGCCGAGGCGGCAGCCGCCAACGATTGCACCAGCGTCGCCTACACCTACAACGATCCGGTGATCTTCGCCGAGTACGCGATCGACACCGCCGTCGCCTGCCGCCAGCGAGGCATCCGCAACGTCGCGGTCACCGCCGGCTACATCCATCCCGAGGCCCGCCGCGAGTTCTTCGCAGTGATGGACGCAGCCAACGTCGATCTGAAGGCCTTCACCGAGGATTTCTACTGGAAGCTCACCGGCGCCCACCTGCAGCCGGTGCTCGACACGCTGGCGTGGCTGCGCAGTGATAGCGACGTCTGGGTCGAGATCACCACGCTGCTGATCCCCGGCGCCAACGATTCCGACGCCGAGATCGGCGCGCTGGCCCGCTGGGTGCTCACCGAGATGGGCGCCGAGACGCCGCTGCACTTCACGGCATTCCACCCCGACTTCAAGCTCACCGACCGCGACGGCACGCCGCCGGCAACCCTCACCCGGGCCCGTGCGATCGCCCTTGAAGCCGGCCTGCGCCACGTCTATACCGGCAACGTGCATGACACCGAGGGCGGCACCACCCGCTGCTGCGGCTGCGGCGCCCTGCTGGTCCGCCGCGACTGGTACCGCATCCTCGACTACCGCCTCGACGAACACGGCTGCTGCCCGGATTGCGGCACCCGGCTGGCCGGACGCTTCGCCGCCCATCGGGGCAATTTCGGCCCTCGTCGCATACCACTGCAAAGCCTTTGAAGGCTGGCGCCGACAGGCCGCTACAATGGGACGAGACTCTACGAGCGCCACGCCGTGTACGCGTTCCGCCATACCTCCCTTAGCGTCTCCGCCGGCAACGTCTGGCTCGACGCGATGCTCGCCCACGCACCGGACGTGCGCGGCATTGCCGTGCTCGTCCAGAACGGCTGCATCCTGCACGCCGACCTGCGCGACGCGGTGATTGCCAAACGGCTCCAGGATGCCCACTTCGCCACCCTCAGCGTGGACCTGCTGACGCGCTACGAGGAGCAGCGCGACGTCGATGCGCGCTACAACGTGCCACTGATGAGCGCGCGGCTCGACGCCGTGCTCGAATGGCTCGATCACCAGCCCGGCTTCGACCGGCTGGCGCTGGCGCTGGTGGCTTCCGGCACGGCCTGTGGCGCCGCGGTGCGTTCGGCCGCACGCAATCGGGACCGGGTCTCTGCGCTGGTCTGCCGCGGCGGCCGCCCGGATCTGGCCGGCGCCGGCCCCTTGCGCGGCCTCGGCTGCCCGACGCAATTCATCACCGGTGGCGCCGACGCCGGCGCGCCACGCTACCAGCGGGCGGCCTACGAACTGGTGGGTTCGGTCCGTGACTGGCAATCCATCGAGCAGGCCGACAGCGACTTCCGCGCGCCCGGCAGCCTCGACCAGGCGGCGCGACTGACCCTCGACTGGGTGGTCGAGCACCTGCCGCCACCGAAACCGCCGGAGCCCGAAGCCGAAGCCGAAGCCGAAGCGGCGGCAGCATCGACCGCCGCCGCGACGGCCCGCGACCGCGAGCCGGAGGGCGATGGATGAGCCTCGCGATCGGCCCCGCAACGCCGCAGCCCACCGTGCATGCCCCGGCGTCGCAGAGCCGTCCGGTCGAGCCCTCGGCCGGCGGTTCGGCAGACGCGCCGGCCGAGACCACAGCATCGGCCGTGCCACCAGCGTCCGGCGAAGAGGCCAGGCTCGACGACGACGAGCGTCGCACATTGCGCGAACTCGAAGCCCGCGACCGCGAAGTGCGTGCCCACGAGGCCGCCCACCTGGCCGCGGCCGGTGGCCTGGCGATGGGCGGTGCGAACTTCAGCATGCAGCGCGGACCGGACGGACGAATGTACGCGGTCGGTGGCGAGGTCGCGATCGACGTCTCCAAGGGCAACACACCGGAGGAGACCATTGCCCGCGCCGAACGCATCCGCGCCGCCGCGCTGGCCCCGGCGGAACCCTCGTCCAAGGACATGCAGGTGGCAGCACGGGCGACCCGAATGGCCGCCGAGGCGCGCGCCGAACTCGCCGCCGCGGTACGCGACAGCTACGGTACCCGGCCAGGCGCGACGCCGGGCAGCCGGATCGACGAACAGGCCTGAGCCGCGCCGGCAAGGCGGCCGCGGCACGACGCGCCCGGCAGGCCGACGTGCACCGTCCTGCCTCGATGCCAGTGGCAGGCACGGGCGCATCGAACGGCGCTTTCTAGGATAATCGCCGCTCCCCCGCAGCACGGTCAGTCGAAGCGATGTCCCTGAAACACCTCCCCGCCCTGCCGGCGATCGACGCCATCACGCTGCCGAAGAGCGGCAAGAAGCTCGAGATGCCGCCGCTCACCGGCTCCGCCGACGCGCTGGCGCTGGCCCGCATCGCGGCTTCCGGACGCCGCCTGCTGGTGATCACCGCCAGCCCGACCGACGCCTTGCGGCTGCAGGAGGAGATCCGCTGGTTCGCGCCGGAGATCGAACCGCTGCTATTGCCAGACTGGGAGACCCTGCCCTACGACAGCTTCTCGCCGCACCAGGACCTGGTGTCCGAACGGCTGGCGACGCTGCATGCGATCTCGACCGGCGCACCGCCGCTGATCCTGGTGCCGGCCGCGACGGCGCTGTCCCGACTGGCACCACCGGCCTACCTGGCGGCCTACACCTTCTTTCTGAAGCAGGGTGAGCGGCTCGACGCCGACGCGCTGCGGGCGCAGATGACGCTGGCCGGCTACGACCACGTCACGCAGGTGGTGCGTCCCGGCGAGTACAGCGTGCGCGGCGGCCTGATCGACCTCTTCCCGATGGGTTCACCGCTGCCCTACCGCCTCGACCTGTTCGACGACGAGATCGAGAGCATCAAGACCTTCGACCCGGACACCCAGCGCACCGTCTACCCGGTGCCCGAGATCCGACTGCTGCCGGCGCGCGAGTTCCCGACCGAGGACAAGGCACGCACCCGCTTTCGCCAGCGTTTCCGCGAGACCTTCGAGGGCGACCCGACTCGCGCCGGCATCTACAAGGACGTCTCCAACGGCATCCTGCCGCCGGGCATCGAGTACTACCTGCCGCTGTTCTTCGAGGAAACCGCGACCCTGTTCGACTACCTGCCGGCCGAGGTCACGGTGGTGCAGCACGGGGACATCGGCCGCGCCACCGAACAGTTCTGGCGCGACACCCGCTCACGCCACGAATTCCTCGCCGGCGACCGCAGCCGGCCGGTGCTGCCGCCGGCCGACATCTTCTTGCCGGAGGACGCCTTCTTCGTCGAACTCGGCCACCGCGCGCGGCTGCAGCTCGTGGTCGATCCGGTGCAGGCCGCCGCCGCCCGGCCGCTGCCCGAAATCGCGGTCGAACGCAAGGCGACCGACCCACTGCATCGGCTGAAGGCGATGCTCGAGGCCTTCGACGGCCGCGTGCTGCTGCTCGCCGAGACCCCCGGACGGCGCGAGACCATGCTGGAATACCTGGCCGAATACGGTCTCACCCCGGCGCCGGTCGAGGGCCTCGCCGACTTCGTCGCGGGCAAGGCGCCGCTGGCGCTCGGCGTCGGGCCGCTGGCCGTCGGCTTCGTGCTGCCGGATGCCGGCCTCGCCGTGGTCACCGAAACCGAGCTCTACGCCACCACGGCCCGCAGCCGCAGCCGGCGCGACGCCGGCCGCAAGGCCACCGCCGAGGGCTGGCTGCGGGATCTGTCGGAGCTGAAGATCGGCGACCCGGTGGTCCATGCCAGCCACGGTGTCGGCCGCTACCTGGGCCTCGCCCACATGGACCTCGGCGAGGGCGACACCGAGTTCCTGCACCTCGAGTATTCCGGCGGCGACAAGCTCTACGTGCCGGTGTCGCAGCTGCACGTGATCACCCGCTATGCCGGTGCCGACCCGGAGGCCGTCGACCTGCATCGGCTCGGCTCCGGCCAGTGGGAGAAGGCCAAGCGCAAGGCCGCACAGCAGGTGCGCGACACCGCCGCCGAACTGCTGGCGCTCTACGCCAAGCGCGCGGCCCGCCCCGGCCATCGCTTCGACTTCCGCCAGCACGATCTCGAAGCCTTCGCCGACGGCTTCGGCTTCGAGGAGACCGCCGACCAGCAGGCGGCGATCGACGCCGTGGTCGAGGACATGAAGGCCGGCCGGCCGATGGATCGGCTGGTGTGCGGCGACGTCGGCTTCGGCAAGACCGAGGTAGCGCTGCGGGCGGCCTTCGTCGCGGTCGCGGACGGACGTCAGGTGGCAGTGCTGTGCCCGACCACGCTGCTCGCCGAGCAGCACTACCAGACCTTCGCCGACCGCTTCGCCGACTGGCCGGTGCGGGTGGCCGAGCTGTCGCGCTTCAAGAGCGCCAAGGAGCAGGCCCAGGCGCTGGCCGAACTGGCCGAGGGCAAGGTCGACATCCTGATCGGCACTCACCGTCTCTTGCAGAAGGACGTCAAATTCCAGCGGCTCGGACTGGTTGTTGTGGACGAGGAACACCGCTTCGGCGTGCGCCAGAAGGAGGCGCTGAAGGCGCTGCGCAGCGAGGTGGACATCCTGACCCTGACCGCGACGCCGATTCCGCGCACCCTCGGGCTGGCGCTCGAAGGCATGCGCGACTTCTCGGTGATCGCCACTGCGCCGTCGAAGCGCCTGGCGATCAAGACCTTCGTCCAGCGCCACAGCCGCGGCATCGTGCGCGAGGCGGTGCTGCGCGAATTCAAGCGCGGCGGCCAGGTGTATTTCCTGCATAACGAGGTCGACACCATCGACAACATGCGCAACACCCTGGCCGAACTGCTGCCCGAGGCGCGCATCGTGGTCGGCCACGGCCAGTTGCCGGAGCGCGAGCTGGAGCGGGTGATGCGCGACTTCACGACCCAGCGCGCCAACCTGCTGCTGTGCTCGACGATCATCGAGACCGGCATCGACATCCCGACCGCCAACACCATCATCATCAACCGCGCCGACAAGTTCGGCCTGGCCCAGCTGCACCAGCTGCGCGGCCGGGTCGGGCGCTCGCACCACCAGGCCTACGCCTACCTGCTGACCGACGCCCACGCCAAGCCGACCGCCAAGGCGCAGAAGCGGCTCGAGGCGATCACGATGATGGAGGATCTGGGCGCCGGCTTCTTCCTGGCGATGCACGACCTCGAGATCCGCGGCGCCGGCGAGGTGCTTGGCGAGAACCAGTCAGGCGAGATCCAGCAGATCGGCTTCACGCTCTACAGCGAGATGCTGAAGCGCGCGGTCAAGGACCTGCAGGCCGGCAAGGAGCCCGACCTCAGCCAGCCGCTGGAAGTGGTCTCGGAGATCAACCTGCATACCCCGGCGCTGCTGCCCAACGACTACTGCTCGGACGTCGGCGAGCGCCTGACCCTGTACAAGCGTCTCGCCAACTGCGAATCGGAGGACGAGCTGCGCGAGCTCCAGGAGGAACTGATCGACCGCTTCGGCGCGATGCCGCCCCAGACCCAGGCGCTGATCGAGAGCCACCGCCTGCGCCTGCTGCTGCAGCCCTACGAGATCCAGAAGCTCGACGCCTCCGAAGCCCAGATCACCGTGCAGTTCGGCGCCAATCCGCCGATCGACCCGGTCAAGGTCATCGAGCTGATCCAGAAGGACCGCAACACCCGGATGGCCGGCCCCGACCGCCTGATCCGCAAGGTCCAGGCGCCGGCGCTGAAGCAACGGGTGCAGGCGGTGCGCGAATTGATGAGGGCGGTGATCTGAAGGCGCGCGGGGGCGCGGCGGCCAGCTACCCCGTTTGCTCGCCACTGCCCGAAAGACCAGGCAAAGACGAAATGCCGCCGTGACCGGACCTCAGATTATTGCAGCGCGCCCTTCGCGAGCCCAGCGCCCCAGACTCCAATTCGAACGGATTTGACTGTAACCGGGGACGTCCCAAGCCCCCGGAGAGAGGGGCGGCCGATCATCGGAAACGATCGTCCCGCTTCGGCCTGGGCTCGTTCGCCAGATAGGAGATTGCCTTTCTCAGTGCCTGGCGGATCTGGGCGTCGTCCGTCTCGCTGTTGAACTTGAAGATCTGCTTTTCGGTGCCCGCCTTGAGCTTCTCGATCCAGTCGGCCAAGCATTGACCACCCGACATGTCCACACTGATCGCGCACGGAAGCTTCAGGGCGTGAGCCGATCCCGATTCGAAAAGTATCCAGTTCAGCTTGCCATCCTTGGTGAACTGCGTCACGGCGCTCTTCGGGATGATCTGCAGGAAGGCATCGGATGAGCGCATGAGCTTTATCACGTTTGTCGTGATCGGAGCCGAGCCGTCCCACATGTACTTGTGTTCGTCGCCGAGACTGTCGAGATCGGCCATGACGAGCACGTAACCGAATTCCGCCGCCAGGCTTCGAAGTTGATCGAGCAGGCCGAGCCTAGTGTCGAGAATCCAGTCGAAAGTCGTCGACACGAAGAGTTTCCTCGCCTCGAATGTCGATACCCGAACGTCGGAGAATGCGATTCTGCAGCCACGCCCTGCCAACTTCCGGGTCACGGCGTGGGCACCATGCTCGGCAATGGTTTCAATGTCTTCTCGCACCGGCTCACTGCTCTTTTGGCCGGTCAGGCGCGAGTCCGGATGCACCGCCAGGAATGTGTACACGCCTTTTTCTCCGGTCGAGTTGCGCTTCTCGGTCGACACTGAGATGCTGCGCAGCGACAAGTCCCCCGCTGAGAGGCTTGAGCATATTTCCGCCAGTGCGCCGCGTGTGGACACCGAGTGCGAGTTGAAGCTGGCGGTGTAGGGCAGCCGCAGCCTGAAGGTATTGCCGAAACGATCCTCCCTGGACAGGGTGAGCCGAAAGAACTGCTCTTCGAAATTGATCGAAGCAATTGCCTTGAACGGCGGATCGAGCTGCGTGATGATCTCGGTGAATTCTTCCCGCCACACATCGTCCGGCCGCAGTGCGGAATTCGGCGCGTCGAAGGTGAGCTTCTTCTCGGTGGTGTCGCCCGAACCGTAGGCCCAGAAGAAGGCGTGGTTCTGAAGCCACTTGCATTTCACCGCCGGGATCGACTGGCGCTCGCCGAGTCTTGCGTATTCAGGCGAGAGCCGTTCGTAGTCGTACAGGATGCCCCGCGGGCCATCGACGCTGCGGTGCCGGCAGAATGTCTCGCGCAGGAACCGGCCGTCGCGCTTTTCGTCGGCGGCGATCAGTGCCGACTCGAGCCGATCCGCATAGGTGAGCATTGTCGGCGCATATCGTGCATGGATGAGCTCCGAGAGGGCATCGTTGGTAAATAGACGCTCACCGTCCGGAATGTCGCAGATTCGCTTGATGGCATCGTTCTTCAGCTTCAGGTCGACCGCCTCGCCGATGATATTCACCACCGCATGGCGGTGCCCGGCCGGCGTGCCTTCGATCGAGAGGATATTCAGGGCGTGCTGGTCGACGACGTCGAGAACCTTTGCCAGCGTGCCATGTGCCGCGTTTTCGAGAATGATCGTCAGCCGGAAAAGCGCAGGCCACGACGTATTCGGAAACGGCGAGACGACGAGATGCGGCGGCGGCGCATTGTCGGACCCGGGCTGCCAGCGATCGGGAATCCATCGTCCCCAGCAGCTCGACTTGTCGATGATGCCGATCGGTGCGAGTTCCTTCTCGCTGATGCGGACCTTGTCCGGTACGATCGTAACGAGGTTCCCATAGTTCATCGTTCTCTCCTTGTTCGAAATGGATGCCGCCCTGCCCGGCCTGCGGCGCCCGACAGCGATCCGAATCAATGTCCCTGGCCGCAATTCGGAACGCCAGCCAACCGGCACTGCTCGACCGGCGCAGATCTTCCTTGCTGTATTTCGGAGACGCAGTGACATGGGATATGTCAGACGGGAACCTGGGCGCGGCACCGGCTACTTGCAGGCCAAGCACCAATTCCGGATCGGCGGCACTGGCGCAGCGAAGGCCGAGTTCACATAGGCCTGGGCTCGTGGCCGTCGCTACCGGTAGCCGCGAGCCCTCGACCCTTCAGGCGCACGTCGCCAATCGCGCAGTCGTGGACGAGCTGCGCGTGCTGCAGCGAGCGCGAATCGACCTTTCTGCATGAATCCCGACCCTGGGCGCCGTTCGGGCGACCATACCGGCGCCGTCCGCCAAGGCCCGAAGCGGTTCGGCGGTTTGCCACGACCGAGGTGCGCATTGCCGTGCAGTCCGGCGCAGGCCCGCCGTTCGCCCCGCCAGGCTTCTTGGAACCGGACCAGGACGTCGGCATCACCCGTGCGTCCGGCCCCGAGCGGTTGATTGGCAGATCCGACGAGGCTGCACCTGCGCAGCAACTGCCGCCAGGGCAGTGACTGGTCGCGGCGGCAAGTCCGAGTCATCGTCGGCGCGCCATGGCGTGAGATCCGCCGTCCTTCCGGATGGCCTGCGCGCGATAGTGCCTCGCCGGCTGGATGGGATTGGGCCCGATCGTCATCGGCAGATGCAATCCGGCAATGATGCGGTCTGGTGCGAGCGTCTGTTCTCGGCTTTCAGGACTTCGGGGCGGATCCTTGAGGCGTCGCGAGCATGAACCCTGCCCCGGACCTGCGAACGCGATCGGAATCGACCCCGCGTGCGAGCGGAAATGCACTGCCACTGGCATGTACCGGGCAGCAGGCACTGGCCATCGCAATGATACGGTGTTTGTCGGGTAGCAGTCGAAGACCCGTTCCAGCCGGCACGGACTCGAGCACCGCAAGCTGCACGACCTCGAGCTGCGGGTCGACGCTTGTCAACGCTCTCTGGCCGACCGCGGCCCGCTCGATCAAGACCTCGACTGGCTTGCCGGCGGTCCTGAGTTGATGAAGTCGGCCAAGTGGACCGGATGACGCCAGCGATCGTGAATACGGCTCATCCCTGCACGACGCCAGGCCGATGGCGCCGATGGAACAACTGATGGGGTCGAATCCGAATGGGGTCGCGGGCGGCGCCTGCTGCGTCCAGCAAATGCCTCAGTGTTGCTGTGCCGGCGCTTGCAGGGTGATGCGCCTGCCATGCCGTAGACGGCGAATGCCGTATGGCTGCGCGTACCGACGATCCGGACGCGACCCGCTGGCGCGTTTGCCGATCTGTCGCAGCCGACCGAGCGGAGCCATGCGGGGGGCGGCGACTGTACCGGGGTGGCGTTTCGATCTGGATGCAGATGACGCTTGACGAGTTCCCGTTCATCCAGCGTCCGCCCGGCCGCGAACTGGAGTCGGCCACGACCCAATTCGCCGGGCACCCTGGCCGCGGCCGCCGACGCTGCCAATGCAGCGTCACGCGATCGCGGCCAGAGGGATCTACTGCGGGGTCAGCTGGCGACGGACAACATCCGACGGCTCGCACGCAGGCCGAACGCACCGAGGCCGAGCAGGGCGAGCGTGCCCGGCTCGGGCACCTGACCGCCGTTGTTGACGCACGCCGGATCGGTCGGATTCAGCGCACAGAAGTCGAGAATCTCCTGCAGTTTCGCGTCGGCGAAATCCTGGACGAACTGGGAGACCACGGTCTGGTCGGTGGAATTCATCAAGCTCAGGTTGAAAGTCAGACCGCCATGTGCGGCGGCGAGATCATCGTAGGTGAAGGCGGTGGTCGCATTCACCAGAACCGCATTGAACAGCGCGTTTTGCTGGGTCAGCAGGTTATCGACCTCGCTGAACGACGTGGACCCGTCGCCGCCCGTCGAGCAGCCGTTGCAACCATCACCATTGGATTGCTCGTCCGTGAAGATGATGATGTTCTTGAGGGCACCCGAGCGGAAGGAGAAGAGATCGGTCTGCCCGTCGATCGAATTGAGTGCGAACGAGGTCGCCGCGTGACCCGGCTCGGTACCGCCCGATGCCACGAGCCCTTGGGCTGCCGTCGCGAAACTCGTTGCATCGGTCAGGTCGGTCACCATCCGCGGGCGCACAGCGCCATTGCCGTAGCCGACGAGGCCGTAGCGGGCATCGATACCGCCGGCTGCGAGGATGGAAGCGAACAGTCCGATGTTGTTCCGCAGATTCGTCTGCACGTTGCCCATCGAACCCGATTCGTCGACGATCATGATGACGTCGGTAACGATGGCGGCTTGGGCTTGGCTGGCCGCGCCAAACAAGGCCCCAAGACCGACGGCGGCGGAAGCCAGATGTTTATTCAGTTTCATTTTGAACACTCCTTCTTGTCCGAGAAATCCAACGCGTTCGGCGCCAGCGAACAATCAAGTTTCACTTACGCCTCAAAGGCTGGCAAACGTCTCAAAGCAAACCTCATGCCATTCATTGTGATACATATTTTTTGCATAAATTAGGTGTTATTAACTCAATCACTTAAGTTCTGCTTCACGTTTTCTGACGGCGCCACGAGGGCTATTGGAAGCAGGCATCTGTAAAGTGGGCTGACACGAGCCGAAGCACCGCAGGTGGCAATCCCCACCCGATTGGAGCGCCGTGAATTGAATCGCCTTGCCCGCACGATGCTCGCGTAACCCGTTGATATTCCGAACTGCGAGCCGGCGGCCCATCGTCAGATCAGCGCCGCCACAGCTGATCTCGAATCCTTCAAAGGAAATTCTGCACATCGCCGGCAATTCGCACTGGCATCCGACGAACGTCATGTCGTTGCCCACCGCCCCGGCCGGGGCACCTCCGACCATCCGAACGACTTCATTCATCGACATTGCCCTCCTCCTGCAACTCGAATCCGAACGGCGCCGCTCGATATTCATCCAAACGGATTACGGCAAGCGCCTCGCCTTGACACCGGTCCCATGTGGCACGTACGCCCAGGTCGATTCCGTTCCCAAGCGATGCCGACTGCCTGCCCGATGGATTCCAGAATGGCGACAAGCGCGCCAGCGGCGTATGACGTGAGCCACCCGAGCCCCGTGAACGGATTCACTTGACCACCTGCGATGGCTCGCGACACACAGGATCGGTGCGCAATCCAGGGACACGCGTTGGCGCGCCGGCAACCAGCGGCGACATGCGGGAGCAAGGTGAGGGCTCGGTCGTGCTACCAGCGCGCGGGCAGTTTGCGGCGGATGACGATGCGATTGCGTTCGTTGGCGATGTAGCCACCGGCCACGAGGTCGCGCACGATGCGGTTGACCATCTCGCGCGAAGCGCCCACCAGGTTGGCGATCTCCTGCTGGGTCAGGCGCGGCTCGACCACCCAGTGTTCGCCTTCCGGCGTGGCGACGTTGTCGAGCAGGCGATGAATGCGGGCGAAGACGTCCTCCAGCGCGAAGGCGTGGACGTTGTGGGTCAGCGCGCGGATGCGGGAGACCAGATTGCGCAGCAGGGCCCCCATTGAATCCGGGCTCGCCTTGACCATCGACAGGAAATCGCCGCGGCCGATGAAGAGCAGTTCACAGGCTTCGAGCGTCATCACCGAGGCCGAGCGCGGCGCATCGTCGAGCAAGGCGAGCTCGCCGAAATAATCGCCGGGCATATGATGGGAGAGCGTCAGTTCACGACCGTTCTCGTGCATCAGGAAGGCCTTCAGGCTGCCGCTGCGGACGACGAACATGCCGTGGGCCTCGTCGCCCTGGCTGACCACCACCGCACCCCGAGGATAACTGCGCAATTGCGCGCTTCGTTCGAGCAGCTCGAGCTTGTCACGGGGCAGGCCGGCAAACAGGTCGACCCGTTCGAGATCCGTCGCCATCGTCTCCATCCATCCAGGATGAACCGTGCCGGCGCGCCACGGCGCCGAAGCGCGGCGCCGGAGTCGGCCGGATTGCCGATTCCGGGCATCCATCGGCGAGCACCCGGCGATGCGTTGGTCACGCGACGCAGGCTATGGTCGCCCATAGGACATTCGGATTGTAGGTCCATCATTCGCTCGCCGTCGCAAGCTTCCGGGCAGCATCGTGTCATCCGTCACAATCTGTGTCCGTCAAGCGCTCAAGCATTCGCCGCCACGGCCGACAGAGCGCCGCCGCAGGCAAGACGGTCGATACACAGCAAGCGCAGGCCTTTGCTAAGCTCGCCGGATGAAATTCCAGTTCCTAGGCACGTCGTCGGGCGTCCCGACCCGCAGCCGCAGTCATACTGCACTGGCGGTCCAGGCGCCGGGCCGGCGCCGATGGACCCTGATCGACTGCGGCGAGGGCACCCAGCACCGGCTGCTCGCGACCGCTTTCTCGCCGGCCACGCTTGGCACCATCCTGATCACCCACCGCCATGGCGACCACTGCCTTGGGCTGCCCGGGCTGCTCGCGCACGCCTCGATGAACGGCCGCAGCGATCCACTGACGATCGTCGCGCCGCTCGAAGTGCATCGGCTGGTCGAGCTCGCGCTGGCGCTGACCGACTCGCACCTCGGATTCGGCCTGGATTTCGTCGATGTCGCCCGGCTGCAGGCGCCGCTCGAGATCGACGGACTGGCGGCGACGGCGGTGCCGCTGTCGCACCGGGTGCCTTCCTTCGCCTTCGTGCTGACGGAACTCTCGCCGCCACGCCGGCTCGAGCGACAGCGTCTGTCGACGGCCGGCGCGCCGCCGGGGCCCGCCTGGGGCCGCCTGCAGCGCGGCGAGGACGTGACGCTCGAAGACGGGCGCGTGTTGCGTGCCGCCGATTTCGCGCCGGCCGCGCCAGCCCGCGTACTTGTCGTCGGTGGTGACAACGACACCCCTGCACTGCTGGCCGATGCCTGCCGCGACGCCCATGTGCTGATTCACGAAGCGACCTACACCAGCGACGTTGCCGCCCGCGTCGGCCCCGCGCCGATGCACAGCGACGCCGCGCGGGTGGCGCGATTCGCGGCCGACGCCGGCCTGCCGAATCTGGTGCTGACTCATTTCAGCCCTCGCTACCGGGACCACGGTCGCGGTCCGGTGGTGGCCGACATCGCGCGCGAAGCGGCGGAAATCTATGCGGGGGCACTCCACCTCGCGCGCGACCTCGATCTCTACGAACTCGGCATCGACGGCACGCTCAGCCGGAGCGCGGGCGCTGGTTCACCGGCAGATCCCTGACGATGCGACCACAGCCCGACGTCAACCCTTGACGCAGACCAGTTGGCGCAGCGTGTGCACGACCTCGACCAACGAGGCCTGCGCCCGCATCACCGCATCGATGTCCTTGTAGGCCATCGGGATCTCGTCGATCACGTCGGCATCCTTGCGGCATTCAACGTGGGCGGTGGCGCGGACCTGGTCGGCGACGGTGAATCGCCGACGCGCCTGGCTGCGGCTCATCGCGCGACCGGCGCCGTGGCTGCACGAACAGAACGCTTCGGCATTGCCGAGGCCGCGCACGATGAAGCTGCGGGCACCCATCGAGCCCGGGATGATCCCCAGTTCGCCCTTTTGCGCCGAAACCGCGCCCTTGCGCGTGACCAGCACCCGTTCGCCGAAATGGGTTTCCCGCTGCACGTAATTGTGGTGGCAATTGACTGCCTCGACGTCGGCCGAGAACGGCCTGGCGATGACGTCGCGAGCGGCCGCGACGACACGGCGCATCATCACTTCGCGATTGCGGCGCGCGAAGTCCTGTGCCCAGCCCACGGCTTCCAGGTAGTCGTCGAAGTGCCGGCTGCCTTCCTCGAAGTAGGCCAGATCGCGATGTGGCAGGTCGGCGATGTGCCGGCGCATGTCCGTCCGCGCCAGTTCGATGAACAGGCTGCCGATGGCATTGCCGACCCCGCGCGACCCCGAATGCAGCATCAACCACACCTGTTCCGACTCGTCGAGGCAGACCTCGATGAAGTGATTGCCGGTACCCAGCGTGCCCAGATGCCGATGGTTGTTGGTGCGTTCCAGCTTGGGGTACTTGCCGCTGATGCGCGCGAAGCCCGCATGCAGTTCCGCCCAGGCAGCATCGACCATCGCCGGCGGCCGGTCCCAGGCGCCGCGATCGCGCTTGCCGGGTGTTCTGCCGTGCGGCACGGCCGCCTCGATTGCAGCGCGCAGCCGAACCAGCGAATCGGGCAGCTCGGATGCCGTCAGCGAGGTGCGCACGGCCATCATGCCGCAACCGATGTCGACGCCGACCGCCGCCGGAATGATCGCCCTGCGGGTCGGGATCACGCTGCCGATGGTCGAGCCCTTGCCGAGGTGCACGTCGGGCATCACCGCCAGGTGGCGGAAGACGATCGGCAAGCGGGCGGTGGCCATCAGTTGTTCGCGGGCGGCATCCTCGACCGGCACGCCGCGCGTCCACATCTTGATCGGCGCGCCGTCGGCCACGACGAGGGTTTCATGCTCGCTCATTGTCGATGGGCTTCCATCCTTGCGCGTGATCGCTGATTGTCCCACCTTCGCCGGGCCGCAGGCGACTGCCGGTCAATCACCGCAGGGCGTCAGGTCCGGCCGGCGGACGCCGTCGTTCGCGCCCAATCGACGAAGCCCTGCAGGTAGCGCTGCAGAAACTGCCGAGTGGCCTCGTCGGCCAGCCCGCCGGTTTCGTCGAACGCCTTGTGGGCGGATGCCAGCAGAAAGTCGGGCGACGGATACACCGGCGTCAGGGTGGCGCTCAGGACGTCGCGCAGATGGACCTGCGCACGGACGCCGCCGAGGGTGCTCGGCGAGGCACTGAGGATCGCCGTGGGCCGGCCGCGCAGCACCGACTCGAAGGCCGGGCGCGACGCCCAGTCGATCGCATTCTTGAGCACGCCCGGGATGCTGTAGTTGAATTCGGGCGTCGCGAACAGGACGGCGTCGGCGGCACCGATGGCGTCGAGCAGCGCCCGCACGCCGGCCGGCTTGTCGCCGCTGTCGAGATCGGCATCGTAGAACGGCACGTCGGCCAGATCGTGGATCTCGAGGCGAGCGTCGTCGCCGAGCATCGCGCTGGCGGCCGCCAGCAGCCGCGTGTTGTAGGACGCCTTGCGCAGGCTTCCGCTGATTCCCAGAATCTTCATGACATCGTCTCCCGATAGGGCGGTGTTGGTCGCGGACCGACTCCTGGCGCCGGCGGCAAGCCGTTGGACGCGTATCCGGCGCCCGCCGGTCGGATTCGGTGACAACCCGACTCTATCGGGGATGGATGCGGCGATAAACGCGGTTCAGCGCCATGGATTGTCCTGAAATTGACAACAATCTCGTCGCCGAGCTGTCCGGATGAAGCGACCGGTCACCCCACCCTCGCACCGTTCGGCATACCGGCCGCCGCCAACATCCGCCGAGACGGCGGGCAGGCCGGCGATTCGGACACCACCTTGCGACGACCGCGCCACCGACGACCTACTCGTGCTCGCACTGCCGAGATTGATGACCGGCAACGACCTTGCCGCCCCGCAGTTCGGTCTCGAAAGTCGAAAGTGCCGTCAGCGCCTCGTCGTAGCGCAGGCCCTCGACCAGATCGACGATCGGTTCGAAATGCACCTGCCAGGTCGATTCGTGCAGGATCTCCGCAATTCTGCGGGCGCAGTGCTCGGCCGACAGCGCAAAGCCCTTCAGCAGGCCGCGCAATTCGCCGACCAGGCTCAGGACTTCGCCGATCGGGACCGTCGCGTCGATCTCGGCCTGGCGATCGGCACGCGGCCGTGTCCAAGGCTCGATCGCCCGCAGGAAGTTGCCGAGGGATCGTTCGAACTCGGATTTGACCGCGGTCAGATCCTTGGCGCCATCGATCAGCGCGACGCCGAGGCCCTGGGCCTGATCGAACAGCGCACTGGCAGCCAGGTAGCCGGCCTGGCCCCGGAGGCGATGGAGATAGGCGACCGCCGAATCGACATCGCCGCCCTCGATCAGGCCGTCGATGCGCTCGACGGCGTGCGCATGTTCCTTCGCGAAGCTCCTGAGCAAGCTCAGGAACAGCACGCGGTCGCCGGCCAGTTGCCGAACCGCGAAGCTCCTGTCGATGCCGTCGATTTCCGGGAACGCGGCGCCGTCGTCGTTCGAGTCTGCCTGCCGCGGCACCACCGGCAAGGGTTCGTCGCGCACCCGTTCGACGTGGATTCGCAGCGCGCGGACGAGGGACTGGGGATCGATCGGCTTGGCCAGGAAGTCGTTCATGCCGGCCGCGAGCGCGCGTTCGCGCTCGCTGGCGATCGCACTGGCGGTCAATGCGATCACCGGCACCGAGCGCCAGCCTGCCTGCTGGCGCAATCGGCGCGTGGCCTCGCAACCATCCATGCCCGGCATCTGGATGTCCATCAGCACGACGTCGTAGCGTTCTCCGACTTCCGCAAGACGGCCCAGCGCCTCCTCACCGGACCGGCAGATCGTCACGTCGGCGCCCTCGTACGCGAGGATCCGTTGGCAGACGTCGAGGTTCATCGGACTGTCGTCGACCACCAGCACCCGGATTCCGTACAGCCACTGGCAATCGTCGCCGTCGATCCGCGTCCGGCGGACCACGTACTCCAGACCGCGACCCCGCGAGCGCACCGCCCCGTTGATCGCATTGAACAGGCTCGACGGGACCACCGGCTGGATGATGATGCCGTCGGCCAGCATGGCGCCGTCCTGACGTCGGAACCGTGCTTCGTCGACCGCCGGCACCATGACCACGCACGCCGTCGGGGCATCCCAGTGGCGCGTGCGGATCTGCTTGATGGCCTCGAGCCCGTCGACCCCGGGCATCTGCCAGTCGCTCACCACCGCGTCCAGGCGCTGACCGGCCTCGTGCGCCTGCAAGACGCGATCGACCAGGGCGCGACCGCCGTCGACCACCTCGACCGCCCAGTCGAAGCGCTTGCCGACCTCGGCGACGACCTGTCGGTCGGCAGCGTCCGCCTGGGCCGCCAGTACCCGCAGCGGTCCCTCCGGCGACGCCAGGCCTTCGCCGGCGATGCCGGCCGCCGCGACCGTGACGAGAACCTCGACCCAGAACGTGCTGCCCTTGCCCTCCTCGCTCGTGACCCCGGCGCGGCCGCCCAGCATCTGCGAAAGGTGGCGCACGATCGACAGCCCGAGACCGCTGCCACCGAAACGGCGCGACGTCGATACGTCGGCCTGGACGAAGGGCGAGAACAACCGGTCCTGCAGCCCCACAGGCACGCCGATGCCGGTATCGGTAACCTCGCAGCGCAGGCGGATTTCGCCGCCGTCGCCGGCGCCTTCGACCACGCTCAGGGCGAGGGTGACGCTTCCCCGGTCGGTAAACTTGATCGCATTGCTGAGCAGGTTGGCAAGAATCTGCCGCAACCGCCGCACGTCGCCGATCACGGTGGCCGGGATCCCCTGCGGCAGCGGCAGGATCCTCAGGCCGAGACCCTTGTGCCGGGCGCCGGCGTCGAACATCGTGCGCAGTTCGCCGAGCAGGGCCGCCGGCGCGAACGGGATCGGGTCGAGCTGCATTTCGCCGGCTTCGATCTTCGACAGGTCGAGCACGTCGTCGATCAGGTCGAGCAACGACCGGCTCGCGACGTCGATGGTCTCGACATGCTTGCGCTGGTCGCCATCGAGCCGTGTCAGGCCCAGCAGATAGGCCGAACCGATGACGGCGTTGAGCGGCGTGCGGATCTCGTGGCTGGTGTTGGCGAGGAACGCCGACTTGGCCCGGCTGGCCTGCTCGGCCTCCTGTCGCGCGGCTTCGGTCTCGGCGCGAGACGCCGAAAGCTTGTCGACCGCCGCGCGCAAGCCCTGTTGCGCCCGTTGCTGCTCGGCGATCGACCGCTCCAGTGACTGATTGGCGTCAGCCAGCAGTTCCGCCTCGCGGCGATAGGCCTGCTGCGCCATCAGCCGTCCCTCGATCGCCTTCGACAGGCGCCAAATCAGCCACGCGGCGACGGCGAGGACCGCCAGCGCACCGGCCAGCACCATGCCCCATACCGACAGCCGTCGCTGCCAGATCTCGGATGGCGCAACGTGCGCCACGACCTTCCAGCGCAGCGAATCGTCACCGCGAGCCGACACCGGCAGCACCGCCGGTGACGTCCATGTCCAGAAGCCGGATTCGTCCAGCAGCATGCCCTCGGCCCGGTCCTGCATCGCCGACCAGACGCGCGGATGTCGCAGCCCGAAGGTTTCCGCTCGGCCGAGCATGAACCCCCACTGCTCGTCGGGTCGCACGCTGCTCAACCAGAATCCGTCGGCGTTCAAAAGAAAGGTCTCGCTCGATTGGGAGATCGCTCGAAAACGATCGAGAAAGCCGGACGCATGGACATCGAGCACGATCACGCCACGAGGCGAACCCGATCGGGTGAACACCCGGGCCACCAGCCGGATGGTCGGCACCTGCGGTTCGGCGACGACGTCGTGCTCGACATTGAGATCGAGCGCGGATACGTATAGCTCGCCGGGCGCCAGCGCCAGGCCTGCCGCGACATAGCGACGTCCGGACTTGTCCTGCAGCGCCGGCCCGGCAATCCGCCGGATCTCGCCGCCGGCATCCTGGTCCAGGCGAACGGTTTCGACACCGTTCTCGTCGATCCAGCGAATCTGGAAATGCTCGTCGTTGCGCGCCAGCATCGTGAAGAACTCGCCGGCGACGACGTCGAGGTCGGGTTGCGCCGCATCGAATTCGCGGATCAGCCGCGGTTCGCGCTGCACCATGCTGAGCAGAGCGTCGGCGTACGGTGCCAGCACCTTGTCGAGGTGGGTCTGCAATTGGGCCGCGACGCGCACCGCGGGCCGTTCGACGTCGGTCTCGACGTTGTGGTCGGCAAGCAGCCCGATCAATGCAGCGCAGATTGCAACGAGCCCGAGGATCGGCAAATACAGTCGCCAGAAGCGGCTGCGCACGGCCTGCAACGCCTGGCCGGAATGCGCCGGCGCGCGAACACTGGAATCGGATATCGATGGCGTCACTGCGGATGGTCTACTCGTCGAACGGCATCGGGCACGGACAGGGGCAATCGGCGCGCCGCGCATGCGAGGCGCGGCATCGCCATGCAGCAGCGCCAATTAGACATCAAATTCCGCGACCGTGTCGGGCGGCAGCAACCGCCAGCTGGCCGCCATCGCGATTCGGTCGGCCACGACCGGCTGCACGGCATCGCCCGCGCCGGGCGGGGCATCGCCAGAGATCGTCGCAGAGGTCCGGGCGGCGCCTGGCCGCCCGGGATCACCGGGGGCGAGTCAGGGTGCCCAGTCCCGAAGTTCGCACACCGCCGCTTCGCCCGGATGCATCAGGCTGCCGCCCTGCGGCGACTGGCACAGCCGTGTCGATTGCTCGTTGTCCTGGGCGGTCGACCGTGCCCAGACCTTCACCAGCCCGGAGTTCTCGATGGTCTGGTTGCAGCCTTCGCGGGCATGGAAGGCGTGGATCGCGTTGCGTTCGAAATAGGTCAGCCACTCGTGCTCCGGATCCTGGTTGGCAAACCAGTTCCGCCAACGGCCGCCGGAACCGTCGATGGCCACGGTCCAGCCGTCGTCACGTCGCTGGTGATCGAACGCCTCGCTGTCCCAGTGCATCACCATGTACTGGTTCTGGTCGATGCACTGTGGCCGCGTCAGCGTCATGTAGATCTCCTGCGGATGATGATAGTGATAGGGATACGAGGTATCGAACAACTGCACGGTCATGCCGATCTCGGCGCCGACCGTCTCGCCGTCGATCGCCTTGATGCGCAGATTGCCCCACGGCCCCATCACCTCCGCATACAGATAGCCGCCGCGGAAGCGATCGCTGCCGGCGTCGGGGTTCTCGGCGTAGAACGGAATCCAGCCGACCGACGACCACAGGGTCGGCAGGCCCTTGATGCTGACATCGCGGCTGAAGTGCACGCGGGTGTCGGTGCGCGCGGTCACCGCGACGAAATGCTCGTTCAGTTCAAGCCCGGCCTCGCCGATCTCACCGTCCAACCGGCGGTAGTAGTCGGTCAGCAGCGGGCGATCGAGCCAACGGGACACCGGCGACAGACGCTGCACCGCCCGGCTCGGCGTATAGAGCTGGAAGGCATCGTAGTCCTTCTGCGGATCGAAGCAGGCCTTGGCCTTGTCGGGCTCGGCGATGATCGCCCGCAGATGCTTGGCCAGCAGTTCGATATCGCGATAGCGCATGATGCAGCGGGCCTGACGGGTGCCGGTCACGGCGTCGAAGGTCTGGATCGTCGCTTCGGCCGAGTCGAGACAGCGCCCGGTCGGCGTCTCCAGCGCCTGCAGGTACTGCTCGAGATAGGTCAGCGTCTCCCGCCAGAAGCGGTCGACCAGGCGCTGCTCCTGACGGGTGTAATGCGCGGGTCTGACGTCTGGCTGGCAGACGAAGTCGGCGGCATGGACATTCGGAACGGACATCGCACAACAGGCGAGCAGCGCACCGATCGCATTTCTGGACATGATTTGTCTCCTTTGGCCTCGGACCTGGCGGACGGCAGCCGTCTCTTGCGGCAGACCGTCCGCCAGCGTTCGGTCAGCGATTCACATCGACGATCACGCGACCGCGGATCTCGCCCGCGATCAGCTTTGACGCCGTCGGGATCGCTTCGGCGAGGCCGATCTCGTGGCTGATCAGTTCGAGTTTGGACACGTCGAGGTCGCTGCCGAGGCGGCGCCATGCCTCGAGGCGATCGACGCGCGGGCACATCACGCTGTCGATGCCCACCAGCGTGACGCCCCGCAGGATGAACGGCGCAACCGTCGCCGGAAAGTCCATGCCACCAGCCAGGCCGCAGGCCGTGACGACGCCGCGGTACCTGGTGCTGGCACAGACGTTGGCCAGGGTGTGGCTGCCGACCACGTCGACCGCGCCGGCCCAGCGCTCCTTGCCGAGCGGCTTGCCGGGCGCGGCGAACTCCGCCCGGTCGAGGACTTCACTCGCCCCCAGGCGCCTGATGTAGTCGGCCTCGGCGGCGCGACCACTGACCGCGACCACGGTGTAGCCCAGCCTGGCCAGCACCGCGGTGGCAACGCTGCCTACGCCGCCGGCCGCGCCGGTGACCAGGATTTCGCCGTCGCCGGGCTTGACGCCCTGGCGCTCGAGCGCCAGCACGCACAGCATCGCGGTGTAGCCGGCGGTACCGATCGCCATCGCCTGTTGCGGCGAGAAGCGCTCGGGCAGCGGCACCAGCCAGTCGCCCTTCAACCTGGCCTTCTGGGCCAGACCGCCCCAATGCACTTCGCCGACACCCCAGCCGTTCAGCAGCACGGCGTCGCCGACGGCGAACTCGGGGTTGTCGCTGTGTTCCACGGTACCGACCAGATCGATGCCGGGCACCATCGGAAAACGGCGCACGACCGGACCCTTGCCGGTGATCGCCAGTCCGTCCTTGTAGTTGAGTGTCGAATATGCGACCCGCACCGTCACGTCGCCGTCTGGCAATTGCCCGTCGTCGATTTCGCGGATGCCGGCGCGATAGCCCGCTTCGTCCTTCTCGATCAGAATGCCCTTGAACATCGTTACCTCCCGGTTAAATTAGACCGATCGTCTAATAAAGGTCAAAAAAATTCAGGCCGAATCCAGCCCGGAAAAAAAACCCTGCGCAAAGATGTCGAGCGGCTCCGCGCTGCGCTCCAGCTTCGCCCTCAGCACCGCACCTTCCCAGCCGATCCAGAAGTAGGCGGCGGCAAGATCGCAGTCCACCGCGGACGAGATCTCGCCCACCCGCTGCGCGTCCCGCAGGCAGGCCGCAAGACGTTGCTGCCAGTCGCGAAACACGGCGGTGAGCCGTGTCCGGAACGACTCAGGCAGCGCGCCCATCTCCTGGCCGAGATTGCCGATCAGGCAACCACGGCGAAATTCGTGACGGGCCATGCCGCCGCGGGCGTCCGCGACGAATGCCTTGAGGCGCGCCATCGGCGCTGTCGACACGTCCGCGAAGTGGCTCTCCAGCTTGAAAGCGAAATAGCTGGCATAGCGCTCGATCAGTTCCGTGCCGAATGCTTCCTTGCTGTCGAAGTAATGGTAGAAGGAACCCTTGGGCACGCCGACGCGCTTGAGGATCTCGTCGATCCCGGTCGCCGAGAAACCTTTCTCCGTCAGCACCTCGAGACCCGCGCGCAGCAGCAGCTCCCGCGTCTGCAGCGACTGCTCGGGGCGCTTGGGCGGCCGGCCCCGCCGACGGGGAGTGGTCTGTTCGTTCGTCATGGCGGGCATATTAGACCGAACGTCTCCTTAAATGCAAGCACCGCCCGTCGCCATCGCGGCGGAGCCACGTTGGAAGCGGCAATCACCATGCAGGTCTTGGTCTTGTTCATCGATCTTGTCTCCTAGGGTTGGCGGTCTCTGACTGATCCGCTCTCGTTACACTGCATTCAGAATTCTTTACCTGCTGCGAACTCTACACATATTGAATTCAGAGTTCACGTACTTTCAACAAACGTAATCCGGCGGCCGGCAATCCGTCAGACGAGCAGCGCAACCGCGCCGGAAAACGTGAAGAAGGCCAGCACCGTGGTCAGCAGCACGACCTGCGCGACACGACCGGTATCCGCGCCGTAGCGCTCGGCCAGCATCGGCACGTTGCTCGCGCTCGGCAACGCCGCGACCAATACCAGCACCGTCAGCGCGAACGGATCGAGCGCCAGCCCCGCATGGATGGCCAGGCTGCCGACGCCATACACCAGCAACGGATGCAACAGCAGCTTGTAGGCCATCAGCGTGACCACGTCTCCGCGAGGCCGTGCACCGGCGCTGGCGGCGACCGTCATCCGCGTTCGCGCCAGCACTGCGCCGATCGTGAACAGGGCTGTCGGCGAGCCGGATTCGGCCAGCATGTCGACCACGCGCTTCAGCGGTTCGTACGGCACGAAACCGGTATACGACGCGATTCCGCCGAGCAGAATCGCCCACGGCAGCGGATTGACGACGATCCCTCTGAGCGCCTTCCTGGCAGCCTGCCTGGCCCCTTCCGAACCCGCCGAATCGAGCCTCGACAGCGCGATGCACAGCGACGACGTGATGACCATGTCGATCGCCAGCGCGACGATCACCGGCCCGGCGGCAACGGCACCGAGCAGAGACAGCAGCAGCGGCATGCCCATGAAGCCCGAGTTCGGGAAGGCCGCGACGAGTGCGCCGAAGGCGGAATCGTTCCAGCCGATCGGACCCTTGCGGGTGGTCTTGACGGTAAGCGCCACCATCGCCAACGCACACAGCAGATAGACGACGAAGGCACCGACGTCGAGCAGTTTTCCGATCGGCGTGCCGGCGGCAAACCGGTACAGCATGCACGGCAGCGCGAAGAACAATACGAAGCCGTTCAGGCCCGGGATGGCCTCGAGCGGCAGGGCCCGGCTGCGCGCGGCGAGATAGCCGCACAGCACCAGCGCGAAGAACGGAAAGGTAACGAGCAGGATCTGTTGCACTTCAACCTCTGGGTTGCGCCCCACCCCGGGGTGGGGCCCGATGGCGGGCGCCGCAATCGCGGCGGTTCGCCTCGTCGTCAGACCAAGGACACGCTGTCGGTGTAGCGCTGCCGCAGTACCCGGTGAAGAATCTTGCCGGTGGCGGTGCGCGGCATGTCGGCATCGGCGATGAACGAGATCGCGCGCGGGCACTTGAAGGCAGCCAGGCGCTCACGGCTCCAGGCCTGGATCTCCGACGCATCGGCCTGCTGCCCGTCATGCAGCACGATCACCGCCTGCACGGTCTCGCCCCACTTGTCGTGCGGGATGCCGATGACCGCCACGTCCTTGACCTTGGGATGGCCGCCGAGAACGCCCTCGACTTCGGACGGATAGATGTTCTCGCCGCCACTGATGATCATGTTGCTCTTGCGATCGACCAGCCAGATGTAGCCGTCCTCGTCCCTGCGCGCCATGTCGCCGACCGAACACCACTGGCCGCGAAAGGCCTCGGCGGACTTTTCCGGATTGCGCCAATAGCCGTCGAACACGTAGGCGGTGCGGGAGAACAGTTCTCCGACCTCGCCATCCGGCACCTCCCGACCGTTTTCGTCGAGCAGGCGGATGGCGCCGCTGCCGGCCCACTCGCGCCCGACCGAACCGAGCTTGTGAAGTTGCTCGTGCGGGCGCAGCAGCGTGACCCAGCCGGCTTCGGTCGAACCGTACAGCTCGTAGAGCCGGCCGTTGGTGAAGTAGTCGAGGATCGCGACCTTGGTGGCCTTGCGGGCCGGCGCCGACGAGATCATCAGCTTGCCGACGCTGGACATGTCGTACCTGGCCTTCGCTGCCTCCGGCAAGGCCAGGATCATGATGTAGTGCGTCGGCACCAGCGACGTGAACGTGACCCGCTCGCGGGCCAGTGTCGCCAGCAAGGCCTCCGGATCGAAGCTGCGATGGTCATCGACGATGACGGTCGCGCCCATGTGCACGAAGGTGGTGCCGAAATAGAGGGAATTGGCATGGCACATCGGCATCACCAGCAAGCCGGTGTCGTCCGCCGAGAACCCCATCTCCAGCGCCGTCGCGAGCGCGATCAGCGTGCTGCCGGCATGGCTGCGGATGGCGCCCTTCGGCCGCCCGGTGGTACCCGAGGTGTACATCAGCGCGCAGGTCTCGTCGGGACAGACCTGCGGCAACACGCTGCGGCCCTCGGCGCCTTCGACCAGCGCCTCGTAGCTCTGCCAACCACTCGCGGGCTGGTCGTCGAGCACGACGTAGCGGGTCTGCGCGATCGCCAGTTCGGCGCGCACCGGCGTCACGGTATCGACGAACTCGGGGCCCGCGATCAGCGCCGCGGCCTCGCAGTTGCCGAGGATGTAGGCGATCTCGGGCGCGCTCAGGCGGAAATTGAGCGGCACTGCGACCAGCCCGGCGCGGGCCAGGCCAACGTAGATCTCCATCCATTCGACGCAGTTGTAGGCGAGCACGCCGACCCGGTCACCGCGGTTGAGCCCGAGCGCGAGCAGCGAGTCGGCCAGCATGCCGGCCCGGCGATCCCACTCGGCATAGGTCAGCGAACGGTTCGAATCCCGGGTTCCGAGCTTGTTCGGATTGAGGCGGGCATGGGCCGACACGGCGTCGGAAATGGTCAGCAGATGGTTCATGGGTCGTCTCCTCAGGGGGTCCTGATCAGCTTGCGTTCGTCGTCGATCGAAAATTTGTTTTGTCTTCTGTATTCAGAATGCGCTATGATGTTTCTCAAGTCAACGACTTTTCGAAGATCTCGACCGAACTCGCCGATCGATACGGCCGCCGAGCCCGCTCGACGCCCGGACGATCCACCCTAGAGGAGACACCATGAACACCCAGCAGAGCATCTCGGAACAATCCGCCGCCGCCGTCGTCGCGCGCTTCCTGAAGCAGCGCGGCGTCGAGCGCGTCTACGCCTTGTGCGGCGGCCACATCATGCCGCTGTGGATGCGCCTCGACGCCGAAGGCATCCGCATCGTCGACGTGCGCGACGAACGCGCGGCGGTCTATATGGCCCACGCCGAAGCGCAACTCACCGGCGGCTTCGGCGTCGCGCTGGTCACCGCCGGCCCCGGCGTGACCAATGCCATGACCGGCATCGCCAACGCCGATGTCGCGCGGGCGCCGGTGCTGGTGCTGTCGGGCACGCCGCCGCGCGCCCAGGAGAACCGCGGCGCGCTGCAGGACATGGTTCATACCGATCTGGTGCGCTCGATCACCCGCTACGCCCGCACCGTGCGGCAGCCCGAGCTGGTGCTGCAGGAACTGGACGAGGCGGTGTCCCGGGCGCTCGGCGACGGCGGCGAGCCCGGTCCGGTGTACCTCGACTTCCCGGTGGATACGCTGCGCGCCGAGGTGCCGCTGGCGGTTCAGTTGCCGGAGCATTTCGCACCGAAGCGCGCATCGGTGATCCCGCCCGAGGCCGGTGCCGTTCAGGCGGCCGTCGACCTGCTGTGGTCGGCCAGGCGGCCGCTGTTCATCTCGGGCCGTGGCGCACAGGGTGCCGGCAAGGCCCTCGCCGCCCTGCTCGCCCGGCTGCGCGCGCCTTACCTCGATACCGGTGAGAGCCGTGGCCTGGTGCCCGAGGATCATCCTTCGGTGGTGGCCGCGATGCGCGGTTCGGTGATGGGCCAGGCGGATCTGGTGGTCACCGTCGGCCGCCGGCTCGACTTCCAGCTCGCCTATGGCTCACCGGCCGTATTCGGCAACGCCCGCTTCCTGCGCATTGCCGACTGCACCGGCGAGTTGCGCGACAACCGGCGCGGCGCGGTCGAACTGATGGCCACCCCGGCGCTTGCCCTCGAGGCGATCCTGGCCGCCGCCGGCGAGCGCCAGCCGGCGACCGACGTCGACTGGTCGCAAACGCTGCGCGCCAAGCACTGCGAGCGCTCCGACAAGCTGGCGGCCTCGATGGCCAACGCGCCGGCCGGCAGCGACGGCCTGATGCATCCGAGCCGTGTGCTGGCGGCACTGCGGGATGCCCTGCCCGACGATGCCGTCGTCGTCGCCGATGGTGGCGACTTCCTGAGCTTCGCCCGGGTCGGCCTGCCGGCATCGACCTATCTCGACCCCGGTTCGCTGGGCTGCATCGGCGTCGGCACACCGTTCGGCGTCGCTGCCAGCCTGGCCTGCCCGGACCGCACGGTGGTCGTCGCCACCGGTGACGGTGCCTTCGGCTTCAATGCGATGGAGCTGGATTCGGCCGTGCGTCACCAGGCCCCGGTGCTGGTGGTGGTCGCCAACAACGGCTCGTGGGCGATCGAGGTTCGCGACCAGCAGGAGACCCACGGCAAGGTGGTCGGAACCCGCCTGCGCTTCTCCGACTACGCGGGCATGGCGCGCGCCCTCGGCATGCATGCCGAACGGGTAAAAAAGGCCGAAGACCTGCCGGCCGCGATCGCACGCGCGATGGCCAATCGACCTGCCCTGCTGGATGTCCTGGTGACGCCCGAAGCCGTCTCGTCCGACGCCAAGAGTGGGCTTGCCTGGGTCCCCGACCTGCAGCCGCTGGCCGCATGGGACGATGCCGAGCGTCGCTGGCGTGATGGTGTCACGGACAAATGACATGCTAGACTAGCCAAATTGCATTCAAAATACAGAAGGCCGAGATGAAGCTTCTCGAGACGCAACCCAAGCTGGTCGAGCAGGTCTATGAGGCCATTCTCGAAGAGATCACCTCCGGCCGCATGCGCCCGGGCGCGCGTGTCATCCAGGAACAGCTCGCTCGGGAACTGGGTGTATCTCGCCAGCCGGTGCAGCAGGCGCTGTTGTTGCTGCGCAATCAAGGGGTCCTGCAGGACGCGCCCGGGCGCGGCCTGCAGGTGGCGCCGCTGGACCTCGACTACGTGCGCAACATGTACGACATGCGCGCCGTGATCGAAGGTCTGGCATGCCGCCGCGCAGCCGAAGTCAACGCCGCAGCCGCCAAGGCGAAGGGCCCGGCCTTGATCCGCGCCGGCCGCAAGGAGGT
>JAGRFY010000061.1:12155-17920 GCA_020445765.1 Rhodocyclaceae bacterium | reverse complement strand
CGATCACACGATCATGCAAAGGACGAATCTTCATGTAGCAGTCGCCTAACAGAGGTCTTGGTTCGGGGCGCCGGCCACGCCGGCAGGCCCGGTCAACACAGGACGGGGCGGCGCTTGTTAGCACTCTCCCCTGTCGAGTGCCAATAGTAGGGGCGGGATTTGCGTATTTCAAGTAGCTGTCGCAGGGAAAATTCATGCGGCCAATGATTCCCATTGTTTTTCAATTTCTTAGACATCCAACCCGATCAAAGACGGCACGCTCCTAGGTTGGCCGAACTGCAACGCCGGCAGCCTCATTGCGCCGGATTTCGCGCTCGCGACCCCCATGCCGGCCGAAGACGCGGGACGGGTCCGAGTCCAAACGTGCCCGGCCTTGGGGCGGGGACCCGGCCACCGGCAATGGCGGCGGCCTGAGCGGACTCCTGGCCGCGGTGCGGCCGGGCCGCCGGGCTGCGTCCGCGCGCCGGGAGGCCAACGCCAGCGCCCGTTTCGGCGTCGCGAGCCTCGCGATCGCGTCGTCAGGTGGACGAAACCCCGGATCATCCCGGCGAGACGGAGTCCGTATAGGTCGTCGCGGATCCCGGGATCGTGCCAATGGCGCCGGGCCCGATGTGCGTCGTGCGGGTCGGTCGGCAGGCTCTGCTGCCGGGGTCGATTCGACCGGTTACGTTCAGCGACCTGCAGGCGTGTCGAGCGTGCAAACCTGGGGCATGCCCGCGCGATCGCGACCCCGGCTAGGTACGGCGGCCAACCGCAAGGTGGATCGCCGGCAGGCAGACCGGTATCGTGCACCCTGCGTCCGGCATGCGCCGGACCCAAGCCCGGAGAACAGAGCGATGAGCACAGCCTGGCTTCGAATCGGCAGCGCGGCCGGCGTACTGCTAAGTTCGTTGGCGGCCACGGCCGCCAACGAACGCTACGAGATCGACGGTCGCCATACCCGGCCGGTGTTCGCCGTCAAGCACCTCGGTTTCTCGACCCAGCATGGTCGCTTCAACGATGTCCGCGGCACCATCGACTACGATGCCGAGACCGGCATGGCCTCGATCGACGTGACCATCGAAGCGGCCTCGATCGACATGGGGGCGGACGACTGGGACGAGCACATGCGTGGCCCGGACTTCTTCGACGTGGCGGCCTACCCGACCCTGATCTTTCGCGCCGACAACGTCGTCCTCGGCGAGTCGGACGCGTCCCGGGTCGCAGGCCGGCTGGCGCTGCTCGGCGTCGTACGGCCGGTCGAGCTCGAGGTGTCCGCCATCCACTGCGGGCTCGAGGTCAGCACCAAACGCCACAAGTGCGGCGCCGACATCACCGCGACGATCCGGCGTTCGGAATGGGGCCTGAAGAAGTACGTACCGTTCGTCGCCGACGAGGTGCGACTGACGATTCCGGTGGAAGCCTACCGCGCCGAGCGCTGAGGGCGTCAGCGCTCGGCCTGGCCGGCGGCATCGTCCGCTCGCCGCCGGCGGGCCGGCAGCAACGCCAGTGCGATGATCAGCGGCGCCAGCGCCTCGAAACCTTCTTCCAGCGCCCAGAAGCTGCGGGCCAGGGCGAGACCGGGCGCACTGCCCCAATCTTCGGCCCAGCCGAGCATCTCCTCGCACAACTGGCTCACCACGAGAACGACGCCGCCGAGGATCAGGATGCGCATCGACTGCGGCGCAAGCTGGGCGGGGCGACGCAACTCCCGCAGGCTGCCCCACACGCTCACGGCGAGCGCGACGATCGCCAGCAGCAGCAACAGCGCCACGCCGACCCGTTCAGGCACGGACGCACCGGTCGCACCCAAGTAGTACGAGGCGCGCACTGCCTGCTTGCCGCCTCCGGTGACGAGCACCGTCAACACGTCGGTCTCGCGCACGGTAAGCAGGCAAAAGACCACGGCATAGGCCGCCATCAACGGCGTCGGCCGGGGATTGCGAGCGAGCGCGGAGGCCGCCGCCAGCAACCAGCACAAGGCCGCGAGGACCTCGATGACGCCGTGCTCCTCGAGCAGTTGCCGCTGGGAATCCGCACTGATCAGGTGCGGCAGCATGGCCAGTACGACACCGGTGGCCAGGCACAGCCACAGCAGCGGCCGCAAGGATTCGAGGCGACCGGCGCCCGTCGCGCCGCTCGCCGCCCCTTGGGGCCGCCTTCCGTCCGGCGGCGTGTCCGGGTCGCTGACCAAGCCCGGGGGGACGCTCAGAGACGCCCGCCGTCGAAGGTGTTGCACTGGCCCACTTCGCCGCCGGCGAGCCCGGCGCGGAACCATCGCACCCGCTGCTCGGAACTGCCGTGCGTGAAGCTGTCGGGCACGGCATAGCCCTGGGCCTGGCGCTGCAGCCGGTCGTCCCCGATGGCCGCCGCGGCAGCCAGGCCTTCTTCGATGTCACCCGACTCGAGCACGTTGCGGGCGCGATCGGCATGATGGGCCCAGACGCCGGCGAGGCAGTCGGCCTGCAGTTCGAGCTTGACCGAAAGCTGGTTGCCTTCGCGCTCCGACACCCGCTGCCGTGCCTCCTGGACCCGCGACGAGATGCCCAGCAGGTTCTGCACGTGATGTCCTATTTCATGGGCGATGACGTAGGCCTGGGCAAAATCGCCCGGAGCGCGGAAACGGCTGCGCAGATCATCATAGAACGCCAGGTCGATATAGACCTTCTGGTCGGCCGGACAATAGAACGGCCCCATCGCTGCCTGGCCGACGCCGCAGGCGGTACGGGTCGCGCCGGTGAACAGCACCAGCTTGGGCTCGCGATACGCCTGTCCGCCCGCCCGGAACAACGCGTGCCAGGTCTTTTCGGTATCGGCCAGCACCATCGACACGAAACGCGCCATCTCGTCTTCGGCCGGTGGCCTGGGCGCGACTTCGGCGCTCGGCCCCGGCGCCACGCTGCCGACGCCGGCGCCATTCAGAACGATCGAAGGGTCGACGCCGAAATACATCGCGACCAGCGCGATCAGAATCGTGCCGATTCCGATGCCGCCGGCTCGCCGCCCCCGACTTCCCCGCCCGAACCCCGATCCACGCCGGTCCTCGACGTTGCTGCTTTGGTCTCCGTTCTCGAATCGCATCGCACCCTCCACCGCGCGTGTCGGCGTATTGTGGCACAGCATTCGGGCGGCTTCGCCGGGTCGCTTCGCAAGCGCCTCGCGGACTTCGGTCACGGGCCGCACGAGGGAACTCGGCAAGCGCGCTTCGGATCTGCTACTAAGAGGATAAGTGTGCCGCGTGCGGCCTCGGCGGTCAGTTAGACCGTTGCGGCACGAGCGGCAAGTCAGAGCACAGGATTCGCCGTCATCGTTGTGGGCGGCGGTCCGTGCAGCGGGGGTTCGATTCCGTCGAACCCCGGACGGACGACGCGCCGTCCAGATTTTTCTTCACGAAGCTCCTCATTACCGCGCCACCCGGCGCGGTTCTTTTTTGCGGGGGCGAAGGGGTCGGTCATGGGCGGGACGACACCGCGGCGGCCGGCCAGGCAAATGGCGGGTGACGCCGAATCCGAACGTGACGGTCAGCGCCCGAGCAGCGCGCGCAGATAGCGGACAGGGATCGCGTAGCTGATGCCCGAGGGCTCGGAGATCACGTTCTCCTTGGTCCCCTTGACGAATACGCCGTTGATGACGCCGACCACACGGGCGCTGCCGGCGTCATACATCGGGCTGCCGCTGTTGCCCGGATAGGCGGTGGCATCGAGCTGATAGACCTTGAAAGGCGCGGAAAGGCTGCGCACCATGCGCGGATCGAGCCGGCGCGCATTGCCCTGGGGAATGCTGATCGGCGTCAGCGCCGAAATCATTCCCCGGTGCGTGACCGGCGTGAGCCCGAGCGCGCTACCGATCGGGAAGCCGGTGAAGCCGATCTCGGTACCCTCGGGCACCGGCGCCTCCCCGGCCAGCACCAGCGCCGGTAATGGTTTGCCGGCGATCTCCAGCAGGGCGAGATCGTGTTCCTTGTCGGTCCGCAATTCGCGGGCCGATCGGACCTCGGTCATGCCTTCCTCGATGTTCGGAATCGCGATCGCCAGTTTTTCCAGTTGCTCGCTGTCGAGTACCGCCGGCAATGCATGGGCGTTGGTGACGATGGTCAGCCCGTCACCGACCGCGAAGCCGGTCGCCAGGAACTTGAAGGCCGGACTGCGTGTTCGCTGGTACGTACCGATCGCCACCACCGACGGCTTGATCCTGACCAGCGACTTGGCGATCTGCGCAGCTGCCGGAAGCGGCAGCACGAACGCCCCCACCAGCAGCCATGCGAGCGCCACCGGCCACATCGCACGCCTCACCGGGGGTCTCCTGCGGCCGCCAGCGCCGGCTCGACGACCGACACCGGCGAACGGCCCAGCGAGCCGGCCTCGTCGAAGGGATGGTGCGCGAATGGATAGCGCGCCCCCACCTTGTCCACGTAGCGGCGCGTTTCGGGATAAGGCGGAACACCGCGGTAGCGGTCGACGGCACCTTCGCCGGCATTGTAGGCGGCGACCGCCAGTGCTACCCGGCCACGGTAATAGGCCAGCAGCCACCGCAGATAGGCGAGGCCGCCGCGGACGTTCTGTTCCGGATCGTGGATGTCGGCGACACCGAAACGCTCGGCGGTATCCGCCATCAGCTGCATCAGCCCGACCGCATTGCGGTCCGAAACCGCGGCAGGATCGAAATCCGACTCGGCGCGGGCGATCGCCAGGGCCAGCCGCGGCGCGATGCCGTATTCATCGGCCAGGCGCGCGACCAACCGGGCATGGGGACGCTGCATGGCGTGCAGGCGCGCCACGTAATCGTCGACCCGCCATTCGTCGCGATCGGCGAACTGGCGCTTGCGTTCGCCCGGCGGTGGCAGCAGGCATTCGGGCACCTCGCCGCGATGGCCGCCGAGCAGCCGCAACATGTTTCCGGCCTGGACATGGCCGCGGAAGGCTGCCATCGCGAACAAGGTGCCGGCGATGCCGTCGTCCCGCGGCCCGCCGCGACCATTGGCGTACATCCAGCCGAGCGCGTGCATGGCCTCGACATTGCCGCTGCGGGCCTCGCTGCAATAGAGTTCCCGCGCCCGCGACGGATCGCGTTCGATACCTTCGCCGTGCTCGAGCGCCCGCGCAAGATCCAGCCGCGAAGACCGGCCGGTGTCCAGGTTGCGCTCGTGGGCCGCGGCCGGACCGGCCGCCAGCAATGTCATGCCCAGGCAGAGGCCGAGCAGCCGGCGGGCGGTCGCGCGCATCACCTCAGAGCCGCCAGACCACGGCGCCGGCGGCTTCCAGCGCATTGCGGTCGTAGGTGGACTTGACATCGGCAAAGACGCCGCCGGGCCGCAACTTCGACAGCAGTGCGTCGAGCCCCATCTCGCGATATTCGGCGTGGGCCACGGCAGCGACGATCGCGTCGGATTCCGGCAGGGCGTCCCAAGCGGTCAGGCCGACCCCGTATTCTTCCTCGGCCTCGGCCGATTCGGCGACCGGATCGTGCACCGAGACCTCGCAGCCGAAGCTCTGCAGCTCCCGGATCACGTCGATCACCTTGCTGTTGCGCAGGTCGGGGCAGTTCTCCTTGAACGTCAGCCCGAGCACCGTCACACGTGCGCCCTTGATGTTGCTGCCGGCCTGGATCATCGCCTTGATGGTCTGCTCGGCGACGTGCTTGCCCATGCCGTCGTTGATCCGACGACCGGCGAGGATCACCTGCGGATGGTAGCCGAGCATGTCGGCCTTGTAGGTCAGATAGTACGGATCGACGCCGATGCAGTGGCCACCGACCAGCCCGGGCCGGAACGGCAGGAAGTTCCACTT
>JAGRFY010000061.1:0-12081 GCA_020445765.1 Rhodocyclaceae bacterium | reverse complement strand
AGGTCGCGCTGGGTGTTCTCGATGACCTTGGCTGCCTCCGCCACCTTGATCGAACTGGCCGGGTACACACCGGCGGTGATCACCGAACCGTACATCCGCTCGACCGTCGAGAGCGTCTCGGGGCAGTCACCGGAGACGACCTTGACGATCTTCGTGACGGTGCGCTCCTTGTCGCCCGGGTTGATGCGCTCGGGCGAGTAGCCGACGAAGAAGTCCTCTTTCCAGCGCATCCCAGAGTGGCGTTCGATGATCGGTATGCACACCTCCTCGGTCGCTCCCGGGTAGACCGTCGACTCGAAGACCACGACCGCACCGCGCTTGAGATTGCGGCCGACGGTCTCCGAACTCTTGACCAGTGGCGTCAGGTCCGGCTGGTGTGCGTCATCGACCGGCGTCGGCACTGCGACGACGATGAAGTCCGCCTGCGCGATGGCCGCCGGATCGGTGTGGCAACTCAGTCTGGTCGCGGCGCGCAGATCCTCGCTGCTGACTTCACCGGTGGGGTCGACGAAGTCGCGATAAGCCTTGACCTTCGATTCCGACAGGTCGAATCCGATGGTCGTGAATTTCTTGCCGAATTCCACGGCGAGCGGCAGGCCGACATAGCCCAAGCCGATGACTGCAACGGTCGTCAAAGTGACACCTCGATATCGTTCGATTGCATGATGGAGTACGCCTACAGCGAAGCCCGGATACGCTCGGCTTCGCGCCGCAGCCCCGCCATTCCGGCATTTTCCTTTTCGAGCCGGTCGAGCAGTTCTCGGGCGCGATCCCGGTCGCCCGCCTTGGCCAGAGCGCGCACCAGATTGAGTGCGATGGACACGGACTTGGGCGCCGCGGCGACGGCTCGCTCAAGCAATTCCACCGCCCGCGAATGATCACCCTTGGCCGAACTCAGCATGCCGACGGTGTCGAGAATGGCTGGATTTTCCGGCGCCAGCTCCAGCGCTTTCTCGGCGAATGCCTGGGCTTTCGGATCGTTGATCTTGGCCGCGGCCCAAGCCAGATTGTTGAGCAACAATGGGTTGTCGGGTGCCACCTCGACCATGTCCTTGTAGTAGCGGACTGCGTTCTCGTAACTGGCAGTGCGCAGCGCACTTTCGGCGAGGTAGCCACGGACCGAAAGGTCATCCGGATGCGTCTTTATCCATTCGGTGACGACGCCGGCAGCCGCCTTTTCGTCACCGGATGCGCTGTATGTCGCGTGCAGCGCAATGACGGTCTTGGCCTTGGGATCGATCGATTGCGCCTTCTTCAAGTTCTCGATCGCGTTTCGCCAGTCGGACTTGTGAATCGCGACGTCCGCCGTCAGCAGATAGCCGTCGACGGCATCGGGGAACTTCCGTCGCCATTCATCGGCGGCACGCGCCGCCCCGGTGAAATCGCGATGCGTGAGTCGGAGCGCGACCAGCGCCTGTACCACCTTCAATTCGTCCGGAAACTGGAGCCGAGCCTTTTGCAGGGTCTGGTCGGCACCCGACAGATTGCCGGCCGCATTCTGGGCGCTGGCGAGCAGCAGCATTGCAGTCTGGGACCTGGAATTTTGCGCGGCCAGCTGACTGAACGTCGATACCGCCTGTTCGGCCTGTCCCGATGCCAGCTGTGCGGCCCCCAGGACACCCAGCACTCGGACGTTGTCCGGCTCCTGAGTCTGCGCTTGCTGGGCCACCGCCAACGCGTCCTTCGGCTGTCCGCGCGAGGTCAGCAGGCTCGCCAGCGCAACCTTGAGTTGAACCGACGTCGGCGCAGCCTTGATGCCCGTCCGCAATTCCTTCTCCAGGTCTTCCGGGCTGGCGCCGGCCTTGGTCATCGCATCCACCAACGCCAGCCGCGCGTTGGCGTCGCCGGGACGCATGTCCACGATCTTGGCCAGACGCTTGCGGGCGGTGTCGCCGTCCTTTGCGGCAAGATCCAGGCGCGCCAGGTTGATCGCGGCCGGTAGATAACCGGGATCCTTCGCGAGGGCCTGTTCGAACGCCTTGCGCGCGCCGTCGGTGTCCCCCTTCGCCAGCAGCGCACCACCCCGCAGGTTGGGCCCCAGGGGATTGTCGGGCTGCTTTCGTTCGATCCCTGCGACCGCTTCCAGCGACTGGTCGATTCGTCCCTGCTTGAGACGTGCCATCGACAGTGCGATATCGGCGCGGATGCCCTGTTCGTCGAGGCGGGCGGCCTCCGCCAGATCCGCCATTCCCTGCTCGGAATCACCGAGCCCCAGACGGCTCACGCCGAGCCGAATGCGTGCGGCGGTATCTTCGGGCCGATCCTCCAGGGCGCGAGCAAAATATTCGGCTGACTTGTCGAAGTCCCCGCGCGCGAGATGTGCCTGGCCGGCCAGCTGAAGCAGACCCCGGTCGAGCCCGTCGCTGTCGAGCATCGGTTCGATGAGGTCGAGCGCAGCGTCCGGATTGTGGGACATCAGGTGGGCGTAGGCCGCCAGTTGCCGTGCAATCCGATTTTCCGGCTGTGCCGACAGAACCACGCCCAGATGGTGGAGCGTCTGGTTGAATTCGCTCTTGCGAAGGTGGATGGCGCCGATCAGCATTCTTGCCGGAAGAAAATCCGGTACGACCCCGATCACCTTGTTGATGCCGTCGAGCGCCTCCTCGTTCTTGCCTTCGAGGAAGTCGAGATAGGCCTTCAAATACACGGCATATACCTGACGACCGCCTGTCGTCGCCTTCATTTCTTCGAGCGCAGCGCGTGCCTGCTCGAATTCGCGTTGCTGGATCAACAGCGACACCAGCCGGAAATGATTGGCCGGCCGTTTCGGATCGGCGTCGATGGCCTTGCGCAATTCAGCCATTGCCAAGGGCAGGTCGGACTGCATCATGGCGATGCCGGCGAGCAACTCGTGGGCTTCCGCAAACGGCCCGCTTTCCTCGAGCACGGCGGCGACGATTCTGCGAGCCTCGTCGAAATCCTCCTCGCTGGCCTTCAGCCGTGCGAGACCGATTCGGGCTCGCGGCTCGGTCGGTACCGCCGAAAGTGCCTGCACGTAGGCCGCGCGCCCGTCCTGCGGACGTCCGACAGCGACCAGCGCATCACCAACCACCGCCCGAAGCGCCGCGTCGCCCCCCGGATTTCCCAGTTGCACATTGGAAAAATCATCGAGCACACGCTGGATTGCACCGGTCTTCAACAGCGCCAGCGCCAGAGCCGGCACAACCCGGTCCTCCGCGTAGCCGGCACCACGTGCTCGCTCGAACTCCTTGACCGCACCGGCGTAATCACCACCGTCGGCACGAATCTGACCAAGCAGAAAACGAGCTTCGGCATGGCTCGGCGCCTCCTGCAAAGCGTTCTTGAGCTGGATCTCCGCGGCCTTGAAATCGTTGCTGGCGATGTACTGCCTGGCCGACGCAACCATCTCGGCAGGATCATTGCCGCAGCCGGTCACCAGAGACAGTCCGACCAGGGCCGTCCCGACCATCCGCGACACGCGCGTCAGGCTTTCGTTGAAGTTGTTCACGTAATTAGGCCTCTTTCTTGATACCGAAGCGGTTCATCAGGTCGTACAGGGTGGGCCGGCTGACGCCGAGCACTTCCGACGCCTTGGCCACGTTGCCGTTGGTACGTGCCAGCACCCGAAGAACAGCGGCCTTTTCGGCCGCCTCACGCACTTGGCGCAGGTTGAGCATCGCAAGATCCTCGTCCACCGCCCCAAAACCCAGGTCGTCCGCAGATATGCGGTTGCCATCCGCCATCACCACGGCGCGCTTGATGCAATTCTCCAGTTCGCGCACATTGCCGGGCCACTGGTGGGCTTCAATCGCCGACAGGGCGTCCTCGCCCAGATGCAAACTGCCGCGCCCGTTCTCGCTGGCCAAGCGCTTGACCAATGCGTGGGCGATCAGGCTGGCGTCGCCGGAACGCTCTCGCAGCGGTGGGATGTCGATGACGATCTCGGCCAACCGATAGTAGAGATCCTCGCGGAAGCGCCCCTCTGCGATCAGGCCCTTGAGGTCCTGGTGCGTCGCGCAGACGATGCGAACATCCACAGGAATCTCCTCGCGACCGCCAATCCGTTCGATCACCCGTTCCTGCAGGAAGCGCAGCAGCTTCGACTGCAGCGGCATCGGCAGATCACCGATTTCGTCGAGGAACAGCGTACCCTTGCTGGCCACCTCGATCTTGCCCAGGGTCTGCTTGACGGCGCCGGTGAATGCCCCCTTCTCGTAGCCGAACAGTTCGCTCTCGAGCAAGGTATCGGGAATGGCCGCGCAGTTGATCGCGACAAAGCGCTCCTTGCTGCGCGCCGACAGATTGTGGATCGCCCGCGCCAGTACCTCCTTGCCGGTGCCGCTCTCCCCCAGCAGCATCGTCGTGACGTTGGCCGAGGCCACCTTCTCGACGGTACGACAGAGTTTCAGCACCGATGTGTCGCGCGTCAGGAAACCGTCGAGCGGCGAACCCGTCTGCATCTGCAGGCGGAGATTCTCCTGCTGCAACTCGTGCAGGCGGTAGGCACGGTCGATCGCCAGCGACAGCAGGTCGGGCTCGAATGGCTTTGCAAAGAAATCGTAGGCGCCCAGACCCACCGCCCGCACCGCATTTTCACGGTCATGCTGCCCGGTGAGGACGATCACCTTGGTCGAGGGCTGAAGCTGCAGGATCTCGGTCAGCAACCGGAAACCCTCGGTGACATCGTCGGGCGCCGGCGGCAATCCGAGATCCATCGTCACGACCGCAGGCTCGTGCCGGCGCAACAGTGCGATCGCGCTTTCCCGATTTTCGGCCGGCAGGGTCTCGTAACCGTCGAAGGCCCAGCGCATCTGTTTGAGCAGGGCCGGATCGTCCTCGACCAGCAACAAAGGCCTGCGTTTTTCTTCCGTTCGTTCCAATGCTCAAGTCGCCCTGCTTGTTCGCGCTGCGTCGCCATCGTCCGCGCACAGCGGAAGAAGAACTCTCATTTCGGTGCCGACCCCCGGCTCGCTCGCAACCTCGATCGCGCCACCGATCTCCTGGAGATACTGCCGGCTTTCATAGGCACCGATGCCCATGCCGCTCGACTTGGTGGACTGAAACGGCTTGAACAGCCCTTCCCGGACGAATTCGGCACTCATTCCGCATCCGGTGTCGCTGATGCTGACCAGTGCTCGCGCACCGTCGAGCCGTGCGACACGGATCGTTACCTTACCGTCGTCAGCGGTGGCGTCCATTGCATTTTGCACAATGTGCCCGAGAATTCGCTCTAGCCGATCGGCATGTGCCAGAACCGTTACGGCGGCGTGCTCCGCCAGCGTCGGCGCGGGCTTCTGACGCGCCTTGTTGACAACGATGCGCGACACCAGGGCAGTCAGGTCGACCACGCGCTTCGGATCGATCGGCGATTTCTCGAGCAGTTGCGCCATCAGCGCACGCATCCGCTCCTCGACGTGCGCCACGGTATCGAGCACATCCTGCTGGAATTCGGGATTGTCGCGATGACGTTCGGCATTCTTCATCAGCAGCGACAACTGCGCCACCAGGTTCTTCAGGTCGTGCACGACGAACGCCGACATTCGGTTGAAGGCGTCGAACTTCTTGGCCTCGAGCAAGGCCTCCTGCGCCTGCAGCTGGGACAGGTAGCTGGCAGCCTGGTGCTGAGCGGTCTTGAGCAGGTCCAGCACCTCCCAGTCGACCTCCATCGGGGTACGGGGCGACAGCAGCACGACGAAGCCGACCAGTTCGCCATTGCTGACCAGCGGCACGACCAGCCAGGCGCTCTCGACACGGGACAACCATGCCGGCAGGGAAAGTCCGCGATAGAGTTCCCGCCGCGAGCGATACTCCGCGAGATTGACGATCCAGCCACTTTCTGCGAGAAAGCCGGCGAGCGGACCGTCGGCCGGCTCGTCGCCATCGCACTCGGGCATGTTCAATCGGCCCTGGAAACGCAGCACGCCACTGCCGTCACGCAACCAGATGCCGCCGCCGGGGCTCTCGACGAGATCGGCGAGCGCCTTGATCACCGCCTCCTTCGGCGAACCCTGGCCGCTGCTGCCGGCCAGCGCCTGGGTGAATCCGAGCCACTCGCTGCGATAGTCGTACTTGTAGGCAAACAAGTGCTTGGACAGCCAGACCCTGAGCCGTGCCCGCAACGAGCCGGAAACCGCCACCACCAACAGTGCCAGCAGCCCTGCGAACACCAGTGCCACCTGGAAGGCACGGCCCCAGTCGCCACCGAAGATCCGCAGATAGTAGCCGGCGCCTGCCACCAGCAGCAGGTAGGCGCCGGAAGCGAGCAGTGCCGAGGTATGGAAGACCACCTGGCGCGACACGCTGATGTGGACCCGCCAGTCGGGATTGCGCGCGACGGTGAGCGCCACCAGCGGCAGGATCAGCGCATGGATGAAGCCACGAACCGCCCAGACGGCACTGTCGACGCGCTGGAACATCAGGCCTTCGGCGTACAGGTAGACGTCGAACGCGAAGGCTGCCACCAACCCGATCGCCATCGGCTTCAGGCCCCAGCGGCCATCCGGTGGCAAATTGCGGATCAATTGCTCGATCAGCACAAGACCGAATACCGCCGCCAGCAGGCTGCACAACATGACGCCACGGGCCGCCCAGGCTGCAGGCTCGAATGGAATCTGAAACACCGCGAGCGCGAACGTCACGATCACCGCGGCGCTCGCCATCCGCCGTATCAGTCCCCGATCCGACCCCGTCAATTCGAGCAGCACCAATAGAAAGGCATACCAGGCGCCGATCCTCAGCGCGTCGAGCATGCCCGTGGCGACGAACAGCCATTGATCGCCGTTGGCCAGCGCCAGAAAGGCGCCGATCGACCACAGCGATCCGCCGAGGACTGCAGCCAGAAGGGTGGCGCCGGCACGCCCGCCCCGCCACGCCAGCAGCAGATACAGGGCAAACAGGCCGTGGGCGACCGCGGCGAGTATGTAACCGGCCTTGCCGACATCGAGCAGTTGCAGGTCGCCAATCAGCTCAGGCATCGGGCTCTGAAAACTAAAAGGGTCCGGGCGGGCGCCCGGACCGACAAACGGGACCTACCGGAAGAGACTTAGTGCGCGCCCTGACCGGTAAGCACGACCCGGACAGTTTCACACAGCACCAGCGAATCCAGAAACAGCGTGTGGTTCTTGACGTAGTACAGATCGAACTGGAGCTTCTGCAGCGCGTCGTCCACCGACGCACCATACTGATAGCGTACCTGGGCCCAACCGGTGACGCCCGGCTTGACGCAATGACGTACCGCGTAGAACGGGATTTCCTCGGTCAGCTTATCGACGAAGTACGGACGCTCCGGGCGCGGGCCAACCATGCTCATCTCGCCCTTGAGGACGTTGATCAACTGCGGCAACTCGTCGATGCGGGTCTTGCGCAGGAAGCGGCCGACGCGGGTGACGCGATCGTCGTTGGACTGGGCCCACTTGGGCTTGCCGTCCTTCTCGGCATCACGACGCATGCTGCGGAACTTGATCACCCGGAAGCTGCGCCCCCCTTGACCGACCCGCTCCTGAAAGTAGAACAGCGGCGCGCCGTCCTCGATCAGGATGGCGATCGCGGCAATGATCATCACCGGCAGTGCCAGCACCAGCAGAACGATCGAGGCGACCAGATCGAATACACGCTTGACGACGCTGCGGACCAGACCCTGGCGGAAACCTTCGCCGTAGATCAGCCAGCTCGCCTTCAAGGATTCGATGCGAACCTGGCCCTGTACGCGCTCGTAGAACGAACTCAGGTCGAGCACCTTCGCGCCGAGCATCTTGCAGTCGAGCAGTTCGCGCAGCGGCAGCACGCCACCGCGACGTTCGCGTACCGCGACGATGACCTCGTCGACCTGCTCGCGGCGCACCAGATCGGCGAGCCGGCCCGAGAATTCCAGCACGCGCGACGGCGACACCGCCCGCACGCCGTCCTGGGCAGTCGGAATGAACCCGACCACCGACAGGGCCCGCGACTCGGGCGCGGTCAGCACCTTCTCGACCAGCGCAGCGTCTTCACCGGCACCCAGCACCAGCACGCGCCGGGCCATCAGGGCGGAACGTTGGCCACGATTGACGATGCCGCGATTGAGCATCACGAAGCCGAGCAGCAGGACAGCGGTGATCTCGCCGGCTTCCGGCGCGAAATGTCCCCAGGGCAGCACATGGTAGACACCGTAGGCGACCGGCATGCTGACCAGCACCGGCAACGCCAGGCGGCCGGCGACGCTCCTCAGGGAGGCATCGGCGAACGGCTTGTACAGTCCGAAAGCGCTGTTGAGCACCATCATCGTGACCGCGAAGGCCAGCGCCGAGGGCACCGCCATCCGCCAGTCGAGCACCGTACCGGCGCCGCTTTGCAGAGTGAAGCCGATCAACATGCCGACAGCGAGCACCAGGGCATCGATCAGCAGGTTGACCAGACTGTGGGAAGAAATGTGATGGCTGAAGATCTTTAGCATTATGGACTCGACTGAATTCCGTCAATCTTGTCTGGGGTCGACAGTGGCCGTCGGGCCGGCAAGCGCGCTGCGCCGCCTCCTGTCGCCTCCTTCTTTTCCGCGAGTCGCAACCTTACGCCCGAGATCGCGACACCAGTGTTAAAGAGATCACGGGCAGCAGCGAAGGACACCAATTGCGACGTCGATCGTGACCGGCGATCCACCACGCCGCGAATTCCGCTCATTACCCGCCATTCGGGCCCGGAACATGCAGATGACGGCGAATGCTCTCCGCCATTGCGGCGATCGCCTCGCCCGCCTGCGGAAACAACCCTCCGAGGGTGATGAATCCGTGCACCAGACCGGGATACTCGTGCTGCTCGACGTCGATGCCGGCAGCGCGCAAGTGCGCCGCCAGCTGCCGCCCTTCATCGACCAGCGGATCGCACTCCGCCGCAATCAGGCAAAGCGGCGGCAGGCGTTCGAGCAGGTCCCAGGCCAGCACCGGCGACGCACGCCAGTCCATGGCATCGCCGGGCTGCGGCAGGTACCGTTCGAAGAACCACACCAGACTCTCTTCGTCCAGGAAGAAGCCCTGGGCGAACCGCGTGCGGGACGCGGTGTTGGCGTAGATATCGACGCAGGGATAGATCAGGCATTGCAGCCGCGGCAGCGGCAGACCCTGCTCGATCGCCCACAGCGTGGTCACCAGCGCCAGATTGCCGCCGGCACTGTCGCCGCCGATCGCAAGTGCCTCGCCGACGCCGCCGATCTCGCCCGCATTGTTCTGCAGCCAGCGCAGCGCCAGCGCGGCGTCGTCCACCGCCGCCGGAAACGGATGCTCCGGTGCCAGGCGGTAGTCGACCGAGAAGACGACCACGCCGGCCGCGTTGCATAGCTCGCGACACATCACATCGTGGGTGTCGACGCTGCCGATGCACCAGCCGCCGCCATGCAGAAAGAGCAGAACCGGCAAGACCTGTTCCGGCGACGCGCCGATTGGCCGATAGGCTCGCGCGAGCAGCACGCCCTGCCCCTTGCCGGGGCGGCGGATCGGCACTTCAAGCACCGACGCGACCGCCGGCGCGTCCGGCTGGAACGCGTGCTGCAGCTTGACCATCGACCGCCGGGCCTGATCTTCGTCGAGCTGATGAAATTTGGGGGCGCCGACCCGATAGACCATATCGAGCAGGGCGCGGGCATTGGCGTCGAGCATCGTCACAACAACACACCGGCAGGCACGACCGTGGACCAGCCGGCAATTTGCGGGCTAAGATCGCCGGTTTGGCGCCACATCGAACACTGGATCTGGTGCCGGGAGAGGGACTCGAACCCTCACGCTGTCGCCAGCGGCGGATTTTGAGTCCGCTGCGTCTACCGATTCCGCCACCCCGGCCGGGAAGGCGGCGAATTATCCCCCAACACGGTTGCCCCAGCAAGCGCATGCCCCTGACCCTCGACGACTTCGACTATGAGCTGCCGGAGCGGCTGGTCGCCCAGCGACCGCCCGATGCACGCGGCGGCAGCCGGCTGCTGGCGATCGCCGGTTCCGGTCCCCGCGACTTGTCGTTTCGCCAACTGCCGACCCTTCTGCGGGCCGGCGACCTGCTGGTGTTCAACGATTCGAGGGTCGTGCACGCCCGCCTGCACGGGGTCAAGCAGACCGGCGGGCGCATCGAGGTGCTGGTCGAGCGCGCGCTCGGCCCCCACCAGGCGCTGGCCCAGATCCGGGCCAGCAAGTCGCCGTCAGCCGGCAGCCGCCTGCGTCTGGCCGATGCGTTCGACGTCACGGTGCTCGGTCGCGTCGGCGAGTTCTTCCACCTCGCCTTTCCGGACGAAGTACCGCTGCTCGAACTGCTCGAGCGCCACGGCGAACTGCCGCTACCGCCGTACATCACCCGTGGTGCCGGGGACGGCGACGAGGAGCGCTACCAGACCGTCTATGCGCGCCACCCGGGCTCGGTCGCCGCGCCGACCGCAGGCCTTCATTTCGACCAGGCAATGCTCGACGAACTGCGCCGGCAAGGGGTCGACACCGCCTATCTGACGCTGCACGTCGGCGCCGGCACGTTCCAGCCGGTGCGCTGCCACGACATCTCGCGCCACCGCATGCACCGGGAACGCTACCTGCTGCCGGACGAAACCGTCGCCGCGATCGGGCGGACACGGGCCGCGGGGGGGCGCGTCGTCGCCGTCGGCACGACCAGCCTGCGCGCACTCGAAGCGGCCGCCCGGAGCGGGCCGCTGACTGCCGGCAGCGGCGAGACCGACATCTTCATCGTGCCCGGCTTCCGCTTCCAGGTCGTCGACGCGCTGCTGACCAATTTCCACCTGCCGCGATCAACGCTGCTGATGCTGGTCTCGGCATTCGCCGGGATCGCACCGATCCGAGCCGCCTACGCCCACGCCATCGAAGCCGAGTACCGCTTCTTCAGCTACGGCGACGCCATGTTCCTGACGCGACAAGCATGCGATTCCAACTCCTGAAGCAGGACGGCGCGGCCCGCTGCGGCCGCCTCGCGCTGGCCCATGGCGAAGTCGACACGCCGGTGTTCATGCCGGTCGGCACCTATGGCACGGTCAAGGCGATGACCCCGGCAGCACTCGCCGAGGTCGGCGCGCGGATCTGTCTGGGCAACACCTTTCACCTGTGGCTGCGGCCGGGCATGGCGGTCATCGACGCCCATGGCGGCCTGCACCGCTTCATGCACTGGGACAAGCCCATCCTGACCGACTCCGGCGGCTTTCAGGTCTTCTCGCTCGGCGCGCTGCGAAAGATCTCCGAGGAAGGCGTTCGATTCGCATCGCCGATCGACGGCGCCCGGCTGATGCTGACGCCCGAAATCTCGATGCAGATCCAGACCCGCCTCGACGCCGATGTGGCAATGATCTTCGACGAATGCACGCCCTATCCAGCCAACCTCGACGAGGCTGCTGCGTCGATGCGACTTTCGCTGCGCTGGGCCCGGCGGTCGCGCGACGAGTTCGATCGCCTGGGCAACACCAACGCCCTGTTCGGCATCGTCCAGGGCGGCATGTACGAGACGCTGCGCGACGAATCGCTCGCCGGGCTCGAGGCGATCGGCTTCGACGGCTACGCCATCGGCGGTCTGTCGGTCGGTGAACCGAAGCAGGACATGCGTCGCATCCTGCGGCACACTGCGCCGCGGCTGCCGGTGGCAAGCCCGCGCTACCTGATGGGCGTCGGCACGCCCGAGGACATCGTGGCCAGCGTGGCCGCCGGCATCGACATGTTCGACTGCGTGATGCCGACCCGCAATGCCCGCAATGGCTGGCTGTTTACCCGCTTCGGCAACATCAAGATCAAGAACGCGGCGCACCGCAGCGACACCGGCCCGCTCGACCCGTCCTGCGACTGCTACACCTGCCGCAATTTCTCGCGGGCCTACCTGCACCATCTGCACCGCAGCGGCGAGATGCTCGGTTCGATGCTCAATACCATCCACAATCTGCGCTACTACCAGACCCTGATGCGAGAGATCCGCGAGGCGATCACAGCGGGCTCGTTCGCGGCATTCGTGCGCCGCTTCAGCGAAGATCGGGCGGTCGAATCCTGAGCATTGCCGCGGCCGGCGGCGAAATCCGGGCTGCTGATATAATCCGCGCTTCGCGAATTTGCACCCGGGAGTATCGATCGTGTTGATTTCCACTGCCTACGCTCAGGCCGCCGACGCGGCCCAGGATCCCAC
>JAGRFY010000060.1 GCA_020445765.1 Rhodocyclaceae bacterium | reverse complement strand
ACTGGCTGCGCGAGAGCCTGACCTATTCGCCTGCGCGCAATTACGATGCCACGCTGATCTACGACAAGGACAGCGGACGCGTCGAAAAGGTCGTGTTTCGCGCGGTTCCGAAGTCCGATCGGCCCGGCACCAATCCATAGCGCCCGGCCTGGTCGCCCCTGCGGCCGGCCACCTGATTGCATATGTGCGCCGACTACAATCCCGCCCGCAAGCCTTATCTCGAACGGCTGTCGACCGGCCGCCACGTCGTTCGACCGCCGGCCTTCGGCTACGGCGAAACCTTCCCGGGCGGCGTTGCGCCGTTCCTGTCGAATGCGCTGGCGGACGAATGGCTGCCAGGCATGTTCGGGCTGGTGCCCCACTGGGCCGAGCCGCGCAGGCTGGCCCGCATGACCTACAACGCGCGCTGCGAGACAGTCGCGGACAAACCCAGTTTCCGGTCCGCCTGGCGCCAGCGCCAGTTCGCCCTGATTCCGGTCGAATCATTCTACGAACCGTGCTACGACAGCGGTCGGGCGGTGCGCTGGCGGATCGAGCGAGCCGACGGCGAACCGTTCGCGCTGGCCGGCCTGTGGGAGCGCCGGATGGGCGACGACGGCCCGGCGCACTGGTCGTTCACGATGCTCACGATCAATGCCGACGCCCATCCGCTGATGCGGCGATTCCACAAGCCCGGCGACGAGAAGCGCAGCGTCGTCGTGCTCGACCCTGACGACCATGAAGCCTGGCTCGGCGCACGCAGCGAAGCCGACGCGCGCTCCCTGCTGCAGCCCTTCGACGCCGACCAGATGGTCACTCGTGAAGACCCCCGACCTGCCCGCCAGCGACGCTGACGGCGGCACCCCGAGCGGGACGTCAAGGCCCCCGATCGAGATCGGCTGGACCCTGGTCGACAGCGCAGCCGAGCTCGACGGCGCGTTGATCCTCGAAGCGCGCCAGCGGGTGCTCGACGAGGTCGGACGCATCTTTCCCGGATTCGACTGGCGGCTGACCGTGGTCCGCACTGCCGGCCGTGGCGAAGCCGGCGCCGCCGATGCGCCGGAACTGTTCCAGTGCGGCCTCACCGAGCACGACCGTCACGGCTGGGACTTCAGCTGCGTGATCACCGGTCGCGCCCTGCTCGGTTACGAGCGCGCGGACGCACGTGCGATGCCGTCTCGGGCCTTGTCGATCGCCGTGGTGTCGCTCGCTGGCCTGCTGCCGGCACCGGAACCGTCTCCGCCGGAGGCGGCGAGGCGGCTCGCCAACCTGTTTCTCCATCTGCTCGGCGACCTCAATGGCATTGCCCATGGTGACGATCCGCGAGACTACATGTCGGTCCCCACCGATGCCGCCGGTTTCGAAGCGATGGCCGGCTATCGGGACGGCGCCGTCGCGGCACTCGGCGAGGAACTCGACGACGTCGCCGACGTCCGCCTCGAGGAGCGCGCCCAACTGGCCGGCCGCAACGTCCCCGGCTTCTATCTTCACGCCATCTGGCTGCTGCGCGGAGAGATCCTGAGCGGCGTCTGGCAGGCGCGCCCGTGGCAGTTTCCATTCAGGCTGAACCGCCTGACCACCGGCGCGGTGTCGACTCTGATGATCCTGATCATGACCGCCGAGGCGTGGGATCTGGGCATGAGCCAACCCCTGTCGCGGATGACGGCGTTCTCGGCCTTCATCCTGCTCGCCACCAGCGGCTTCATCCTGCGTCGCCAGCAACTGCTGCTGACGCGCTCGTCGAAGCAGCTCTCCGAGCATATCGTGCTGACCGACACCGCCATCGCGCTGGTGGTCTTCTTCGGCATGGCGACCACCTACCTGCTGCTGTTCGGCCTGACCCTGCTGCTCGCCAACTGGCTGTTCAGCGACGTTCTGGTGGCGAGCTGGGCGGCTTCGCTGCCGCAGCCACCCGCGGCCAGCAACTACCTGGCCCTGGCGCAGCTGATCGCCTCGCTGGGTATCCTGATCGGCTCTCTCGGAGCCTCCTTCGAAGGCCGCCACTACTTCCGCCACGTGGCCTATGTGGACGAGGAACTGTAGCCCGCCGCCACGATGAGGACGACGACGGCGCGGCGGGCGTGGCATCCCGCAATGCCGAGCACACCCTGTCGCGGCCAGCGTTCCGGATGGCACACATTGATAAGGCCATGAATTTGAGGCGGAAAAACAACAGGCCCGGGAGCTCGGCTATGCTGCATCGCACCAATTTGCTAGACTGACGCGACATTCGAGCCAGCAAGCGTCAACACGTGACGATTCACCGACAACCCACGATGCTCATCGTCCGCCATCGACCGGACGGCACCGACACGCCAGCAGCCCGCCTCGGGACCGCGGCGCTGTCGGCGCTCGAGGCTTCGCTCGAACGCAAGTCGCGCTTCTATCTCGAGGCCACTGCCGCGCTGACCGGCATCGGCACCCGCTGCCACGCCGCCTGTTCGGCCAATGGCTGCCGCACCCAGCGCTGCGAATCCGATCTGGCCCAGCTCGGTGCCCGTGTGCTGGCCTTCGTCCTGGCCCAGCGCGCCAAGGAGGAAACCTGCCTGCGCCAGTGCCGGGTCGACTTCGACGCCAGGGCCTGGGATGCGCATCGCCAGGACCATGCCAGCCTGGTGCGATCGGTCACGCGCGCCCTCGACGTCGATTGCGAGCGCTCGCCGGTGGCGCGCGCCCACGACCTGGCGACGCTGCTGGACCGACACTGGGCCTCACACCATGTCGACCACGATCAGCCCATGCTCAACGCGGTCCGGGCCCAAATCGATCAGGACGGATCACTCGCCTTAGGCTGAACCCGTCCTGCGGCGACGACATAAGCACCACCACCGGGCAGCGACCTGCAGCGGGCCGATTCACCGTACCCGCAGCAGTTCGAAACGCGCACCGCCGTGGTACACCAGCAACAAGGTGCCGGCACGGGCGAGTTCGCGGAACAGGTAGGCCACGACCTCGCGTTCGGCCGGCCACGGATAGACATAGACCAGATCGAAATCCAGCGGCGAGAAGCCCAGGTCGGCAGCCAGCAGCGATGCATCGACGCGACGCTGGTGGCTGCCCGGCGGAAGATACGAGCCTTCGTGAAAGCGCACGTCGAGACGGTGCTCCGCCGCCAGCCGGCGCGACGCCTCGACCAGTTCCGGCGCCTGTTCGATACCGCAGGCATCCAATCCGACCATCCGCGCGAGGCAGGCGACGACACCGAATCCGCTGCCCCATTCGCAGAACCGCCGATCGCCGTGCAGCCAGCGCTCGGCGACGGCGGCGAGCGCGGCGTGGGCCAGCACCGGATTCGTCGATACCAGCGACGGTATGCGCCCGCCGCTGGGCACGAAGCCCTGCGCACGGCGACGTCCGTCGTCGATCAGGGCCTCGATCGCCGCGCTCCGTTGACGCGGCGTGGCCTCGAACGCCGAAAGCCGTTCGAGGCCGGGAAAGCACTCGCTCTGCATGACTTGCCAATGGCATCGAATGGGTCGCCGGATGATAACCCGGCGGTCGAGCCGGCGGAACGCTTGACGCGGGTCAAGGCGTGCCCACCGCGCACAAAAGCATCATCGCCGCCAAGTCGCGCTGTTGGGGCGCGGGCAATTCGGAGGAACTGCGATGAGCGGCACATTCACCAAGAGCATGGCCCGGAACGTCTTTTACGGCGGAACGGTGTTCTTCATCCTTCTGTTTCTGGCGCTGACCTTCGACTCGATGCAGACGCTGCCGAAACGGGACAACCGCCAGGCCCTGACCGAGCAGGTCGCCCACGGCAAGAAGCTGTGGGAGACCAACAACTGCATCGGATGTCACACGCTGCTCGGCGAAGGCGCCTACTTCGCGCCGGAACTCGGCAACGTCTACGTGCGCCGGGGCCCGGATTTCATCAAGGCATGGATCCAGTCGCAGCCGACCGGCACGCCGGGCCGCCGCCAGATGCCGCAGTTCAACTTCAGCGATGAGGAGCTAGACGCACTGGTCGCATTCCTCAAGTACAGCTCTGAAATCGACACCAACAACTGGCCGCCCAACGTCGAGGGCTGAACGCGCATTGGTCCGCACAGCCGGGCCGCCCTTCACCGATTCAAAGGAGCGACAAGCATGCAGTACAAATCCCAGGCCGTCGCGAAGCCCTACTTCATCGCGGCAATCGCCCTGTTCGCGGGCCAGATCCTGTTCGGCCTGATCATGGGCCTGCAGTACGTGGTCGGCGACTTCCTGTTCCCGGCCATTCCCTTCAACGTGGCCCGTATGGTGCACACCAACCTGCTGATCGTGTGGCTGCTGTTCGGCTTCATGGGCGGCGCCTACTACCTGATCCCGGAAGAGACCGAGACCGAGCTGTACTCGCCGAAGCTGGCGCTGGCGCTGTTCTGGATCTTCCTCGTGGCAGGTGCGCTGACCATCGTCGGCTACCTCACGGTGCCGTATGCGACGCTGGCGCAGATCACCGGCAACGACATTCTCGAGACCATGGGCCGCGAATTCCTCGAACAGCCGCTGATCACCAAGGTGGGCATCGTAGTGGTCGCCCTGGCCTTCCTCTTCAACATCAGCATGACGGTACTGAAGGGGCGCAAGACCGCGATCTCGCTGGTGCTGCTGATGGGCTTGTGGGGTCTCGCGGTGATGTTCCTGTTCTCCTTCTACAACCCGGATAACCTGGTGCTCGACAAGTTCTACTGGTGGTGGGTGGTGCATCTGTGGGTCGAAGGGGTGTGGGAACTGATCCTCGGTGCCCTGCTGGCCTTCGTGCTGATCAAGGTCACCGGCGTCGATCGCGAGGTGATCGAGAAATGGCTGTACGTGATCATCACGCTGACCCTGGTCACCGGCATCATCGGCACCGGCCACCACTACTTCTGGATCGGCACGCCGGGCTACTGGCAGTGGTGGGGTTCGATCTTCTCCGCGCTCGAGCCGATCCCGTTCTTCGCGATGACGGTGTTCGCCTTCAACATGGTCAACCGTCGCCGTCGCGAGCATCCCAACAAGGCGGCCACGCTGTGGGCGCTCGGCACCGGCGTGATGGCCTTCCTCGGTGCCGGCGTGTGGGGCTTCCTGCATACCCTCGCCCCGGTGAACTACTACACCCACGGCACCCAGATCACCGCAGCGCACGGCCACATGGCCTTCTACGGTGCCTATGCGATGGTCGTACTGTGCATCATCAGCTATGCCATGCCGGTGCTGCGGGGCCGCGCCGCCAACCCGAACAAGTCCCAGGTGCTGGAGATGTGGAGCTTCTGGCTGATGACCGTGTCGATGGTGTTCATCACGCTGTTCCTGACCGCGGCGGGCATCCTCCAGGTCTGGCTGCAGCGCTTCAGCGACGCACCGCAGGCATTCATGCAGGTGCAGGATCAGGTCAGCCTGTTCTACTGGATGCGCGAGTGGGCCGGCGTGGTGTTCCTGATCGGACTGATCGCCTACATCGCCAGCTTCTTCGTCAAGGGTGAGCAGGAGGCAGCCGCCGCCTGACGCCAAGCCGCGCGATCTTCACGTTCCGAGCCGGGGCCCGCAGCGACGCGGGCCCCTTTTTCGTCGGCCGGGCGCCGCCACCCGTCCAGTCCGCCCCCATGGCGAGGCTGGCAGCACGGGCCTCGCCGCCGCACAATGTCGGACGGTGCGATTCGGGTGGTCGGGCGCGAGTCCGGCACCCGGCGCCGCAATCCACCGCGACGACAGGGACGCGCAACACGAAAATGGCTACCGACGCCGCCCCGCCCGAGATCCAGCGCAAGATCCAGGCGGAGCGAACCGAACTGCTGTACCGCAACGGCCTGCTGGCGAACGTGATGGTCATCGTCGCCGCGCTGACGATGGCCATCGTGCTCGCAAAATCCGGCATGGTGCCGCTGCTGGCCGGCTGGTGCACGGCGCTGGTCGCCGCTGCCATGGCGCGCCTGGGGCTGATCGTCTGGCGCCGGCAACGCCCGCTGTCTGCGACGCCGGAGATCTGGGCGCGGCGCTACACCATCGGGACTGCCGCGATGGGCCTGTGCTGGACGCTGATGGTGTTCGTAGGCCACGGCGACGATGTCTTTCGGGCGATGGCGGTGATCGTCGTCGTCGTCGGCCTGACGGCAATGGCGATCCCGGTGCTGATGCCGCACCGCCCGGCCATGTATTGGTATTTCCTGCCGCCGAACTTGGCGGTGGTGGTCGAATTGCTGCGAGAGTTCGATCTCGCCCACGCCCTGTTCGCGGCAGGCATGGCGATTTACGTCGCCTTGATCATCAAGACTGCCCGCAACTTCCATCAGGTGCTGCAGGACAGCCTGCGATTCCGCTTCGAAAACGAGGCGCTGGCGGTTCGGCTGTCCCACCAGATCGACCGCGGCGAGGCGCTCAACCGGCAACTCGAATCCGAGGTATCCGAGCGGCGCAACGCACAACGGGCGCTCGAGCTGCAGCAACAGGACCTGGAGCGTCAGGTCGAGCTTCGAACCGCCGAACTGCTGCAGGCAAAGGAGGCTGCCGAGGCCGGCAACCGTGCCAAGAGCCAGTTCCTGGCGACCATCAGTCACGAGATCCGCACGCCGATGAACGGCGTGCTCGGCATGACCAAGCTGCTCGAGACCCGTACCGATCACGCCGAGCGCATGCGCTACGCTCGGCTGGCCCACGATTCGGCCAAGGCTCTGCTCGGACTGATCGACGACGTGCTCGATTTCTCGCGGATCGAGGCGGGCAAGCTGACAGTCTCGGAAAGCGACTTCGTGCTCGCCGAGGTCGTCTCCGCGGCGTGTGCCGTGGTCGAGCCGGCAGCCGACGAGAAACACTTGCACCTCGGCTGCGACATCGAGCCGGGCCTTCCCGAGCGCCTCGTCGGCGACGCCCAGCGGCTGCGACAGGTGCTGGTCAATCTGATCGGCAACGCGGTCAAGTTCACCGAGCGGGGCGGGGTTCGGCTCGAGATCGGCTCGGTCCGCGCTGATGCCCACCGTCAGTGGTTGCGATTCGAAGTGCGCGATACCGGCATCGGCATCGAACCGGCCTATCTCGACCGGATCTTCGAGGTCTTCACCCAGGAGGACGGCACGATCACCCGGCGCTTCGGCGGCAGCGGCATGGGGCTCGCGATCTCGCGCGGTCTGGTCGAGGCAATGGGCGGCGAGATCTCGGTAGAGTCGGCCAAGGGACAAGGCTCGTGTTTCCGCTTCACGCTGCCGTTCGGTCGGGTTGCTGCGCGGGCGCAGGGGCGTCCGCCGTCGCCCGCGCCGAGCGTGGCCACCGAGCCGGGCGTCGAGCACGCCGGGCGCGTGCTGCTGGCCGAGGACCATCCGGTCAACCAGATCGTCGCCGCCGAATCCTTGAAGGCCCTCGGCTACGAGGTGGACACCGTCGGCAACGGTCGCCTCGCCTGCAACGCGCGCTTCGACCAGGACTATCGGTACATCTTCATGGACTGCCACATGCCCGACATGGACGGTTTCGAGGCGGCCGCCGAGATCCGGCGGCGCGAGGCGCAGCGGCAGTTGCCGCCGGTGCCGATCATCGCGGTCACGGCCGACGCCCAGCAGGAGACCGCCGGCCAGTGCTCGGCGGCCGGCATGAACGGCTTCGTCACCAAACCCTTTTCGCTGGACCAGTTGAGCGCGGCGATCGCGGCCTGCGGGCAGGCCGGCGCCTGAAGGCATCCACCGGGCAGGCGCGTCAGCGCCCGACCCGCCTCGCGCTCGACGCACCCGCGGGCTCCGGCAGGTAGACCATCGAGCCGTCTGCGAGCCGCCACGCGGAGCCGACTCGCACGCCATCGCCGACGCCGCTGCGGCCGCTGGCACTGAAGCGCTCGACGTTTGCACCGCGCATCACCACGACCTCCATCTGCGGTGTACCAGCATCGCGGATCACCGTCACCTCGCCACCAGCCAGCGGCGACAGCGGGCTGGCGGCGAAGGCCAGCAGCAGCGCCGCCAGCAGCACCAGCAGCACCAGCAGCAGGTCCACCAGATTGACCAGCGACAGCATCGGTTCGTCATCGGCATCGTCGTCGAACAGGCCGCTGCGCATCAGACCGGCGTCCGCAGCGCGTCGATGGTATCGAGTTCGGCGGCATACCAGCGTCGCCTCAGGCTCAGCACGAGCGTGCTCAGCGTCGCCGAGATCAGCGCCACGATGACCGCCGAGAATGCCAGCGCGAGTGCCGACGACAATTCACCGACGCGACCGTCGCCGAGCGCGCGCAAGGCCGGGCCGAGGGGGATCATCGTCGCCACCAGACCGAGCATCGGGGCGATCCGGGCGGCCAGACGCACGCCCTCCAGGCGCGACTGTGCGAGCCGCTCGAGCGCCACCCGACCGAGCTCGGGCGCGACTCGCCAGCGCGACACCAGTTCGAAACCCGCCGCACTTTGGCAGAAGCGCTGCCAGGCCTGCCACGCGACCGCGCCGACCGAGGCCACGGCGTAGCCGAACAGCACACCGATCGCGATCAGCACCGGCGCCAGGAAGGCCTGCCCGAGCGCGTACATCGACCCATCGAGCAGGCTCAGCATGAGGCACCCGACGCACGCCGCGGCCGCGAGCGCAGCACGCGCAGTGCGGCACCGCCGAGCAACAGCGCCGCCAGCAGCGCGGACAGGTGCCACGAAAACCCCGGGGCCGGCGGCGCCGGGGGCCGCTTGGCCAGAAGCACGCCGTTGCCGCCCTGCGCCGCCCGTTGCGCGGCGACCGAGCGCCCCTGCCGATCGCGACCGGCGGTGTGGGTCCCGTCGCCGAGAAACCGCTGTGCGTCCGGATCGCCGTCGGCGGCGGCACGGCGGAACCATTTCATCGCTTCGTCGGCGTCACGCGGCACGCCACGACCAAGATAGAGCGCGGTCGCGTAGTGCAGCTTGCCGAGCTTGGCGTATTCCGGATCGCCGCTCTCGGCAGCACGCCGCATCAGCGCGGTGGCGCGGGCACTGTCCTGTTCGACACCGCTGCCATCCTCCAGCAGCAGCGCCTTCCAGATCATCGCACCGGCGTAGCCGGCTTCGATGCAGCGGTCGAAGATGGCGTGCGCGGTGGCATGGTCGCCACACTTTTCGGCCCAGTAGCCGTACGCACACATCGTCATGCTCGGCGTTTGTCGCGCCCAATGCGCCACCGACAGGTCGCCGTCGGCGTCGACCGCATCAGCGGCCGGGCCGCCGCATGAGGTTGGCGGGATCAGCGCTTCGGCCGGTGGCGCCAGACACAGCCAGCCGCACAGGAGCGGGATGGCGCGGAAATACATGATGGGTCTCATTGGCGGATCGGGTTTCGTTGAAGGCGCCACCATGCTGGCGGGCCGCGGCACCTGCGGAAAAGCCCCGGACCCCGCCGCGGGCGGAATGCCCGCCGCCGTTCGGGCGAATCGCCCACGCGACGACCGCTCGATGCTTACCCGAGGTCGAGCCCGTGACGCGCGGCGATGCGGGCGAGATCGATGTCGTTCCTGGCACCGAGCTTGGCCTTGATCTGGTAATGACAGTTCTGTGCCGTCTTCGGGCTGATGTGCAGCCGCTCGGCGATCGCGCCGTGGTCGTTCCCCGACAACAGCAGGCGCAGCACCTCGAACTCACGGCTGCTGAGCTCGCGCAGCGGATCGGAACCGCCGTCGATCAGTGCCAGCGCGATCCGCGGGGCGATGTCCGGGCTCAGCACGCGCTCGCCGGCGGCGACCCGATAGATCGCCTGCACCAGTACCGACGGTTCACTGCCCTTGGTGATGTAGCCACGGGCACCGGCCTTCAGCGCCTGCGCGGCGAACAGCACGTCGTCGTGCATCGTGAACACCAGAATCGCGGCGTCGCCATCGCGCTGACGCAGCCGACCGATCAGCTCGATGCCTCCCATGCCGGGTAGGCCGAGGTCGAGCACGACCACGGCCGGCCGATGCCGGCGGAAGGCGTCGAGCGCAGCGGCTGCGTCGCCGGCCTCGGCGACGATCGCCAGATCCGGTCGTCGTTCGAGCAGGCGGCGATAGCCTTCGCGCACGACGGCATGGTCGTCCACCAGCATCAGTCGGATCATGCGCCCTCCCCGGCGACGGCCGCCGCAGCCACCGCGGTTTCGGGAAAGTCCGCCTGCAGCACGGTTCCGGCTGGCCGCCCCGGTCGCAGCGCGAAGCGCCCGCCGAACGCTTCGACACGCTCGGCCATGCCGAACACGCCGAACCCGCCTTCGCCGGCCTCGACCGCCGAATCGGCGCCGCCCACGCCGTCGTCTTCGATGACGACGCGCAGTCCCGAGCGGTCGCGGCACAAGGTCGCCCGCACGCGGCTCGGTCGGCCGTGGCGGATCGCGTTGGTCAGGCCCTCCTGCACGATGCGGTAGACGCTCACCGCGAGTTCGTCGGGCAGCGCCGACAGGTCGCCCGAGACCTGAAGACGGACGTCGCATCCGGGCAAAGCGCGGCGGGCATGATCGGCCAGCCGCTCGAGGCTGGCGGCGAGGCCGAACTCCTCGAGGCCGGCGGGCCTCAGCTCGCGCACGATGCGCCGGACGCTGCCGATCATCCCGTCGGTGGTTCGGGATATCGCCGCGAGGGCGTCCTGCACGCCGACCGCCGCGGGCGCGACGCCCTCGCCGACGAACGCGACTTCGGCGCGGATCGAGGCCAGGCACTGGCCGAACTCGTCATGCAGTTCCCGCGCCAGGCGCCGCCGCTCCTGCTCGCGCGCCGTCACCAGGTGCTTGGCCAGCCGGCGCTGGGCGCGGTCGGTGTGCTGCAGGCGCTCGGCGAGGTGATCGAAGCCCTCGCAGATGCGCCGCAGTTCCACCAGCCGCGGCCGCGGCATGCGCGCCGATAGCTCGCCGGACTCCATCCGTGCGATGGCCGCGAGGATGCGCTCGGTCGGGCGCAGGGCGGTTCGCACCGGCAGGTAGATCAGCAGATTGAGCAGCAGCACGCTGGCGCTGACCGCCAGCACCAGACGCAGATCCCGCCACAGTTCGGCGGCCTCGGCGTCCAGGTCCGGCGTCACCACGAACTCGCCGACCTTGATTCCCGGCCGCTGTCCGATCATGCCGCGATAGCGGACGTCGTCGTCGAGCCAGTGCTCGAGCAGCAGGCGCACCGGCGCCGGTGACGCCCGGGGCGGCGAGAAGCATTGCCGGCTGTCGGGACCGAGGATCAGGTCCTGAACCTCGATGCACAGCCCTAGCAATTGCGCCAGTTGATCGAGCCGCGTCAGGCGCAGGCCGGCGGTACCACGATCGAACGCGCCCGACTGTCGATCGAGTTCGCGGGCGATCAGTTGCTCGATGGCGGCGCCACTGCGGTGGATGTCGTTGCGAATCCCCTGGCTGGCCTGCTGCAGCACCAGCGCAGACCCGAGCAGGGCCACCACCACCGCGAACAGCGTCACCCGCAACAGCAGGTGGCGCTTGAGATCGATGCCGGCCCTGTCGCCGCCATGCTTCCGACTTGCTGCCATCTCGACCGATCCGTCCATGATCCGACCACACGGTCACGATTCTGCCCGTCGGCCGCCATCCGATCGACGGGCAATTTGCCCGACTTCGGAAAGCGCAGCGGTTACGGCGCAGCACCGGGACGCGGGTGAATTGTCCTGGGTCAAGGCCGCGCACGGCCCTCGGCCCCTACCATCCCCGGCATGCTCTGCGAGACCGTGAACCGAATCCAGCCGACCTGCAAGACGGCTTTGCCACGCCTGCCCGGCGACCTCGCGGTATGGTTCTTCATCCTCGCCGAATTGCTGGTGTTTGCGGTCTTCTTCGTCGCCTATGCAGTGGCCCGCAGCCGCGACACCGCGTTGTTCGACACCATGCAGGCGGGCCTCGATCGCAATGCCGGTGCGATCAATACCGTCTTGCTGGTGACCGCCAGCTGGTGCGTTGCGCGCGCGGTCGCGGCCGCCGAAGGCCGGCTCCGGCCGGCAACCACCGCGCGCTGGCTGGTCGGCGCGATTGCCTGCGGCGCCGGCTTCACGCTGGTCAAATCGGCCGAATATGCCGACAAGATCGCCGCCGGCGTGACCCTGTCGTCGGACACCTTCCACATGTTCTACCTGTCGCTGACCTTCTTCCACTTCATGCACGTGATCCTCGGCATGGTGGTGCTGGCGGTGCTCGCCATCGGCAGCGCTCGCGGCCGTTACGGCCCGGGGCGCATGAACGGCCTCGAGAGCGGGGCCGCCTACTGGCACATGGTGGACCTGGTGTGGCTGGTGCTCTTTCCCCTGGTCTATGTCCTGCACTGAACGATGAACCCGACCCGACTCGACCTGATCTGGTTGCTGCTGCTCGCCGCCACCGCCATCTCCTGGTGGGCAGCCGAGTGGCGCGGGGGCGGCGGCGTCACCACGCTGGTGCTCGGCCTCGCACTGCTCAAGGGCACGCTGGTGATTCTCGACTACATGGGTCTGCGCGGCGCCGGCCCGCGCTGGCGGGCCCTGGTGGTGGGCTGGCTGGTCGTGGTGCTGCTGGCGATCGGAACGATCTTCCTGTTCGGCGCCGATTGATGACGGAGACTTCCTCGATGAACGCAATTCACGAACCCGCCGCCATGGCAGCGCCCTACTACGAGGCCGCCGGCGACGAAGTGGCCCTGTTCGAACATGCCTGGAAGATGCGCCTGCCGCTGCTGATCAAGGGCCCCACCGGCGTCGGCAAGACGCGATTCGTCGCCCACATGGCGGCGCGGCTGGGTCTGCCGTTGTTCACGGTGGCCTGCCACGACGACCTGACCGCAGCCGACCTGGTCGGCCGCCATCTGATCGGCGACGGCGAGACCCGCTGGTGCGACGGCCCGCTGACCCGGGCGGTGCGCGAGGGCGGCATCTGCTACCTCGACGAGGTGGTCGAGGCGCGACGCGACACCACCGTGGTGATCCACCCGTTGGCCGACGACCGCCGGCTGCTGCCGATCGACCGCACCGGCGAGCTGCTCGAGGCGCCGCCCACCTTCATGCTGGTGATGAGCTACAACCCGGGCTACCAGAACTTTCTGAAGGGGCTGAAGCCCTCCACCCGCCAGCGCTTCGTCAGCCTGCGCTTCGATTTTCCATCGGCCGCACGCGAAGAGGCGATCCTGTGCGGCGAGACCGGCTGCGATGCGATGCTCGCGCGACGGCTGGTGTCGATCGCCGCCAGCCTGCGGCGACTGCGCGACGTGGACCTCGAAGAGGTGGTGTCGACCCGGCTGCTGGTCTATGCCGCCCGCCTGGTGGCCAGCGGCATGGCGCCGGTCGCGGCTTGCGAGAGCGCCATCGTCGAGAGCCTGACCGACGACCCCGAGGTCGCCGCGGCGCTGGCCGAAGTGGTGCGCGCAACCTTCGGCCAGTAACCCGATGGCGACGCCCGAACCGACCCGAGCCGAGCCGGCGGACACGCCAGGCTTCGGTCTGGCCGTGGCCGCCGAGGCGATCTATCTCGTCAACCTGATGCTGCTGCCCGGTCTTGCCTTCCTGGTGTTGATCGTCCTGTGGTTGCGCCACCGCCACGATGCGCCGCCGCTGGCCCGCTGCCATCTCGCCCAGACTGTGGCCGGCAGTCTCTGGGCCGGGGTCCTGCTGATCGTCGCCAATGGCTTGATCGTGCTGATCGGCGGCTACCAGTCACCCCACACCTGGGTCGTCGTGGTGCTCTATTTCACGACCTGCCACACCACCCTGATCTGCTTCGGCGCCCTCGGTCTGGCGCGTGCGCTGGCCGGGCGCGGCTACGTCTATCCGTTGATCGGACGCCCCTGCGATGCACGCTGAGACGCGGCCGCGCGCGGGGAAACCGATCGCTGTCGCCCCGCGCCCGGACCGGCGCCAGCAGCTGCGGCGGTGGTTCCAGGCCGGATTCTTCGTGATGTTCGTGCTGGCGCCGCCGTTCGACCTGCTGCGCTACGACCTGGTGGCCGGCCACGCCTGGTTCCTGGGCATGGAGTGGCACGTCGGCTTCGACGACTATTCGGCCGGCCGCATCGGCCTTGCCGGCATCCTCGGCGCCGTGCTGCTGAAGGTCTTTCTGCCGATTCTGGGCGCCGGCGCAGCGCTGATCTTCACCGCATGGAAGTGGGGACGACTGTACTGCGGCTGGCTGTGTCCGCACTTCTCGGTGGTCGAGACCATCAACCGGCTGATGCAGCGCGCCACCGGCAAGCCCAGCATGTGGGAGTCGCGCACGCTGCCGCCGCGTGAGCCGGACGGCACCCCGATTCGCTACGATCGCCGCTGGTGGCTTTTGACGGTGCCGCTGGCGATCGCCTTCGCATTCACCTGGGCGGTCGTGCTGCTGACCTATCTGCTGCCGCCGGCCGAAGTCTACGGCAATCTCGTCGCCGGCGAACCGACCCGCAACCAACTGATCTTCGTCACCGCCGGCACCGTCGTGCTGTCGCTCGAATTCCTCTTCGCGAGGCACTTGTTCTGCCGCTTCGCGTGCGCAGTCGGCCTGTTCCAGAGCCTGGCCTGGATGGGTAATCGGGGCGCCATGGTGGTGGGCTTCGAGCGCGCCCGCGCCGCCGACTGCGCGAACTGCTATTCGGCCTGTGACCACGCCTGCCCGATGCGGCTGAAGCCGCGCAACGTCAAACAGGCGATGTTCACCTGCACCCAGTGCGCCCAGTGCGTGTCGGCCTGCGAAACGACCCAGCGAGACAACCCGCAAGGTCCGCTGCTGGGCTGGGTGGCCGGCGACGCAGCCCGTCGCAACGAGGCGATTCTGGCCGGACAGCGACCCGGCGCTGCCGGAGAGCGGCGATGAGCGGGTGGAACGACCTCGCGATCGCCCGCGCGATCCATGTCGTGGCCGTGGTGCTGTGGATCGGCGGCGTCGCCTTCGTCACGACGACGCTGCTGCCGGCCTGCCGGGCGATGGCCGGGCCAGAACAGCGCGTCGCCCTGTTCGAAATGCTCGAGCACCGCTTTGCCGCCCAGGCCCGGCTGACCACGCTGGCCGCCGGCCTGTCGGGCTTCTGGCTCGCTCACCGGCTCGGCGCGTGGACGCGATTCGCGGCGCCAGGCGACTGGTGGTGGATGCACCTGATGGTGGCGATCTGGATCCTGTTCACGCTGATGCTGTTCGTTCTCGAGCCGCTGGTGCTGCACCGCTGGTTCGCCGCGCAGGCGCGACGCGACCCGGCGAGCACCTTTGCCCGGATCCAACGCCTGCATCGCATCCTGCTCGCCCTGTCGCTGGTCGCCGTTGCGGGCGCAGTCGCTGGCAGCCACGGCGGCTGGCAATTCTGAGGAGAGAGGGCCATGGAAGAAGTCGTCGGCGGCCTCTGGCACCGCTTCATCACTGCCCGGGCAGATCGCAGTCATCCCGAGGCGGCGGTCAGGCTGGAAGATATCGAACGCACTGCCGGCACGCTGTTCCGGGCGCTCGGCGGCGACGGCGGACTGCGCATCGCCGCCGCAGCGGATATCGAGCACGGTGCACGCAGAGGCTGGCTGTCGCGTCTCGCCGGCAGCGACGAGCGGGTGGCCCATGCCAGCCGCGACGACGAGACCTTGCGCCTGCCGCCGACGCTGGCGCTGTTCGCCGAGCGCGCGCTCAACCGCGACCTCTACCTGTGGCTGATCGCGCTGGCGGCCGGCGCGCCGCCACGGGTCGACGACTGGCTGCAGGCCAACCAGCAAGCCACGCTGGCCACCCTGGCGCGCTATCCCGGCTTTGAAGCACGCTATCGGCGACTGGTCGATGCCTGCCTCGGTCTGCGCATTCCGCCGGCGGAACTCAGCGGCGGCGAGGCCGCGGCGGAGCAGGCCATTCGTCGGGCGCTGAGCGAGCCCGGATCGGTGGCCACGCTGCCCTCGGCACGGCGGCCACCGCAGCCGGTAGCGCTGTGGCTGTACCCGAGTCGCACGGTGTTCGACCGTCGGTCCCGGCGCGAGCGGCCTGCGGTGCCGGCGAATACCGGCAGTGACGCGATCGACGCCCGCGGTAAGCGCCGCAGCGCCCGACGCGAGGACGACAGCGACGGTCGCGACGGCTTCATCCTGCCGTTCCGCGCCGAGAGCCTGCTGTCCTGGGCTGAGTACGTCAGGGTCAATCGGGCCCTCGACGATGACGACAATCCCGACGCCGCAAGGGCGGCCGACGACATGGACGAACTGGCGATCGCCGACGGCGGTGGCGAGACCGCGTCGACGATCCGCTTCGACCTTGACCTGCCGTCGGCCGCGGTGGACGACATTCCGCTCACCGACGGCATCCTGCTGCCCGAATGGGACTGGAAGCGGCGCACCCTGCGCAAGGACCAGTGCCGCCTGACCGAGTACGAGCCACGCGATGCCGCGCCGTGCCCGCTGCCGGCCGGCCTTGCCCGGGCCGCCCGCCGCCTGCGCCACCAGTTCGAATTGCTGACGCCGTCGCGACGCTGGTTGAAAGCCCAGCCGGACGGCAGCGAAGCCGACCTCGACGCCTGCGTACGTCAATGGACCGACCGCGCGGTCGGCCACGCCGACGGCAACACCGGCCGCTACCTGAAATGCGAACGGCGCGAGCGCGACCTCTCGTGCCTGGTACTGGCCGACCTGTCGCTGTCCACCGATGCCCACATCAGCAACGACCTCAAGGTCATCGATGTCATCCGCGACAGCCTGATGCTGCTGGCCGAGGCCCTCGGCGCCACCGGCGATCGGTTCGCGCTCTACGGCTTTTCGTCGCTCAAGCGCAGCCACGTCCGCTTCCAGCGCATCAAGCGCTTCGACGAGGGCCACGGCGCCGCCGCGCGCGGGCGCATCTGCGCCCTCAAGCCCGGCTACTACACCCGCATGGGCGCGGCCATCCGCCATGCCGCCAACCTGCTCGCGGCGCAACCGACGGCCCTCAGGCTGCTGCTGATCCTGTCCGACGGCAAGCCCAACGACATGGACCACTACGAGGGGCGCTTCGGCATCGAGGACACCCGCAGCGCGGTGATCGAGGCGCGCCGCCAGGGCGTGCGGCCGTTCTGCGTGACGATCGACCGGGAGGGCGCGGACTATCTGCCGCACGTCTTCGGCGTCGACGGCTTCACGGTGATCCGCAAGCCCGAGGAACTGCCGTTGCGGCTGCCCCTGCTGTATGCCGGGCTGGTGGCCTGAGGTGCGTTCCGCCGAACCTGAACAGGGTCAGGACGCCAGGGCGAAGGCGGCACCACACCGTGCTCGCCGCCTGAGGCAGGAGATGCGATGAAGCCGCCACGACCGCGCCCCCTGCCGCTTGCCGGGATCGCCACCGCGCTGGCGGAGGGGCGCCGCAGCTTTGCCGCCAGCCGCAGCTTCAGCCTCGCCTTCGGCGCCCTGTTCGCGGTGATCGGCAGCCTGATGATCTGGGGCGCCCAGTGGTTCGCGCTGGCACCGATGACGCCCGCCCTGATCGGCGGCTTCCTGCTGGTCGGGCCGATCGTGATGGCGGCGCTGATTGGCGCCGCCGCGGACATCGATGCGGGCCGCCGGCCCACCTTCGCGGGTGTTCTCCGGTCGATGCGCGACGCACCCGCCGGACTGTGGGCACTGGCGCTGTTCTGCGTGCTGATCTTCCTGATCTGGATCACCGATGCCGGCACGCTCTACAGCTTCATGATCGGCGAGCCGCGCAGCGGCCTCGCCCAGGCGCTGCCGACGGCGGCGGGCAACGAGCACTTCCACCTGTTCTCCGGACTGATGGGCTTCGTGCTGGCCAACGTCGTCTATGCCGTGACGGTGCATGCGGTGCCGCTGATGGTACGGCTGGGCACGCCGCTGACGACGGCAGTGGTGGCCAGCGTACGCGCCTGCTTCACCAGTCCGCTGGCCCACGCCCTGTGGGCACTGACGCTGGCGGCAGGCATCTTCGTGTCGATGAGCCTGCCGCCGCTGTTGTGCGTGAGCCTGCCGGTGCTGGCCTACGCCGGCGACGCGCTGAATCGCCGCTGCTTCGATTTCTCGCCCTGAGCGGCCGCCGGCGACCGTTATGCCCAGGTGAAGCGAAGCGCACCGGGCGGGCAGGGATCGCAACCGCCGGCCGCGCCCGGCCGCACGATCAGAATGCACACCGTCCGGCCCTGACGGTTCACCACCCGCAGGCGGGGAATGTCCGGGCAAGGCGGGCACGGGCTGACGCAGATGAAGTCGCCGATGGCGATGCCCGGGCAGGCCTTGCCGACGAAGCCGGCAACGAAGTAGATGCAGGCCGGCGTCGCCTGCGCGCAGTCGTCGGCGACCGGGTCGCCGTCGTCGAGCGGCCGCACCGGCAGCTCGACCAGCCCGCCGCCGCCACCACCACTGCCGTCGCCGCCCGCGCCCCCGCGACCGCCGCAGCCACAGGGCTTGCCGGCGCCCTCGAGCACCTCGACACGTTTCACCAGTTCGCCGATTTCCCTGCCGATTCGATAGGCCTTCATGATCGTTCTCCCGTTCGTGATTTGCGTGGATCGAGCGTCGGCTGCCGACGGCACGCCGTACTCATCAAACGCTACGAAAGGGGAGAATCACCGGATGCACGATGATGCGAACTGCATCACGCCCGGCGTACGATGCGGCACCCACCCGGCATCGACACCGGACTCAGGGATTGTTCTGCACGAACAGTCCGATGAAGCGCAGCACCCGCTGCTGGCCGGGGGCGAAGCCCCTGAGGCCGAGCTTCTGATCGAGCAGTGCATGGTAGCCATGGCGCTCGGGCAGGTCGGCGAGGTTCTTGTAGGCCATGGACCAATTGGGGAACAGGCGCTGCGGCGCGTTGCCGGACAGCACCCGGGTGACCTGATGGTGGCGCGGATCCCCCGAGATCTTTTCGTACAAGGTCTCGACCACCTCCTGTGGACCTTCGAGCAACTGAAGAAAATTGCCCGACTGGTAAAGCAGGATGCCGGTGATGCCGAGTGGTCCGTTGCGCTCGACGCATTGGTGCAGCAACTGCTGGACGCTCGACCGGGACATCAGGCCACGGCACGAACTCACGTAAACCAGATAGAACAAGGGCAACACCTCCCGGCGGTGGCAGATCCTGCGATCCGGCTGACCGCGAGCTCGCGATCGAACCGCTCGCTGGCGCAGACGGCAGAACGGCATCGGCCGTGCATCGAGCCGATCCGAGGCGGATCGGTTCGGGCGGTCAACGATGATACGAAGCCCGCGCCGGCAACAGCAGTGCGCGACGATCGGCTCGGCAATCGTTCGAACGGTTCCCGAGCCCCGGTGATTTCGGTCACGTGCAATGGCTGCGCTCCCCGGCTCGCGGCACATGGCGCCACGGGCAGTCGCGGCACCGCGCACGACGGACCGAAGTGGCATTTTCGCTCACGCAGATTGATGGATTTCAGCCTAGAAGCGTGCCGGTCCTTCTCCTAAAGTTCCGGCACGCGACGACTCAGCGCAACCGGCCGGAGACGACGGCAGGCAACCGCGAGTCGGCATTCGAAGTTCGCTCGGTCAGAGCGCCGCCGAATCAATCGATCGACGGCGACACCGGGTGGGCCGCAACCGAGATCAGCGAGAGAACCATGGAAAAAGACCCGATCGTCATCGCCTCCGTCGCCCGCACGCCCATCGGCGGCTTCCAGGGCGCCTTCTCCGGATTGACCGCTCCCCAGCTCGGCGGCGTCGCGATCCGGGCCGCCGTCGAGCGCGCCGGCATCGGCGCCGACCGGATACAGGAACTCATCTTCGGCTGCGTGCTGCCGGCCGGCGTCGGACAGGCGCCGGCCCGCCAGGCCGCACTCAACGGCGGACTCCCGCTCGCGGCAGGGTGCACCACTGTGAACAAGGTCTGCGGCTCGGGCATGAAGGCGACGATGCTCGCCCACGACCTGCTGCTGGCCGGCAGCGCCGAAGTGATGGTCGCCGGCGGCATGGAATCGATGACCAATGCCCCCTACATGCTGCCCAAGGGTCGTGCCGGCTATCGCCTCGGTCACGGCCAGGTGCTCGATCACATGTTCTTCGACGGTCTCGAGGATGCCTACAGCGCCGAGTACCGTGGCCGCCTGATGGGCACCTTCGCCGAGGACTGTGCGTCCGATTACGGCTTCACGCGTCAGCAGCAGGACGAATTCGCGATCCAGTCGCTGACCCGTGCCCAGGCGGCGATCGAGGACGGCAGCTTCGGCTGGGAGATCGAACCGGTCGGCCTTGCCGCCCGTGGCGGCGAGACGCGCGTCCAGCACGACGAGCAGCCCGGCAATGCGCGCCTCGACAAGATCCCGACGCTGAAGCCGGCCTTCCGCAAGGACGGCACCGTGACACCGGCCAACTCGAGCTCGATCTCCGACGGTGCCGCCGCCCTGGTGCTGATGCGGCGATCGACCGCCGAACGCCTCGGTGCCGCGCCGCTGGCGACGATCGTCGGCCACACGACGAATGCCGATGCGCCACACCTGTTTCCGACCGCACCGGTCGGCGCGATGCGCACGCTGCTCGACAAGGCCGGCTGGTCGGTCGGCGATGTCGATCTGTGGGAGATCAACGAGGCCTTCGCGGTAGTCACGATGGCCGCGATGCACGACCTCGGGCTGGCCCACGACCGGGTTAACATGCACGGCGGCGCCTGCGCCCTGGGTCACCCGATCGGCGCATCCGGCGCCCGCATCCTGGTGACCCTGATCGGCGCGCTGAAGAAGACCGGCGGCCGCCGTGGCATCGCCAGCCTGTGCATCGGTGGCGGCGAAGCCACCGCGATCGCCGTCGAGATGCTCTGACCACGACGCATTGCCCGGACGAGGTCGCCACCAACGTCCAGGATCACCGATCACAGACAAGCGGAGGGAGAGATGACATACGAGAACATTCGGGTCGAGGTCCACGGCAAGGTGGGTCTCGTGACCCTCGACCGACCACAGCAGCTCAACGCGCTCAGCGATGCACTGGTCGACGAATTGTCGAGCGCGCTCGACGCCTTCGAGGCCGACGCCTCGATCGGCTGCATCGTCATCACCGGTTCGGACAAGGCCTTCGCCGCCGGCGCCGACATTTCCGGCATGGCCTCGTTCGACTACATGGACGCCTACAAGGGCGACTACATCACCCGCAACTGGGAGCGCGTGAAGACCTGCCGCAAGCCGGTGATCGCCGCTGTCGCCGGCTTCGCGCTGGGCGGCGGCTGCGAACTGGCGATGATGTGCGACATGATCTTCGCTGCCGACACCGCCAGGTTCGGCCAACCCGAGATCAAGCTCGGCGTGCTGCCGGGCGCCGGCGGCACCCAGCGACTGCCGCGGGCGATCGGCAAGGCCAAGGCGATGGACATGTGCCTGAGCGCCCGCATGATGGGCGCCGACGAGGCCGAACGGGCCGGTCTCGTGGCGCGGATCTTCCCGGCCGATCGCCTGCTCGCCGAAACCCTGGAAGTCGCGGCAACGATCGCCGGCTTCTCGCTGCCGGTGGTGATGATGGTCAAGGAGTCGGTCAATCGGGCGTTCGAGAGCAGCCTGCAGGAGGGCCTGCTGTTCGAGCGCCGCGCCTTCCACGCCGCCTTCGCCCTGGCCGACCAGAAGGAGGGCATGGCCGCCTTCCTCGCCAAGCGTCCGCCTGTGTTCACCGACCGCTGAATCGACCGCCCAGCCCCGGGGAGGAGACCGTATGTCCCACCAGTCCGCCTATCAGAGCAAACGCATGAGCGCCGCCGACGCGGTGCGCCAGGTCCACAACGGCGACATGATCGTGGTGCCGACGGGCGTCGGCGAGCCGCCGACCCTGCTGGCCGCGCTGTCCGAGCAACGGCGCGATTTCGAAGGCGTACAGATCGCGCAGATCCTGCCCCTTCGCAAGTACGGCTACTTCGATCCTGAAACCGCCGAACACGTGCGTCACTGCGCCTATTTCTTCGGCGGCCCGTCGCGCCCGGGCGGTCAGGGCGGCTGGATCGACTACGTTCCCGCCTATTTCTCGGAGCTGCCGACGCTGATCGAGCGGCGGCAACTGCCGGCCGACGTGGTATTCACGATGGCCTCGCCGATGGACGAACACGGCTACTTCTCGATCAGCCTGGCCGCAGACTACACGATGGCTGCGATCAGTCGCGCGCGGGCGGTGGTGCTCGAGGTGAATCCGAATGTGCCGTTCGCCAATGGCAACTGCCATGTCCACGTCTCCCAGGTCAGTGCGCTGGTGGAGAGCGAAGAACCGGTGCTCGAAGTCGGCCTGCCGGCGATCGGTCCGGTCCAGGAAGCAATCGGCCAGTACGTCGCCGACATGATCCCGGACGGTGCAACCCTGCAGATCGGCTATGGCGGCATCCCGGACGCCGTCGTGATGCAGCTCACCCACAAGCACGACCTCGGTATCCATACCGAGATGATCGGCGACGGCATCATGACGCTGGTCGAATCCGGCGCTGTCACCAACCGTCGCAAGAACGTGAACCGGGGCAGGATGCTCGCCACCTTCGCGCTGGGCTCGAACAAGCTGTATCGGTTCATGGACCGCAACCCGGCGCTGGAGATGCACCCGGTCGACGTCACCAACGATCCCTATCTCGCCGGCCGCAACGACCAGCTGGTGTCGATCAACGCCAGCATGCAGGTGGATCTGATCGGCCAGTGCGGCTCGGAGAGCCTGGGCCACACGCCCTATTCCGGCACCGGCGGGCAGGCCGACTTCGTTCGCGCCGCAAATCGCTCTCGCGACGGCAAGTCGTTCATCGTGCTGCCGTCGACCGCGAAGGAGAACTCGATCTCGCGCATCGTGCCGACGCTGGCGCCCGGCACCCATGTCACCACCAGCAAGAACGACGTCAACTACGTCGTCACCGAACACGGCGTCGCCCAGTTGCGCGGCAAGACCGCAAAGCAACGGGCCGAGGCCCTGATCGCGATCGCCCACCCGGATTTCCGTCCGGAACTGCGGCAGGCGGCGCGGGCGATGAAGCTGCTGTAGGGTCGCGCCCACGCGGCGCTGGGCGACTTTCCGCGCTTGGCGACGCGGCCGTTCAGTGCAGCAGCCGGAACAGCGACAGCCGTGCCGGCTGGTCGCTGGCGAGCAGCATCAGGTCGCCGTGCAGGGCGATGTGCAGGACTTCGCCCCGGTCCGGCAGTTGGTCGAGCAGCAGGGGCGGCCGATCTCGGTCCAGCCGATAGACCTGGACGGGCGCCCCGCCGCGGCTCAGCACCAGGCGGTCGGCATCGACCGCGAAGGCGGTGATCGCCGCCCCGCCGAGCAGGCCCACCGGCTGGAACGGGCCGCGTGGGGACGACACGTCGATACGGAACAGTTGACCGCCGCCATCGAGTTGATAGAGGAACTGGCCTGCCAGAGCAGCGTCGCCGAAGCTGCCGGCGGCCGCAGCGGTTCCGCTGGTGGCGAGCGGCAGCGGCTGGGCAGGCCGAGTGACGTCGAGCCGATCGAACCCCGTCGCACTGCCGCCGGCATCGGAGAACGCATTGATCAGGGTTCCGCCGCTGCCGACCACCAGCCTGCCGGCGGTGGACAGGTCCGCACGGGCCGTCTCGCGCGGACTCGACGGCGATCGAAGGTCGAATACCTTGAGCGAGCCCATGGCCCCGGACGACCGTTCCGAAGGCATCGAGGTGATCAGCCAGCCGGCATCGGCCGCGATGGCGACCGTGGTTTCGGCCGCGAGGGTCGCGACAACCCTGGGGTCGCCGCTGCCGGTCCAGGCTTGGACGCGCAATTCCTGGTCCGGTGGCGGCAGCATGCATAGGCCGGCGCAGGCCGGATCGACGACGGACACGAAGTGGCCGGCATCGAGCCAGACCGCATCGAGAATGCGATCGAAGGCGACCACGCCGTCGCGCTGCTGCGCCGGCCGGTATCGTGCCGCGACCCTGGGCGTTCGCGGGTCTTCGGCGTCGACCACGGTGAGCCCGCCCTCGCCCTGTGACAGCAGGACGTAGCGGCCGTCGAAATCGATCGCCCGGGCGGCCGGTGCATCCAGTGCCAGTTCGCCCAGAAGCTCGAACTGCCGCTCGGCGACCGGCGGCGAAAATTCGACCGAGCCGCCGCAGGCGACGGCGAACAACACGGGCAGAGACAGCGACAGCACGCGGTATGACATGGCCCCATCCACTCGGCAACGGCCGGCGCGCGATCATCTCATGCAAATGAAATATTGGGGACAATCGATCCGCTCGGCACTGAGAGCTCGCCGCCGGCCACGGCGCGGCGCGATGTCACGCCTGTCCCAGCGGGATGCGGTCCGCGACGCAAGCCGTCCCGACGGGGGCGGGCCACGATGCCTAGCCCTTGACCACGCCCCTCACCGCCCAGGCCCTGGCAGCCAGCGCGATCGAACCATCCTGCTGGATCGGCAGTCGTGTCCAAAGGGCTTGCCGGAGCCTTTGCCGCGCCGCGCCGTCGAGCGACATGACGTAGGCCGGTGCCGGTCCCTGGCCGCCGAGGAAGGGCTGCCAGTAGTCGTCGAAGTCCGTGAAGACGGTCGGAATCTCGATGGCTTCGACAGCGACCGCATCCAGCCCGGATCCGACGAAGAGTTGCTCGAGCGCGTCCGGCCGGCACACCGGAAATCGCGCGCCCTCGTCGAGCTTTGCAGCATCCGGGTCGAGTTCGACCGCGGCGTCCCAGAAGTGCCGCATCAATTCCATCCTGTCGGCGTAGTCCCAGACATAAGCGGCCACCGTGCCACCCTTGCACGTCACCCGCGACATCTCTCGCAGCGCGGCATGGTGATCCGGCACGAAGTTCAGGACCAGTCCCGAGACCACGACATCGACCGACGCATCGCCGAGCGGAATCCGGGCGGCATCGCCCTGCCGCAGCGTCGCCTTGGCGCCGACGCGCTCGCGCGCGCTGCCGAGGAATCCTTCCGACGGATCGACGCCGTTCACCGAGGCCGGCGCACATCGATCCAGGATGGCCGCGGACAGCGCGCCGGTGCCGCAGCCGACGTCGAGCCATCTTCGGCCGCCGCCGATGCCGAGCCAGGACAGGAACGGCGGAGCGATTCGGCGGCTCCAGCGCCCGACGTAGAACTCGTACGGGTTGCCTCGCTCCCATGTATCGGCAACATGCTTGTCATCCATCATCGAATCCCCCTGGCAGCCGTCGACTGTCGCCGGCTCGGCCGGCAGTCGGCCATCGAGCTTGGACAATCGCTCGCGCCAATCATTGCCGATTTCGTGCGCTGCCGACCAGCCCGGACCGTGACCGCGACAAGCCGTGCCGGCATCGCGAACGCGCCTTGCAGGTCGCGTCGACGGCGGTGTCCGGCCGTTGCCTATCCGGTCGTTTGAACGTCATCCGATCGCCACGGGCGCTGCTGGCTTCGTCGGCGTCATTGCCGCGCTGACGGGAGCATCACGGACGAGCAATCACCATGCCATGCCCGACGCGTCATTCGGGCCAGGCGGCCTATACTGCCGGCGGCAGCGGCGCGGCGGTAGGCGCGTCTCTCGCCACGACCAAGTCCTGCCAATTGGGATGAACGATGCACATCTGGGTCGATGCCGACGCCTGCCCGGTCGCGATACGCGACATCCTGTGTCGCGCCGCCGAGCGCACCGGCCGAATGCTGACGCTGGTCGCCAACCATCATCTGCGGGTGCCACCGTCCCCGCTCGTCCGCATGCTGCAGGTGCCGGGTGGCTTCGACGAGGCCGACAAGACCATTGCCGCCCGCCTGCAGCCCGGCGACCTGGTCGTCACGGCGGACATTCCTCTCGCCGCCGATGCAGTCGCCAAGGGGGCCTACGCGCTGTCGCCACGCGGCGAGCGATTCGGGCCGGAAAACATTCGCGAACTGCTCGACATGCGAAATTTCATGGATTCACTGCGCGGCACCGGTGTCGACACCGGAGGCCCGGCGCCGATCGGGCCAGCCGATCTAAGGGCATTCGCCAGTCGACTGGACGCCCTGCTGCGGGCCTCTGGCGCGAATTGACGACTGTGTCGCGGGATCGGCAAGGCGAGCGACGGCGTCAGCGCTTGATCGCACGGAACACCAGGCCACCACGAAATGAAACGATGATAGACCTGACACCAAAGCATGGCCGGGCGGCAGCCCTCGCGCTGGCGTTTGCCATCGCCGTCGTCGGCAGCGCGGCCACGGCGGCCGACGTGCGATTCACGGGCATGTGCGACGCGTCGGGCGCGATCCCGTTGTCCACGGACCGCTTCGCGGTTGCCGACGACGAAGACAATCTGCTGCGGATCTATGACGCCGGGACGGGCGGCGCGCCGCTCGGCGAAATCGACATATCGAGCCAACTCGGCGTCGAGCCAACCCGCTCGCGCAAGGGCAGGCTCAAGCCGCCGCCCGAGACCGACATCGAGGCCGCGACGACGCTGAACGGCCGCGCCTACTGGATCACCTCGCACGGGCGGGACATTCGTGGCGAGCAGAGACGCGAGCGCCTGCGCTTCTTCACCACCACGGTGCCGGACGAATACCGGCCGCTGGCGGTCACGGCGGTGGCACCCGAGACCTTCTTCGAGCAGTTGCTGGCAGCGCCACAACTGCGCCCGTTCGATCTTTCCGCGGCGGCCATGCGCCCGCCCAAGACGCCGGGCGGACTCAACATCGAGGGCCTGTCGGCGACGCCGGACGGTGGCCTGCTGATCGGATTCCGCAACCCGATTCCGGATGGTCTGGCCCTGCTGGTGATTCTCGAGAACCCCGAGCAGGTGATGGCCGGCGAAGCGGCCCGTTTCGGCGAACCCATCCAGCTCGACCTCGGCGGACTGGGCGTGCGCGCACTGTCGCTGCGCCACAGCCGCTACCTGATCACTGCCGGCCACCATGACAGCGGGGGCGAATCACGGCTGTACGCCTGGAACGGCGTCGACGTTCCCGAGCAGGTCGCGGTCGATCTGCACGACTTCAATCCGGAAGGCTACTTCCAGCATGCCGCGCGTGCCGACGTCATGCTGCTCAGCGACGACGGCGGGCGCATGGTCGGAACGCACCCCTGCAAGCGACTGAAGAAGCGCGAGCAGAAATATTTCCGTGGCCGCTGGGTGGCCCTGGAGGACTGAACACCGCAGTCGATGCCGGCAATTCCGAGGCGCGACGGCGATCGGTGCGAGACCGTCTCCCCCGGAACACTCGGGGCCGCCGCCCACAACCGCCGCGGAGCCGGCCATCCGCTCGCGCGATCACGGCCATCGCCGCTTGCGCCCGCCCCGTCGGCACCGTTGCCGGACCCGCCCGAAATCCGGGCAAGCCTGTAGACCGATCCGTGCTGCACCGCAGTCAATTCTATGCACGCCAGGCGTCAATCTTGATCTGTGCCAATGCGCCCGCAGTCACCGTTTCCGAAAATAAGAATCGACAAGTATTTTCGGAAGCATCTGTTAATGTGCAATAAATATTCAACGCACGCGATCACGGGCGAGGCTGTATGGGCGGCAACTGCGGCCGCGAACCCGGCCTTGCTGCATCGCAAGAGCAATGCGGCCGAAAGCCGTCACGATGGGGTATTCCGAATCCCGACGGCCGCGCATCCCGGGTGTCATGGCGAGTGCGCTGTCGTGTCGGTCGTGGACGTACCGGCTGCCCGTGACCCCGTCTCGCCGGGTCGAAGGTCGGCCGTATGACCGCCGGCAAGCACCGCATCCTGGTCGCAGACGATCATCCCCTGTTTCGCCGGGGACTGGTCGACTGGTTCGATCGACAGCACGATATCGACGTCGTCGCGGAAGCGCAGAGCGCGGACGAGTGCATCGAGTTCGCCCTTCGCCTGCGTCCCGACCTGATCATCGTCGACCCGCAGCTCGGTGGCTTCGACGACTACGCCACGGTGGATCGGCTGCGAAGCCGGCTCGGGGCGGCGCCGATCGTCGTATTGACGAGTTCGACGAGTCCGCGCGATGTCGCCCGCGCGCTCGAGGCCGGTGCCGTCGAGTATCTGACCAAGGACATGCACGCCGGCGACCTGCTCGCCGCGGTGCGGCACGTGCTGTCTGCAACGGACGGCGGCGCCCATGCCCGCCGGTTGCTGGCGAGCGATTCGCGGCAGGCGGCCGGCACACAGCCGCCCTGCGCCGCGCTGACCGACCGGGAACGGCAGGTGCTGGCACTGGTCGGCACCGGCATGCCGAACAAGCTGATTGCCCGCACGCTGGACATCAGCGAGGGCACGGTGAAGGTGCACCTGCGCAACATGAAACGCAAGATCGGCTATCGCTCGCGGGTCGAAATTGCACTCTGGGCGCGGCGCGGCGGCAAGGTGCCGATCACGCAGTCGTGAGCCGGTCAGCGGCAGGACCGGCTCGCGGAACGCGCTTCGGCGAGGACCCGGCGGCGCGATTCGGCGATCGTCGACGCGTGCTTGTCGACATCGGGCGACAAGGTGATGCGCGGCCCGGTCACGGAGATCAGACCCACTTCGGAAAGGTCGCGAAAGACCCGGGAAAGGGTCTCCGGGCTGAGGCCGAGCTGCGCCGCGAGAAGATGCTTCCGCACCGGCAGCACGAAGCTCGGCGAGGCCCCGTCGTCGATCTCGGCGACCGAATCCGCGAGATGGCGCAGATAGTCGAGCACACGGCGACAGGCCGAATGGAAGTGCGAAGCGGCAATGTCGCGGACCAGACCGGTGTTGCGATCGGCGATCGCCGAGATGATTCGGCGCGGCAGCCGGGGGTCGAGATCCATCGCATGGTCGATCGCGGCATGGCTGATCTCGACCACGGTCGATGGCTCGAGCGCTTCCGCGCGGCAGGCGAAACCGCTCGAGGAAAACACTTCGCACAAGCCGATGGTATCGCCTGGCAGCACGAGATCGATGACTCTTTCCGAGCCCTCGGCAGAGCACACGACCCGCTTGATCTTGCCGGCTGCGAGGAAGTGAAAGGCGTGCGCCGGGTCGCCCTCCCGGTACAGTGCCGCGCCGCGGTCCACCTCGCGCCGCTGCGCGTGCGCCGCGACCGCCCGTCGGGCGGGATGGCTCAGCCCGGCGAGCAAGGGAATGCGCGCGAGCAATGGATCGATGATGAAACCGTCTTTTGTCGACATGCGCCCGGCCAACGGGACGGCAACCGCAGTTGCCGTGTCTCGAAAGGTGAGGGACAGTCGCATACGGTACCCGCGCAGACCATACCCCTTTGGGGGTAGTGGGGGTCGGCAAGGCGCCGACCGGGATTCCGAACCGTTTGCACGCATCTGATAAGACTACACATTTTCTGAATCATGGCACCGGCAACACCGATCGCCGCGATCCCTGCTAACCTTGGGCCAGCATCCTGTCATCGCGTCGGCGTGCGCCCGTCCGGCGTGAGCGATGGTCGATGCGGACGCCCCGACTGGAGGTTCGAGATCCGTGAACAAGCGCTGGCAGTGGATCGCGCTGGTGGTGCTTCTGGCCTTCGCCGCAGACTGGTTCATCCAGCGCCCCGACGCGCGCTCGCGTGCGCTCGATTCGGTGATCGAGCAGACCGCCAGCGATGCGCTGAAGGACTATCCGTACCGCTTCCACGTGCTGCGGGTCGAGGGCGACGTCGCGGTGATGGCCACACCTCGCAATTTCGATGTGCCGGCGATGCACTTCATCGCGGCGATCGAGCCGGGGATCGACGTCCGGGATCCGCAGAATCCGGCCTTCATCGCGGCCCAGGCCCGGCTCGCGGCCGCCCAGTCCGAGGCGCGCAGCATCGTCGAGGCGCAGCCCGGCATCGCATCGGTACGCTGGGAACTGGACCGGAACTGGCTGACCGCCCACGGCATCGACGTTCCACCGCAGTAGCCCGATCCGCCCCGCCTGCCGGGCTCAGTGGCTGGTCCCTTCCGACTTGTGGATCTTGTTGTAGAGGTTGTACTTGCCGACCGGTTTCGATGCCGGCAGCCGCTTGATCTCCTTCAGCGTGTCGGCATCGAAGAAGATCAGGGCGCCGTCCTGTTCCCACAGGCTGGCGATCAGATAGCGGCCGTCGCGGTCGAACTCGACGTGGGCCAGCGTCTTGCCCGGTTCGGGCCGCAGCCGCGCGACCACCTCCAGGCTCTGCTTGTCGATCACCTGCAGGGTATCGCGGCCGGTCGGGCTCATCATCGAATCGACGAAGGCGTAGCGAACGTTCTCGTGGCTGCGCATAAAGAAGCCGGGACCGAGGGTCGGGATGCGCTTGATCGTGCGCCAGTCGCTCATGTCGATGATGCTGACGACCCCCTCCTTCAGGTTCGGACTGCCCATCACGCGGCGGCCCTGGTAATCCCAGGTGATGCCGGAACCCAGGTGCGGCATGCCCGGTATGTCGAGTTCGGCGATCGACCGGCGCACATCGAGATTCACCACCCGGCCATGGCCGTCGCGCGACGCACCCATCACGTTGGCGTAGTTCTGGCTGAAGTAGAAGTCGTCGAGGGGCGTGTCGAGCCGCGTGCGGCGCACATTGAGATAGCCCGGTGTCGCGATGCTCTCGCCCATCTTGTAGTCGTGCACATAGCCCTCGTGGATCGGCTCGGCATTTTCGTCGTACGAGATTTCCCAGATTTCGGGCAGATCCTTCAGCGCTGCGACGAAGGACTTGCGCGGCGACGCGTCATACACCGCCGATACCCGCGAGCCCAGCGTGCCGGCTCGGTCGGCGACGTCGAAGAGCTTGACCAACCTGAGTTCGGCGTCGAGCAGCACCAGCGTCTGCGGCAGGTAGTTGGCGACCGCGACGAAGCGCCCGTCGGCCGACACCGCGGCGTTGCGGGTATTGATGCCGGCGCGCACCTCGGCCACGGTCTCGAGGTTCCAGAGATCGTACTTGGTGATCCAGCCGTCGCGCGATGCGAAATAGACGAAGCGGCCGTCCGGCGAGAACTTCGGCCCGCCGTGCAGCGCGAAACGCGACGGAAAGCGGTGGATGCGCGCCATGCGGTCGCCGTCGAGGATGCTGATGTGGTGATCCCCACTCTCGACCACGATGAACAGGTTCATCGGATCGGCGTCGAATACCGGCTTTGCCGGCAGGCTGCCCGGCGCGCGGTACTCGATCCGCGATGCGCGGATGTCCAATTCGCGCCAGCGCGGCGGCGGATCCACCGGCGTGTAGATCCAGTTCGCCAGGGCGTCGACGTCGGCCGCGGACAGCACCTCGCCGAAGGCCGGCATCCGGGTCGCCGCGCGCCCGGCGCGGATGGTCGCGGCGGCATCGGCGCGTTTCAGCCGTGCCAGGTTCTCGGGCAGCAGGGCGGGCCCGCTGCCGCCGACGCGATCGCTGCCGTGGCAGGCGGCGCAATGGGACTGGTAGAGGGCTTCGGCGTCGGCAGCGGCGACCGGCAACGCTGCCAGTGCCAGCACCCCTGCAAGCAGCAGCGCCCTCACGGCTGCACCGCCCTGACCGGCACCACGCGCCGCCACGGCGTGACCGCGACCCGCGCCCGGCCGTCGGCGATGCCGATTTCCGCATCGTCGAGATAGCAGCCCGGATCCTCCTGCCAAGGGTCGCCGGTAACCTGTTCGGCCCGCACCCGCGAGCTGCCGTTGCAGATCGCGAGATACGCACAGTCACCGCAGCGGCCGGTGACCGGGCGTGGCCGCTGGGCGAGCCCCGCCATCAGCCCTTGGCTGCGGTCCTGCCAGATCGCCGAAAACGGCCGTTCACGGACGTTGCCGAGAGTGTGATGCCACCACATGGTGTCGGGATGGACATTGCCGAGGTTGTCGATGTTGGCAACGCCGACGCCGCTGGCATTGCCGCCCCAGCGCTCGAGCATGCGTCGCGCCTGCCCGAGCCGGTCAGGCATCCGGCGCGCCACCCAATGCAGGAAAAACACGCCGTCGGCATCGTTGTTGCCGGTCGTGAAATCCTTGCGCACCCCCTGCGACTCCATCGCCAGCACCCGATCGAACAGCAGGGTCATGGCCTCCCGGGTCATCCGGTGATGGGCGTCTTCGGCGCGGTTCTTGTTGCCGCGGCCGGCGTAATTCAGGTGCGACAGATAGAAACGGTCGACCTGTTCGTCCTCGACCAGTTGCAGCAGCGCCGGCAGGTCGGTCGCGTTGTCCCGGGTCAGCGTGAAGCGCAGGCCTACCTTGAGGCCGAGCTCGCGCGCCAGCCGCAAGCCGGCCAGCGACTTGTCGAAGGCGCCGTCCATGCGGCGGAATCGGTCATGGGTGGCACGCAGGCCGTCGAGGCTGATGCCGACGTAGTCGAGATCCAGTTTGCCGATCCGTTCGGCCATCGGCGCGTCGATCAGCGTGCCGTTGGAGGACAGGCCGACATAGAAGCCCATCCGCTTGGCGCGCCCGGCAATCTCGAAGATGTCGGGACGCAGCAGCGGCTCGCCGCCGGACAGGATCAACACCGGCACGCCGAATGCCGCCAGATCGTCCATCACCTGGGCGACCTCGGCGGTGTCCAGCTCACCGGCGAAATCCTTGTCGGCGCTGATCGAATAGCAGTGCCGGCAGGTCAGGTTGCAGCGCCGGATCAGGTTCCAGATGACCACCGGACCACGGCCCGACGGCGCGGCCGGCCGCCGCTCCGGGGCCGGCGCGGGACCCAGCAGCATCCTGACGTAACGAGAAATCCGGAACACTTCAACCTCCTGGCGGCAACGTCCGAGCCATTGTCGGCACCGTTCGCGAACGGCTCCTTGACGGCCGTCAAGCACTGGCCGACGGCAGCCCTCGCGAGACAGCGGCAACAATGGCGACTAGATTTGGAAGGAATGCGAACCACGGAACGCCGATGACGCCGCTCAACCTGTTCTACAGCTATGCCCACGAAGACGAGCCACTGCGCGACGAATTGCAGGGCCACCTCGGCATCCTGCAGCGCCGGGGCGTGATCGATGCCTGGTACGACCGCGACATCCCGCCGGCGAGCGAGTGGAACCGGGAGATCGACCGGCATCTGCGGTCGGCCGACATCGTGCTGCTGCTGGTCAGCGCCGACTTCATCGCCTCCGACTACATCTGGGGCCGCGAACTCGAGGTCGCACTCGAGCGCCAGGCGAGCGGCGATGCCCAGGTCATTCCGATCCTGATCCGCGCGGTGGACATCGAGGACGCGCCGTTCTCCCACCTGCAGGGATTGCCCACCGATCTGCGTCCGGTCACCTCCTGGCCGAACCGTGACGAAGCCTGGACCGACGTCGCCAAGGGCGTACGGCGGGCGGTCAAGCAAATCCAGGCACAGCGGGCCAGCGACGAACAGCCGCCGGCGACGACCCCATCGCCGCCGCAGCCCACGCCGAAGGCGAGCGATCCCTTCGACCGGCAGGGCCACGGACTGCCGCCGCGGACGGTGGCGAACCGAGGTGATGGCGAAGGCGACGACATGGCCGGCAATGCCTATTTGGTGCGGCCGCCGGCCGAGGCCGAGCCCCGATTCGATGGCGACGCCCTGCTGCAACGCGTGGTCAGCGGCTACCACGGCCAGATCCTGGAGGCGGCCCGGGCCCGCGGCACGGAGATCGCCAATTCAGGTGCGCTCGATCAGCAGGCGGCGACGCTGATCGACGTCCATCAGCAGCGGCGCGTGCTGTGGGTGGACGACGCGCCTGCCAACAACCGCTTCGAGGCCGCCGCATTGTCCCATCTGCAGATCGAAGTGGTGCAGGCGCTGGATACCGAATCGGCGCTGGCGAGGCTGCGCGCCGCCCGCGACGATGCGTCGGACGATGCCTTCGACCTGGTGATCTCCGACTGGTCGCGGGTGCCGAGCGCATCGCCCGACGAGGCCGAGGGCCTGCGACTGCTGCGGCGGATGCGCGAGGAAGGTTTCGCTACGCCGCTGATCTTCTATCACGGCGAATTCCAGCCGACACACCGAGCGCGCCGGCGCGAAGAGGCCACCCGCGCCGGCGCGCTGGGCGAAGCGGTGCAGCCGGACGAACTGATGCAGCTGGTGGTGCGCGCGCTGGCGTCCGGCTGAGCGACAGCTCGCGGCCGATCAGCCGCCGATGCGCAGGCCGGTCTTCTTCAGGATGCGGCTCGAGAACAGCACGTCGTAGCGGCGACAGGCGCGATGGAGATGCGCCCGGATCTCGGCGACCCGGGCCAGCACCTCGTCTCGGCAACCGCCGTGCACCATCGCGAACAGGTTGAACGGCCAGTCCGGCAGCGCCCGCGGCCGGCGATAGCAGTGGGTCACGAACGGCAGCGCACCAACCTCCTGGCCGAGTCGATCGACGGCGTCGTCGGGCACGTCCCAGACGCTCATGCCGTTGGCGACATAGCCGATCGCGTAGTGATTCGGAACCGCGCCGATGCGGCGGATCGCACCGCTTTCGAGCATCGCGGCGAGGCAGCCGATGACCGCACCCTCGTCGCAGCCGAGCTGGTCGGCGATCAAGCGATAGGGCTGCCGAACCAGCGGCAGGCCGGCCTGGGTGGCGACGACGACGCTGCGCGTCAGCGAGGGGCCGGCGCTGCCGCGGACGGCCGTCGCCGGGCTCGGCGCCGTCTCGGGCGCCGTGACGGTGCCGGCACCGGACGCTTCCGGGTCGGCCGCCTGGCGCACCGTAAGGCGCATGTCGACGAAATATTCCCGCTCCTTCGGGAAGGCATACACCGGCAGCCCGGTATCGGCCTCGATACGGCGGATCGCCGCGTCGATGCCGTCGGCGCTCTCGGTGGCCAGCACGAACCACATGTTGAGGCGGTGCTCGCGCCGATAGTTGTGGGCGACCTCGGGCAGGCGATTGACGCTCTCGGCAACCTCGTCGAAGCGCGCCTCCGGTGCGGCCAGCGCCGCCAGCACGAAACGGCCGCCCATGCGCTCGACCTGGAACATCGGTCCGAAGCGGGTCAGCACGCGGGCGCCGAGCAGCCGATCGAGCCGGCCCAGCAACTCGTCCTCGGCGATGCCGAGCCGCGCGGCAGCCTGCCGATAGGGTTCCGAGACCAGCGGGAAGTCACCCTGCAAGCCATCGACGATCCGCCGATCGGTCGCGTCGAGTCGCGCCTGCCCGTGCTCAGCCATGACCGTGGCCGGCATAGGATGCACCGCGCTGCTTGAAGCGCTGGGTCGAGAACAGCACCTCGTGCGGGAAGCGCTCCAGCCCGCAGCGCCCAGCAATGATCCGCAGGCGCTCGCGAACCTCGACGCGGTCGCGGCCGTGCAGCATGCAGTACAGGTTGAAGCGCCAGCGGCTGCCGGCACGGCGGCGCCGGTAGCACAGGTTGACGCCGTCGCAGGTCGCGAGCCGCGTACCGAAGTGATCGGCCTCCTCGTCCGGCACGTCCCAGACGCACATCGCGTTGGCGCGCCAGCCCAGTTCATGGTGGCGCACGACCACGCCGAAACGCTTCAGCGTGCCGTCGGCGAGCCAGCCCTGCAATCGGCGGATCACCTCGGCCTCGTCGAGGCCGGCGCGGCGGCCGACGCTGCGGAAGGGTCGAGCGCTGAGCGGAATGCCGCGCTCGATCGCCGCCATCAGTGCCCGTTCGACCGCACTCGGCGCCGGCATGTCGACCGGCACGGCGCGCGCCTGGCTGCGCACGCGGGCGCCAGTCGCAAGATCGAAGCCCAGGTCGATGTGGTACTCGGTGAGCAACGGCAGTTCGATCATCGGACACGCCGTCGCCCGCCGGATCTCGCGCAGGCTGCGGGCCAGCGCCAGGCGGTCGGCGGCGGTCGCGACGAACCACAGGTTCCACGCATGTTCGCGCGCGTAGTTGTGATTGACCGCAGCGGAGGCGCTGACCACGGCTGCGACCTCGGGCAGATGCCGGGGCGGTACGCGCAAGGCCGCCAGCGTGCTGGCGCCGACGCGGCGCGGCGCAAACACCGGCCCGACACGGCTGATCGCGCCGCTCGACTGCAGGTATGCGAGCCGCTCGCGCACCCGATCCTGATCGCAGCCGAGCGCTCGGGCGATGCGCAGATAGGGGCAGGCCTGCAGCGGGAAGTCGCGCTGGTAGTCGTTCAGCAGGTGCCAGTCGAGGCCATCGTCGTGGCGGGCGACGACGAGGCCGGCCGAAGGCATGTCGACGATCGGATCGGCCACGACACCCATGTCAGAATCCAATCCGCGCGGCGCGCGCGGTGAAGAAGATTCCCGACGGCGCCCTGGCCGGCAGAACCGCCAGCGATTTGCGGGTGGCGGTGTCGTACACGGTGACCCGGTCGTCGTCGCGGGCGGACACCCACACCGCTTCGCCCCGCGGCGTGAATTCCATGTGCAGCACCGCCCGCCCGGGTGACAAGGTGTCGACCACCGCGCCTTCGAGCGTGTCGATGACCTGGACCAGCGCATTGTCCGGGAAGGCGAAGTTGACCCACACCTGGCGACCGTCGGGGCGGGCCATGACGAACACCGGCTGGCCGACCACCGGAATGCGGCCCACCTCCTGCCAATCGGTGACATCCACCACCAGCACCTCGTGGCGGCCAACCGCGGGCAGGTAGGCCTTGCCGTCGGCCACCGCCCAGCCGCGCAGGTGCGGCATCTTGAACACCGGCAGCTTCTCTTCGCCGCGACCATAGCCGTCGAGGATGCGGCGCACCCCCTGCTCCGGCCGCCACAGGTCGAGCAGCGCGATGCCGTCCTCGCCGAACAGACCGGCCATGAAGTAGCGACCGCCCGGGGTCACCAGCCCGTCGTACGGCTGCTTGCCGGCGGCGAAGCGACGGGTGCGGGGCGCGCCCGGATCGGTGAAGTCGCTGACCCAGATCTCGCCGGCATCGAACAGCGCATAGGCGAAGCCCTGGCCGGGTATGTCGGCCAGCCCGACCACCTTCGAGAATTTCCCGGGCGCGTATTCGGCCGGCACCTCGCCAACCTGGGCCAGGGTGTCGGCGTCGAAGGCCTTGATGCCGCCGGGCTGATAGTTCTGGGCAACCACCAGACGGCCGTCCTGGGAAATCGAGCCGCCGATCGAGTTGCCGGCCTGGACGATACGCCGGTCGATGCGGCGGGCCAGCAGATCGATCTTGGTCAGGCCGCCGTCGCGACCGAAGACGTAGGCGTAGCGCCCGTCGCGCGAGAAGGTTGCGTGGGCATGGGAAAGGTCGCCGAGCCCCTCGATCCGGCCGAGACTTTGGCGCCGGCTGTGATCGACGATCTGGACGCTGCCGCTGGCCCGCTCGATGACGATGCCGAGGTCTCCGGTGCCCCGCAGATCCGTTACCGGCTGACCGGCACAGCCTGCGACCACGATGGTCGCGAGGCCGGCCAGCACCCTGGCGATCACAGGGCGCCAGTTCATCGCCTGCCTCCGGCATCGACGGGCGGGAAACCGCGCAGCAGTTGATCGACGATCCAGGCGGCTTCGGCCTCACTGACGAAGCGGGACCAGCCGGGCATCGCGGTACCGGGCCGGCCGGACAAGACCGTCGCGATCAGCGAACCCGCGGATTTTCCGGCCAGGGCTTCGGGCAGCAGGGCCGGGCCCAGCCCGCCCTTCAGCGTGAGTCCATGGCACGAACCGCAGTCCTGTCGCACCATCGCCACCAGCGCCTGGCGCCGCGATCCGTCGGGCTCGGCGGCACCGGCGGTGCCGACACCGATCAGTGTCAGCACCAACAGCACAACTGCGTGGATGATTGCCAGACGCACGACCGAGCCCTCCATCAGGTAGCTGTGTCGATTGTCGAAGCGGGCGGTCTGCGCTGCCTTGATCGCCGTCAAGGGTGCAGTCCCACCGCCCGTTCGAAAGAAATGCGGGCCCCAAAGGGCCCGCCTCGACCGGCCGGGCCGGCGCACGGCGTCTCGGGAAAGACGCCGGTCCGCCCGGAAATCACGCCCTCCGTGAAGGGCGGGGCGGACCGGGCATGGCCCGCCCCCGCGTACGATCAGTACACGTCGTGCTGGGTGTTATGGACATTGAAGTGGCCGGTCGGCGTGATCAGCTTCGGATCCTTGATCACGGCCTTCAGCTCGAGGGTGTTGTCGTCGACCACGACCACGGCCGATTCCTTGTCCTTCGCGCTCCACACCGAGAACCACACCTCGTCGCCGGCCTTGTTGTACTCCGGCTGCACCACGCGCTTGGCGCCGTCGTCCGTCAGGCCCGCCCATTCGGCGATCGGCAGCACCTTGTAGCCGCCGTCGAGATTGGTGGTGTCATACACCGCGACACTCTGCGAGATCTTCGGGTCGGGGTTCAGCGGGTTGTCGACATAGAGGTGCTTCGACTTCGGATGGGTCTTGATGAACAGCGAGCCACCGCCCTGGCTCTTCAGCGTCTCGACCATCTTCCAGGCCTGGTCCGGATGCCCCTTCGGATCGGTGCCGATCAGCGCGATCGAGTCGTCGCCGAGGTGGCCGGTGGCCCACACCGGACCAAACTTCGGATGCATGAAGTTGGCGCCGCGGCCGGGATGCGGAATCGCACCGACTTCGACCAGGCCGGCCAGCTTGCCTTCCTTGGCGTCGATCGCCGCGATCTTGTTGGACTTGTTCGCCGCCACCAGGAAGTAGCGCTTGGAACTGTCCCAGCCACCGTCGTGGAGGAAGCGGGCCGAGCCGATCTCGGTCACCTTGAGGTTGTCGATGTCGGAATAATCGACCATCAGGGTCTTGCCGGTCTCCTTCACATTGACGACGAATTCCGGCTTGAAGTGCGAGGCCACGATCGACGCGACCCGCGGCTCCGGATGGTACTCCTGGGTGTCCACGATCATGCCGCGGGTGGACACGATCTTCAGCGGCTCGAGCGTATCGCCCTTCATGACCACGTACTGAGGCGGCCAGTAGGAGCCGGCGATCGCGAACTTGTCCTCGAAGCCCTTGTACTTGGAGGTATCGACCGAGCGCGCCTCGAGACCGACGCGGATCTCGGCGACGTTGTCCGGCGTCTCCATCCACAGGTCGATCATGTTCACCTTGGCGTCGCGACCGATCACGTACAGGTAGCGCCCCGAGGCCGACAGCCGCGAGATGTGCACTGCATAGCCGGTCTTGACGATGTTGATGATCTTCTTGGTATCGCCGTCGATCAGTGCCACTTCACCGGTGTCGCGCAGCGTCGTCGAGAAGATGTTGCTGATATTGAAATCGTTCATCTTCTTGGTCGGCCGCTGCTCGGGCGGCACGATCACCTTCCATGTCGCCTTCATCTCGGGCATGCCGTACTCGGGCGGTTGCGGCGGCGTCTGCTGGATGTAGCGGGCCATCAGGTCCACTTCGTCGTCGGTCAGCTCACCCGAGGTGCCCCAGTTCGGCATGCCGGCCGCCGAACCGTACTTGATGAAGGTCTTGAGATATTCGGTGCCGTTGGTGATGGTCTTGTCCGGCGTCAGTGGCTTGCCGGTCGCACCCTTGCGCAGCACGCCGTGGCAGCCGGCACAGCGCTGGAAATAGATCTTGCGCGCCGTGTCGAACTCCGCCTTGGTCATCTGCGGCGCCTTCGGATTGATGTCCTGGTACATCTCCACGTTCGCCAGCGGCGAACTCGCCGCTTCGTAATTCACCTCTGCCGGCGAGACCTTGTTGCCAGCCTGCGCGTAACCCGCCGCGATCAGCGCCGGCATCGCTGCCAGAGTGACCACGCGCATCCGTTGCATACCACCCCGTTTCATAGCCTTTCTCCCTAGAAGAATTCAGGACAGCGGCCATTTCCGCTGGTCCGCAGAATGCCGACCCGGCTTTTCCGCTTCCTTGACGAGAGTCAATCCGGAATCACGGGCGAGTTCGATAGAGTCTGCCGAAAGCTTGGATCTACTTTTGCCGGGAGCGAGCACATGAGCAGATTGGCGACATCGGCACAGCCTGGAACACCGGCGGCGGGCGGCGGATTGCTGGCCCGCGGACGCACCGGCAGCTTCGGCGACCGCAACGACCGCGACGGCCAGCGCGAGCGGCAGCAAGCGACCGGCGGTCGTGGCCGCGTGATCCTCGTCGGCGCGGGGCCCGGCGACCCGGACCTGCTGACGCTGCGGGCGATCCAGCGCATTCGCGACGCCGACGTGGTGGTGTTCGACCACCTGGTCGGCGGCGACATTCTCGAGCTGATCCCGGCCGACACCCAGCGCATCTACGTCGGCAAGCGCGCCGGCCACCACACCTTGCCCCAGGAGCGCATCAACCAGTTGCTGGTCGAGCTGGCCGGTACCGGTGCCTGCGTGGTCCGGCTCAAGGGTGGCGATCCATTCGTGTTCGGGCGCGGCGGCGAGGAGCTCGAGGAACTCGCGGCGGCCGGCATCAATTTCGAGGTCGTGCCCGGCATCACGGCGGCCAGCGGCATTTCGGCCTATGCCGGCATTCCGCTGACCCATCGCGAACATGCCCAGTCCTGCGTGCTGGTCACCGGTCATCTGAAGGACGGCAGTCTCGATCTAGACTGGCCGATGCTTGCCCGTCCACGCCAGACCGTGGTCTTCTACATGGGCGTCGGCGCCCTCGAACAGATCTGCGACCGCATGCAGGCCCACGGCCTGCCGCCCGAACATCCCGCCGCGCTGGTCGAGAACGGCACCTTGCCGAATCAGCGTACCATCACCGGCAACCTGCGCACGTTGCCGGCACTGGCCCGCAACGTCGGCATCAAGCCGCCGGCGTTGCTGATCGTCGGCAGCGTGGTTTCGCTGCGCGACACGATCGCCTGGTTCGAGCGCCGGACGGCCGACTGCGAGGCTGCGTGAGCCACCGCAGCCGTGGGTCGGGCCGCAGCACCGGAGAACCGTCATGAGCCACGCCGCCGTCCCACATATCGACATCGCGCAGGCATTGCGCCGCCTGCCACTGTTCACCGAAATCACCGACGAACAGCTTCGCATGCTGGTCGGCGCCACCCATGAACGCGACCTCGCCCGCGGCGAGATCCTGTTCCAGCAGGGAGACCCGCCGAAGGGCTTCTACTACGTCATCCGCGGCCAGATAAAGCTCGCGTTCGCGTCGCGCCAGGGCAACGAGAAGGTGGTCGAGGTATTGGGTCCGAGCCAGAGCTTCGGCGAGGCCGTCCTGTTCATGAATCGCAACTATCCGGTGTTCGCCGAGGCGCTGGCCGACAGCCAGTTGCTGCTGATCGACCGTGGCGTGGTATTCACGTTGATCGAGGAAGACCCCCACTTCGCCCGTTCCCTGCTCGCCGGCATGGCGATCCGGCTGCACGGCATGGTGCGCGACGTCGAGGCCTATTCGCTCAACAGCGGTGCCCAACGGGTGGTCTCGTATCTGATGTCGCTCGGCGACACGCACAGCCCGGGCGCCTCCCTGCCGTGCACCCGACCGCCGGCGGACCCGATCACGGTGACGCTGCCGGTCAGCAAGCACGTGCTGGCGTCCCGCCTCAATCTGGTTCCGGAGACCCTGTCGCGGATCTTCCACGATCTCACCGAACGCGGCCTGATCAACGTGCACGGCAGCGAGATCACGCTGACGGACGTCGCCGGACTTCGCGAACTGGGCGACTGAGCTTCCGCCCGTCAGGGTCGCGCTCAGGCACGATGGACGCAGTCGCGCATCGAGACGTACCCGAAACGTGGGCAAGTCCCAGCAGCTTGACAGTAGCCATTAATTCCATAATATTCGAAATATGGAAGAAGATGCCGTCATCAAGGCCATGTCCGCCCTCGCCCACGCCAACCGCCTGCGAATCTTCCGGTTGCTGGTGGTTGCCGGCGGCGCCGGCGCGACGCCGGGCACGATCGCCGACACGCTTGCGCTGCCGGCTGCGACGCTGTCCTTCCACCTCAAGGAGTTGCTCAACGCCGGCCTGATCGGCCAGCAACGCCAGGGGCGCAACCTGATCTACCGGGCCGATTACGCGCAAATGGGCGCGCTGCTGGCCTACCTCACCGACAACTGCTGCCAAGGCGAGGCCTGCGACCAACCGGCCACGCTCGCCTGCCAGTGCTGAAGGAGTTCCGATGAAGCGTTTCCACGTACACCTCAAGGTCGCCGACCTCGATTCAAGCATTGCCTTCTATTCGCAGTTGCTCGGCGCCGCACCGACGCGGGTCGAGGGCGACTACGCCAAATGGATGCTCGACGACCCGCGGATCAATTTCGCGATCTCGTGCCGCGGCGGTGCGCCCGGCGTCGACCACCTCGGTTTCCAGGTCGAATCCGAGCAGGAACTCGCCGTGATGAAAGCGGCGGCGCGCGAGGCCGGCACGCTCGGCCTCGACGAGGGCGAGACCACCTGCTGCTATGCGCGCAGCGAAAAGCACTGGATCGTCGATCCCGACGGCCTCGCCTGGGAACACTTCCACACGCTCGCCGACATCCCGGTGTTCTCGAGCGCGCCGGCCGACGCCGACACCGCCTGCTGTGCCCCCGCGGCAACGGTCGTGGCCGCGCCGCCGAAATCGGCCTGCTGCGCGCCGGCGGCGACGGTCGCCGCAGGCGGCCGCCAGCCGGGCGGCAAGTCGTCTTGCTGCTGAGCGCGGCGACGGCCGCGGCGCCTCGGCGGAGCGGATCATGACGGCCACCGGCATCCTGATCCTGTGCACCCACAACTCGGCCCGCAGCGTACTGGCCGAGGGCATGCTCGCCCACTGGGCGCGCCGGCTCGGCAAAGACGTCCGCGCCTACAGCGCCGGCAGCGCGCCATCCGGCCGTGTCCATCCGCTGGCACTCGAAGTGCTCGGCGCCGCCGGCGTCGACTGCGCGAGCCTGCACAGCAAGTCCTGGGACGCGTTCGCCGGCCCCGAAGCGCCGCCCCTCGCCGCCGTGATCACGGTCTGCGACAACGCCGCGGCCGAGACCTGCCCGGTGTTCCACGGCGTCGGCGGCCGGCCCGCACGCGCGCACTGGGGCTACCCCGATCCGTCGTCGGCCGAAGGCGGCGAAGGAGATCGCCGTCGGGCCTTCGAACTCACGCGGCAGGCCATCGGCTACCGCATGTTGCAACTGCTGGCGCTGCCGCTCGCCGATCTGACGCCGCCGGCACTGCAGGCCGCCCTGCAGCACATCGGCACCACCTGAGAACCCCGCAATGACCGCCTGTACTCCTGCCGCGGCGAGTGCCCCGGCCCCGATGAGCCTGTTCGAGCGCTACCTGACCATCTGGGTGGCGCTGTGCATCGTCGCCGGCATCGTCCTCGGCCAGTGGCTGCCGGCGCCGGTGCAGTTCATCGGACGCCTCGAGATCGCCCAGGTCAATCTGCCGGTCGGTGCGCTGATCTGGGTGATGATCATCCCGATGTTGGCCAAGGTCGATTTCGGCGCCCTCGGCGAGATCCGCCAGCATGTGCGCGGCATCGGCGTCACGCTGTTCGTGAATTGGCTGGTCAAGCCGTTTTCGATGGCACTGCTCGGCTGGCTGTTCATCCGCCACCTGTTTGCGCCGTGGCTGCCGGCCGATCAGCTCGACAGCTACATCGCCGGCCTGATCCTGCTGGCCGCGGCACCGTGCACGGCGATGGTCTTCGTCTGGAGCCGGCTGTCCAACGGCGACCCGCTGTTCACGCTGTCGCAAGTGGCGGTCAACGACACCATCATGGTGTTCGCCTTCGCCCCGTTGGTCGGCCTGCTGCTCGGCATCTCGGCGATCACCGTGCCGTGGGAGACCCTGCTGACCTCGGTGGTGCTCTACATCCTGATCCCGGTGATCCTCGCCCAACTATGGCGGCGCGCCCTGCTGGCCAAAGGCCAGGCCGCCTTCGACGCCGCGATGGCCAGCGCCGGCCACTGGTCGATCGTCGCCCTGCTCGCCACCCTGGTGCTGCTGTTCGCCTTCCAGGGCGAGGCGATCCTCGCCCAGCCGCTGGTGATCGCCCTGCTGGCGGTGCCGATCCTGATCCAGGTGCTGTTCAACTCGTCGCTGGCCTACTACCTCAACCGCCTGGTCGGCGAAAAGCACTCGGTGGCCTGCCCATCGGCGCTGATCGGCGCCTCGAACTTCTTCGAACTGGCCGTCGCCGCTGCGATCAGCCTGTTCGGCTTCGAATCGGGCGCCGCGCTGGCCACCGTCGTCGGCGTACTGATCGAGGTCCCGGTGATGCTGCTGGTGGTACGCGCGGTCAATCGCAGCAAGCTGTGGTACGAGCGGGGTGGGGGTCGAACATCGCCGACCGGGCAAGCGTGATCCGCCGGCGTCGGGGCGCCCCCGGCGCGTCGCCAGCGCGCCCCGACGATCCGCTTCGCGGCAGGCTCCGGACGGCCTGCCGGTCTCCGCAGTGCACGGATTTCAGTGGTCGTACTTGTCCGGATTCGCCAACCTTGCCGTCAGCTTGTCCAGGTCGGCCGCCGTCAGCTTGTCGTCGTAAACCCCGGCGGCAACCTGAATGCCTGCGGAGAACGCGAGATCGGCCGTCACCGCGTAGGTCAGTTTCCGCGAGACCTGACCGGCGCCCGGCCGGGTCCACATGTATTCCACCCAGCCACCGTGCGTCGCGCTCGCCGCCTTGCACAGCTCCTTGAAGACGAACTTTCCGGCGTTGTCCGTGATCTGCATGATCGGCCGACCGACCAGATCCGGGCGCATCGGATGCGCCACCATACGATCCAGGCGGCAGTCGAAGGCAAATACGTAGCTGTCCTTCCACACCCACGGGCCGTCCGCGTTGTTGAGCGCAGAAATGCCTGAAACCCCTTTTGTCTGCAGGAACTTGGCCGCGCCCCAGACCTTGGTCACGACCTCCTCCGGCGTCGCTGCCCCGTCATCGGCCACTGCTGCAAGGTTCGACAGTGCCGCCGTCAATGCCACCAGCACCAGCCGCGTCGCTTTACGATTCGCATTCATGTCCATTTCCTCTGACCCTCAGGCCTTGATCCAGGGAGCCCCGACGGGCAGCACGTCGCGGCCGAACACGTCGGCCAGAATCAGGTGGGCCATGATGTACCAGGCCGCCAGTGCCGTGACCATCAGCTCGTAACCCGCCACCACGGTCAGTTCCGGAAAGCCGAAATGGGCCAGGTCCAGCAGCACGAAGCCGATCAGCAACAGTGTGAAGGTGGTCGCCAGGGCAGCATGGATGCGCATCGAGCCGACCCACAGGATTGCCGTGAAGATGGTCCAAGCCACCAGGAACCAGCCGATGTCGGTCTTGCTGGACACGTAGAGGTTGAAGTGGTTTCCGATCAGCATCAGCGCCAGCGCGATCCAGAAACAACCATATGACGTGAAAGCGCAGTAGCCGAAATTGTTGCCGGTACTCTTCTCCTGAATACCCGCAATCATCTGCGCCAGACCACCAAAGATCAGACCGAGCCAGATGACCGGCCCGATGCCCATCCATCCGACATTGTGAAACTGCAATACCATTGTCGTAAGACCAAAGCCGGCAAGCCCGACCACGGCCGGATTGCCCTGTTTCTGTTCCGACATTGTTTTCTCCCTTCCGATTGAATTCGCTTCGTTCTTGTCACTTCGTGAAGCGCGGCCATGATAAGCCCATTGGGCAGGCGACGGACGGAGGCGGCAGGCGGTTCGATTACCTTGTCATCACCGCCGTCGCCCTGATTCGCGCGATGCAGCTGTCATCGGGACCGATCAGGCGTGGCAAACAGCGGGTGGTCGGTGCCGCGAATCCGGTCGTCGCACCTCGTCACGACGCGCAGCGACCACGGGAGCCCCACGCCAGATACGGCAGGCGGCTGCCGATCAGCGCAGCATCAGTCGCAACGCGATCGCCATCGTCGTCACGACGATCACCGGCCGCACCAGGGCGGTGCCGCGATTGATGACCAGGCCGGAGCCGAGGCGGGCGCCGATGATCTGGGCGACGGCCATTGCCGCCACCAGTGACCAGACGACGTGGCCGCCGAGGACGAACACGGACATCGATGCGAAATTGGTGATCAGCACCACCGGTTTGGTGCTGGCCGTGGCACGGCGCATGTTGAAGCCGCGCAACGCGGCGAAAGCGGCGGCCGAGATCGAGCCCATGCCCGGGCCGAAGAAGCCACCGTAGATGCCGAGGCCCCCGCCAACCAGCGGCGCAAACAGGCGGGTCGACAGCCGCGGCGGGCTGTCGACATCGGAAATTCGCGGCGAGAAGGCGAAGTAGGCAGCGAGCAGGATCAGCATCGGCGGCAGCAGCGCTTCGAGCACCACCGCGTCGAGCTGCTGCACCAGCCAGGTCCCGGCCAGCGCGCCGACGAGCGCCCACATCAGGGTCGCCCGCAAGGGCGCGAACTGCCACTGACCGCGCCGGAAGTAGTTGACTGCCGACGACAGCGTGCCGAACACGCTCTGGCACTTGTTGGTGGCCAGCGCCTGTACCGGTGGCAGGCCGGCCCAAAGCAGGCACGGCAGCACGATCATGCCGCCGGCGCCGGCGATCGAACTGACGAAACCGCCGCTGAAGGCCGCCACCACCAGCCCGACGATCGCGAGCGGCGAGACCTCAGCCACCGGCCGGCCGATGGGCGACGAAGCGCAGGCGCACGTAGTCGGCGTGCCAGCGGCCAGCCTCGTCGCACAAGTCGCTGCGCAGGGTTTCGACGAGCTCGGCGACGCAGGCCTCGCGGCTACCGGCCGGCAAGCGCGACAGGTAGGGCTTGCCGAAAGTCTGCAGCCAGCCGCCGACGTCTCCCGGCAGCGGCGTCGGCCGTGCGAACGACTCGATGGTGTCGACCACCAGCCCGGCGGCCTCGAGCCGGGCGCGGTAGGCCTGTGGTCGCGGGAAATACCACGGACAGGCAGTGTCGGCACCGCGGTCGGCGAGTGCCTGCGACAGCGCCGCGACGATGCGCCCGACGTTGCCGTGGCCGCCGAACTCGCCGACGAAGCGCCCGCCGGGCACCAGCGCGCGATGGACGCCGGCGAGCACCGCATCCGGCTCGGTCATCCAGTGCAGCGCGGCGTTCGAGAACACCGCGTCGAAGGGCGCTTCGAAATGCAGCGCATGACCGTCCATCACGTGCGCGTCGATGCCGCGCGCCCGCGCGGCCGCGATCATCTCGGCGCTGGCGTCCACCCCGACCACCGTACAGCCGGCGTCGACAAGATGTCGCGTCAAGGCGCCGTCGCCGCAGCCGAGATCGAGGATGCGTTCACCGGCCCGCGGCGCCAGCAGGCGCAGCAGCGACTCGCCGAGCTGGGGCACGAAGCCCGCGTTGCGCTGGTATTGCACAGGGTCCCAGCCGCAGGCGCTGCGGTCCGACATCCGCACCACTCCTTTGTCAATGGCTCGCAAAGCGTTTGAGTTTGCCATGACCTGGGCTATCGTGCCGTCGGCGCCGCGACGGCTACCAGGCTTCATCGGCAAATCGCGCCACCAGGAAATCCAGCAGTGCGCGCACTGCCGGGCTCAATCGTCGGCGCGACGGATAGAGCGCCTGGATGGTCAGCTCCGGCGGCTGCCAATCGGGCAGCACCACCACCAGCGAGCCGTCCGCAAGCAACGGCTCGGCCAGGTAGCGCGGCTGCAGACCGATGCCGGCACCGGCCCGGGCCGCGCTGGTCATCATCATCGTCTCGTTGGTGCCGAAGCGCACCGGCACACGCACTTCGTGCACGTCACCGTTGCGCGACAGCCGCCACAGGCCGCGCCCGAAGCGCGCGTGGCCGAGGCAGCGGTGGCCGGCGAGATCTTCCGGCCGGCGCGGCACGCCGTGGCGGGCGAGGTAGGCCGGCGCCGCCACCAGCAGCGAACGGCAGCGGGCGAGCCGCCGCGCGACGAGTCCGGGATCGGCCTCGGCGGTGATCCGGATCGCCAGGTCGATGCGCTCGCGTACCAGATCGACCGCCGCGTCACCGACCTCGAGGGTCACCGCCAGGCGCGGATGCGAGGCCAGGAAATCGGCAATGGCCGGCGCCAGGTGCGCCTGACCGAAGGAGGCTGCACACGTGATGCGCAACTCGCCACGCAGGTCGCCTGCCTGCTGCGCGACATCGGCCTCGAGTTCGTCGGCCAGCTCGAGCACCTGGCGGCAGCGGCGCAGACACTGCTCGCCAGCGTCGGTCAAGGACAGCCGCCGCGTCGTGCGGTGCATCAGACGCACGTCGAGCCACTGCTCCAGCGTGGCGACATGGCGGGTGACCATGGCCCGCGACAGGTCGAGGCGTTCGGCCGCAGCGCTGAAGCTGCCCCGCTCGGCGACCTCGGCAAACACCCGCATGGCCATCAGTCGATCCATCAATTCGTCCGTTTTGTGCAACAAACAAGGCACATATTAGCCGTATATCCGACATTCATTCGCACATAAAGTCATCCCTGTCACACCGCAAGCCCAGGCCCACCCGACATGAGGATTCCGACCATGAAGCACACCATCGCCGGCGCAGCACTCGCCGCCGCCATCACCACCGCCCACGCCGGGCAAGCCCTCGACCTCGCCGTCATCAATGGCGATGCCGCCAGCTTCCATGTCAATGCCGTCCTCGTCAGCGGTCCGACCGAAGCGATCCTGGTCGATACCGGCTTCACCCGCGCCGACGCCCTGCGCATCGCCGCCCGGGTTCTCGACAGCGGCAAGCGGCTGACGGCGATCTACGTCAGCCAGGCCGATCCCGACTACTACTTCGGTGCCGCGACCCTGGCTGCGATCTTTCCGGAGGTGCCGATCGTCGCGGCACCCGCGGTGCTTGAACGGATGCGCACCAAGGCCGAGGCCAAGCGCGACTTCTGGTGGCCCAAGATGGGTGACAACGCACCGCGCCGCATGGTGCTGCCACAGCCGCTCTCGGGCAGCACGCTCGCCATCGGCGGCGAGGTCCTCGAGATTCGCGGCCTGCAGGGCCCGCTGGCCCATCGCCCCTACGTCTGGATTCCGTCGGTCAAGGCGGTGATCGGCAACATCGCGGTGTTTTCCGGGCTGCACGTATGGACAGCCGACACCCCCGGCGCGGCGCTGCGCCAGGCCTGGCTGGCCCAGCTCGACGAGATCACCGCACTGCATCCGGCCACCGTGGTGCCGGGCCACATGGCGGCAGGCGCTGCCACCGACCTGTCGGCCGTCGGCTTCACCCGCGACTACCTGCTGCGTTTCGACGCCGAGGCCGGGCAGGCGAAGGACAGCGGCACGCTGATCGGGGCGATGCAACGCGCCTACCCCGAGGCCGGGCTCGGCATTGCGCTGGACATCGGCGCCAAGGTCGCCACCGGCGAGATGGCCTGGTAGCGGCCTCTTGCGACGACCCATCTGTCGCTGCGCGACACCCTCCCCCAGGGAGGGGAACGCCCCCTTCGGGCGGCCGGGCGGGGGATCACGACGACCCACCCGCCGCTGTGCGACACCCTCCCCGGGGGAGGGGCGCGCCCCCTTCGGGCGGCCGGGCGGGGGCCTAGGACGACCCACCCGTCGCTGCGCGACACCCTCCCCGGGGGAGGGGCGCGCCCCCTTCGGGCGGCCGGGCGGGGGCGCTCAGCCCGAGCCCGCCGTCCGCACGAACAGCAGCGCGCCGTCGCGGCTGGCCAGTTCGCTGTGGCCGCCACCGCCGGCGACGCTGCGCTGGTAGTCGCCGGCCTGCATCGCCCAATCGTCGATGGCGAGATCGCCCTGCACCAGCAGGCATTCGTCACCGAGCGCCGGCAGGCTGCCGGAGCGCCGCGTGCCCGGTGCGATGCGCAGCATCTCCGAGCGGCCGTCGGCGCCGCGATACAAGGTCCGGGCATCGACGCCATCGCCACGCGCCAGCCAGTCGTCGTCGCCGGCTCGGATCGTCCGCGGCAACTCGCCGTCGCCGGGCACCAGCGCGGTGACGAGGTCGCGAAGCGCTTCGGCGGGATGGCCGATCGGAGTGCCCCGCAGGTAGAACAGTGCGCCCTCATGGCTGGTCACGCGGCCATGTCGGCTGTCGGCCGGCGCCAGATGATAATCGCCCGGATGCACGACGATATCGCCCAGGCGGACGTCGCCGCGCAGAACCACGCACTCCTCGTCTTCATGATGACGGTGGAACGGCAGCGAGGCGCCGGGGGCCAGTTCGATCATCACCGCCCGCTGCTCCGGATCGAGCCGATGGACCCGAACGCCGGGCAGCATGCGCTGCCAGTCCGCCTGCGACAGCGGCACCCGGATGAAGCCCTCGCCGGCCGCGCGTGCCCGGGTCGCGCGGGCCAGCAGGCGCCCGCGCAGCGGCTCGCTGCGGGCGGGTTCCAGGGGGATCGGTGTCAGCGCTTCCGACAAGGCCCGCTCCACGGTTTCGTCCCGATCATCGGGATCCAGGTGATTCGATTTGCTCATGACGCCCGTGCACTCCCCTGCGCCCCGGCCAGCAGCGCGGTCCGCAAGCTGGACAGCGCGCGCCGGATGTGTGACTTGACGGTTCCCAGCGGCAAGCTCGATTGCCGGGCGATCTCCTCGTGCGACAGCCCGCGGAAGAAGGCGAGCGCGACCAGTTGCCGCGGCAGCGCCCCGAGCTGAAGCAAAGCCTCGTGCAATCGCTGGTGATCCTGCGCGACCTCCAGCAGTTCCGGCACGCCGGCCGCGCTCACCAGCGCGTCGCCGGCGATCTCCGCCGGTTCCGGATGGCAGATCGCATCGTCCCGGCGGCGCAGCGCGTCGAGGGCGCGGCTGCGGGCCATCACCAGCAGCCAGCCGAGAGGCCGCCCGCGCGCCGGATCGAAGCGCGAGGCCTGCTGCCAGGCGGCGAAGAACACGTCCTCGACCACCTCTTCCGCCAACATCGCCTCACCGACGATGCGCAGCACCAGCCCATGCACCCGCGCCAGCGTCAGGTCGTAGAACTCGCCCAGCGCCAGCTCGTCTCCGGCAGCCATTCGCCCGATCAACCGCTCGAGTTCGCTCTGGTCCGATGTCCGCGTTGCGGGTTCGCTCATGTCGGTCTCTTCCGCCACTCCTTTTGCCGGTCTACGCACCGATCGACCATCCGGATGCACTCGGGCGTCGATTGCCCGAATGTCGTCGCGAGATGCATCCAGTCTGCCCGCGCCACGCGTATCGAACACAAGCAGCGCCGTCCGGTGCTGCCGCGACGCGGGTACCGCAGCCGCGGGCGCTCGCGAAACCGACCCAAGCAAGGGAGAGATCATGACACCGAGCCCCACCCCCACCCGCTGGCGCCGCCGTGCGCTGCTGGCGCTGTCCACCGCGCTGGCCGCGACCGCGGTCCAGGCCTCGAGCCACCGCGAGGCACCCTTCATCACCACCGCACCCAAGGTCGACGGCACCGATTTCTACATGTTCCGCAGCTACGAGCCCGGCCGCAGCGATTTCGTGACCTTGATCGCCAACTACCAGCCGCTGCAGGACGCCTACGGCGGCCCCAACTACTTCTCGATGGACCCGGACGCACTCTACGAGATCCATGTCGATCAGGACGGCGACGCCCGCGAGGACATCAGCTTCCAGTTCCGCTTCAGCAACGAACTGCAGGGCATCGCACTCGACGTCGGCGGCAAGGAGGTCATGATTCCACTAGTGCAGGCCGGTCCGCTGTCCGGCGTCAATCCGCCGGCATCCAATCTGCGCGAGACCTACACGGTTGACGTGGTCTACGGTGACCGCCGCTCGGGCCGGCGCGAGCCGCTGACCAGTCTCGCCGGCGCGACCCGCTTCGACAAGCCGGTGGACAACATCGGCGACAAGACCTTCGGCGGGGCCGGCCAATACGCCAACTATGCCATGCAGCACCAGTACGACGTCTCGGTACCGGGATGCGCGATGCCGGCACGGCTGTTCGTTGGCCAGCGCAAGGATCCGTTCGCGGTCAATCTCGGCAAGATCTTCGACCTGGTCAACCTCGATCCGCTGGGACCCGCCGATGCGGCGCCCAACACCATCGACGACAAGAACGTGACGACACTGGCGCTGGAGATCGCGATCGATTGCCTGCGCGGCGCCGACCCGGTGATCGGCGCCTGGACCACCGCCAGCCTGCGCCAGGGCCGCCTGCTGGCACCGCGCCCGGGGCGCGGCCACAAACGCAACGAGCGCAACGGCGGCGCCTGGGTGCAGGTCTCGCGACTCGGCATGCCGCTGGTCAACGAAGTGGTGATCGGGCTCGGCGACAAGGACGCCTTCAACGGGTCGCAACCGGCCGACGACGGCCAGTTCGCCGACTACGTCACCAACCCGACCCTGCCGGCCCTGCTCGAGCTGCTGTTCTCGGTGCCAGCGCCGACCAACTTCCCGCGCAACGATCTGGTCGCCGCCTTCCTCACCGGCGTCCAGGGCGTGAACCAGCCGACCGCCGTCACGCCCGCCGAGATGCTGCGCCTGAACACCGACATCGCGCCGACGCCGGCCAGCGCCCAGCACAACCTCGGCGTGCTCGGCGGCGACCTGGCGGGTTTCCCGAACGGACGCCGACCCGGCGACGACGTGGTCGATGCGGCGCTGCGGGTGGCGATGGGTGCCTTGTGCGTCGCCAGCGGTGACAGCGACAGCCTGCAGGTCGGCTGCCGGCCGGTCGACGCGCCGGTGGGCGGTGCGCCACTCAACGACGGCGTGATCCAGCATGTCGGCCAGTTCTCGACCGGCTTCCCGTATCTGCAGACCCCGATCGCGGGTTCCGACTGAGGAGGGCGACGGCATGCGAAACACGCAGACCACCTTCGTTGCCGTCGTCGCCGCGCTCGCCTTGGGGGCGTGCGGCGGCGGCAGCAGCAGCGACGACAATCCGGCAGCCCCCGGGGCCGGCCAGCCGCCGGCCGCGGCGGCAGCGTCTGTCGATGGCTTCATCGGTTACCTGCAGCAGATTACCGCCGACCAGAGCGAGACCGCGGCGGCGGTGGATGTCGGTGCCTTCGCTGCACCGACCAGCGACAGCGACGAGCCGACCGCGCTATGACGCCGATCGCAAGGCTGATTGCGCCCGCCCTGCTGTGGGCGGGCGTCAGCGCCCTGGCCCATGCGGCGCCGAGCGTGCCGACCGACGACGACGTGGTGATCGCGGAGTTGCCCGCCCGGGTCGGCGCAATCCGCGACGCAAGCCCTGTCGCAAGCGGCCCTGACGACGCGCTGCGAACCGCCCGGATCTATCTGGATGCCGCCCGCCAACAGGGCGATGCCCGCTTCGCCGGTCTGGCGATCGGTGCGCTGCAAGGCTGGCAGCAGCCGATGCGAGACCCGCTCGACATCGTCGTCATGCAGGCGACCCTCGCCCAGCATGTCCACCAGTTCGAGCGCGCGGCCGAACTGCTGCGGATCGCGCTCGGGCGCGAACCCCATCATGCCCAGGCATGGCTGACGCTGGCCACCGTGCGGCGGGTACAGGGCCGACTCGCTGACTCGGACGCCGCCTGCGCACGGCTGGCGGGCGCCGGACAACCGGTCTACGGCGCCGCCTGCCTGGCCGAAAACCGCGCGCTCGGCGGCGATACCGAATCGGCCCGAGCCACCTTCGAGCGCCTGCTCGCGGCCAGCCACCACCCGGCCCTGAGCGCGTGGCTCCGGGTCGGTCTGGGCCAAGCCTGCGAACTCGCGGGACAGCCGGCCGCCGCCGAGCTGCAATACCGACGCGCGCTGGCGCTGGCGCCGACGCCGTTCGCGCGACTGGCGCTGGCCGATCTGTTGCTCGACGCCCGACGCCCGGTCGCGGCGGCATCAGTCCTCGACGGCATGCCACCGAGCGACGCCGTGCTGTTGCGCCGTGCAATCGCGGCGCGCGCCCTCGGCCGCGACGATGCCGCCGAACTGGCCCGAACGCTTGCCGAGCGCTTCGATGCCGCAGGCGCCCGCGGCGACGACGGCAGCCACCTGCGCGAGCGGGCCCGCCACGCCCTGGTGCTCACCGGCGACGCGCACGAAGCGCTTCGGCTGGCCCAGCGCAACTTCGAGCGACAGCGCGAACCGGCGGATTGGTTGATGCTCGCCCGGGCCAGCGTCGCCGTCGGCGACCGTGCCGGGCTGCGACGGCTGGTCGCGACGATGGCCGACATGGGGGTGCGCGATGCCCGCATCGATGCCTTGCGTTAGTCGATGGCGAGCTACTGCGGCGGTGCTCGCAGTGCTGGCGCTGCTGCTGCCGGCGATCGCGTCTGCCCACAAGGCCAGCGACAGCTACCTGACGATCGGGCCGCTGCGCGACGGCGCCGCCGACCTGCGCTGGGACATCGCGCTACGCGACCTCGACCTGGCACTGGATCTCGACGCCGATCGCGATCGCCGGCTGCGCTGGGGCGAAGTGCGCGGCCGCCTGCCCGAGATCGCTGCCTACGCCGAGGCGGCCCTGGTGTTCGACCGGGGCGATTGCCGCTTCGCGCTGCACCCCCTCGGCGTCGAACCCCGCAGCGACGGCAACTACCTGGCGATGGCCGCCCGGCTGCAGTGCCCGAGGGGCGGCATGAAGCGCATCGACTACCGCCTGCTCGGCGCGCTCGATCCGACCCACCGCGGCCTGTTGCGCGTCGACCACGGCGACGGCACGAGCGCGGCACTGTCGCTCGACCCCAATGACGGCGAGCAGGCCCTGCCGGCGGCGGGAAGTTCAGGCTTCCCGGCGTTCTTTGCCGACGGCATTCACCACATCCTGATCGGCTACGACCACTTGCTGTTCCTGCTCTGCCTGATGATGCCGGCCGTACTGCGACGGGACCGCGACGGCTGGCACCTGGTAAAGGCGCCGCGCGACGCGCTGCTGCCGCTGCTGAAGACGGTGACGCTGTTTACCGTCGCCCATTCCGTGACGCTGGTGCTGGCCAGCCTCGACATCGTGCGACTGCCGCCGCGCTGGGTCGAGACCGCGATCGCCGTCAGCATCGTGCTGGCCGCCGCGCACAATCTGCGGCCGCGATGGCCCGGTGCCGAACCGGTGCTGGCCTTCGGTTTCGGCCTGGTGCACGGCTTCGGCTTCGCCAACGCGCTGGCCGGACTGTCGCTGCCGCCCGGCGGATTCGCGCTCGCCTTGCTGGGGTTCAACCTCGGCGTCGAGGCCGGTCAGTTGCTGGTGGTCGCGACGGCCACGCTGGTGCTGCTGGCGCTCGGCGGCCAACGACGAGTCGCCCGGTTGCTGCTGCCGGCCGCGTCGTACGCCGCGATCGCGGTCGGCGCCATCTGGGCGGTCGAGCGCGTGTTCGAGTTGGCGATCATCTCCTAGGGCACCCGCCCGGTGCCAGGCCCCGCGGCGATCGGCGCTATGACGCAACGCGGTTGAACGATACCGCGCGATGATCGTGGCGGCTGCAGTCGTAGCCCCGTACCAGAGCCGCCACGGCATCAGTCCAGGAGCCGGCACGGTGCATCTTGTAGAGGCCGAGGTTGGGTTCCAGCAACCAGTAGTCGGCGTCTGCCTTGCGGCAGCACACCATTGCATGACGGATACCGGGCGTGGCAAGCGCGACCAGCCAGGCGGTGCCGGTGGGAAAATCCCGTGCGCCGAGATCCTGCGCGAACTGATCGCCGGATGCATAGCTGCCGCTCACCGATGCGACGGCCTTGAGATTGCCGAACCGGGGATGTTGCGCAGCCATCTGCGCCAACACCGGCTTGTAGCCCTTGCGCGCCTTCTGCGCGCTGGACAGGTCGTTGAACTTGGCGACCGGCTCGTCGACCTTGTCGATCTGATCCTGCAGCTGAACGGTCAAGTTCTGGATCATCGCGTCGTAGCGCGCGCGCAACCGGTCGCCCTCGACCACGCCGTCGATCCGCGCCTGGGAGCCGCCCTGGAAACAGTGGCTGACGGTCTCGAATATGCCGCTCCTGACTCGCTGCGTCTCGACCTCGAACTTGCTGTAGTGTGCCTCGAGCGCGCACAGCGCCCGGGCCGCCACCTGTACCATCCTGCTTCGATCGTCGGCGAGCGCGCGCCCTCTCGCCGCAGCCTTCTGATTTGCCCGCTCCCCGGCCCGCGACGGCTTGTTCTCGAGGTCCTTCTGGAACTGGTCGAGCGCGACCTGGGTCAATTCCGACGGCGCTTCGTGGCGCCCCAGCAACGGCAGCGCCTTGCTCAGCCAGTCCAGGCACAAGGCCTCGCAAATGCCGGCCTGGTTGCGCTGCGTCGGATGCAGCCAGTCCTCCATCAGGTCGCCATGCCGCTTCACCGCTTCCTGCATCTCGATCAAGCCCATTCTCGCGTGCTCCACGACGCCGGAGTCGATTCCCCCGAAGATCCACTATGGCGCCCACCGACAGCCTGCGCAAGCATTCCTGGGCACGCCGGGCGACTGCCTCCCACCACCGGCAATGACGCCCGGGTGACGGCCCTTACAGATACCTGACGACGCGTACCGGATCGACGCTGCGGGATGCGAAGCCGAGCGATTCGTACAGACGGATCGCCCGCGGGTTGTCGTCCATCACGTGGAGGAAGGAGGTCAGTCCGCGCCCATGCTGGCGCGCGAGCAGATGGGCCAGCAGCCGCCGGGCAAGGCCACGGCCGCGTGCATCGGGGTGGGTGCACACGGCACTGATCTCGCGGAACCGGCCGGCCGCCATGCGCTCGCCGGCCATCGCCACCAGCCTGTCGCCGTCGAACGCGCCGAAGTACTCGCCGAGTTCGATCGTGCGCGGTCCGAAGGGACCTGGCCGCGTCAGTTGCGCCAGCGCCGTCGCCTGCGCCACGTCGGCGGCGACGAGAGGCCGCAGGCCGATCGGGTCGATGGTGTCCGGCAGCGCCGGCGCGCGCACCATCTGACGAACCGCGGCCTGCTGCTCGAGGCACCACCCGGGCGGCACCGGGCCGATCCAGTGCAGGCAGTAGAACGACTCGCCGGCCTCGCAGAATCCCTGCAATGCCGCAAAATCCGGAGACCCTCGATCTTCGAAGCCGAGAATCGGCGAGTATCCCGGTGCAAAGCGGCGGGCGCCGCCGCGCCCGGCGGCGAAGCCGGACTGCAAGCCGGTCAGTGCATGCCAGGCGATGTTGTCGAGCGGCGTCGAAGGACTCACGGCATTGTTCTGGACGTTGAAGATGGCGGCAGGATAAACCGCCGAGCGCCAACGGATGTCGCGCAGCCGATGCCCGCTATCCGGCCTCGAGTACCTGGTCGAGCTCCGCGAGCAAGGCTTCCAGGGCCTGGATCAGCGCCAGCGCGGCATCCTGCGTGTCGCCGCCGGCGCCGGCGCCGCACGTGAATTCGGCGAGGTGATGCACCTCGACCGCACCGATGTTGCCGGCAGCGCCCTTCAGGGCGTGGGCGATTTCGCCCACCAGCGGCCAGTCTTCGGACACGATCGCGTCGCGCAGGCGGCGCGCGTCGGCACCATGGCTGTCCACGAATATGCCGAGCAGGCGACGGTAGAACGCGACACGTCCGCCCACGCGGGCCAACGCGGCCCCCGCGTCGAGGCCGTCGATCGCTTCGAGCCGCTCGACTTCGGCATCGCGCCCCCGCGCGGCGACCGGATTCGGCGCCGGCCGCTGGCACCCGGCAGCGGGCGCGCGCGCGCCGGCCGGCAGCCACTTCTTCAGGATCGCGACGAGGTGTGCCGGATCGATCGGCTTGGCGACATGGTCGTTCATCCCGGCCGAGAGACAGGCTTCCCGATCCTCGGTGAATGCGTTGGCCGTCATCGCAATGATCGGCGGCTGAGGGCGGTCGGTCAGGCGGCGGATCGCCTCGGCCGCGGCCAGGCCGTCCATGACCGGCATCTGGATGTCCATCAAGACGCAATCGTAGTCGCGCGTCCTGGCCATCTCCAGCGCCTCGGCGCCGTCGGCAGCGACGTCCGCGCTGACGCCGATGCCGCGAAGCAGCTCCACCGCCACTTCCTGGTTGACCGGATTGTCCTCGGCGAGCAGCACGCGGCGTCCGCGCAGCTCGACCTCGCCGCCGGGCGCCGGCACGTCGTCGCCCGCATCCACCTCGTCGTCGCCGATGGCATGCGAAAAACAGGCCTCGAACCAGAACGTGCTGCCGACGCCGGCCTCGCTGGACACGCCGACCTCGCCGCCCATCAGGCTCGCGAGCCGCCGGCTGATGACCAGTCCGAGCCCGGTCCCGCCGAACCTGCGCGTGGTGGTCACATCGGCCTGGGTGAATGCCTCGAAGACACGACTCTGTTGCTCGGCAGTCATGCCGATGCCGGTATCGGCGACCTCGAAGCGCACGACGACGCCCTCGGGCTGCTGCCCGCGCCCGCGCGCCCGCAAGTCGATGCGGCCCTGATTGGTGAACTTGACCGCATTGCCGAGAAAGTTCAGCAGGATCTGCCGGACGCGGAGATGATCGCCGCGCAAGGCATCCGGCAGCGCCGGATCGATTTCGACGTCGAGCGCAATCCCCTTTTCCGCCGCCCGCGGCGCAATCAGGTCGCTGACGTTGGCGAGGACGCGCCCGAGCGCGAAGTCGTGCTCGTCCACCGCCAGCTTTCCGGCCTCGATCTTGGACAGGTCGAGGACATCGTTGATGATCGACAGCAGGTGCTCGGTCGCTGCCAGCAGCTTGTCCATGCGCACCATCTGCTCCGCATCGAGGCCCTGGCGGCGCACGATGTGGGCCATGCCGACGATGGCATTGAGTGGCGTGCGGATCTCGTGGGACATGTTGGCGAGAAAGGCGCTCTTGGCGACGTTGGCCGCCTCGGTACGGGCCAGCGCTTCGCGCAGCTGGGTCGTGCGCTGCGCCACCTGCGCCTCGAGGTTGCGCCGATGCGCATCGAGCTCGCGCTCCCGCTCGCTCACTGCGGTGGCCAGCCGGTTGATGGTCTCGGCCACCTCCTCGAACTCGTCGTGACTGGCCAGCGGCGGCGATTGCGAATAGTCCTGGCGATGGATCTTGCCGAGCTGGAGCTGCAGCGCGTCGAGCGGGCGCTCGACCGAGCGACGTATGAACAGGCGCGCGAGAATCAGCGCCACCGTCACCACCGCACACAGCAGGAACGCCAGCTGCAGGCGGCTTTGCCTGAGCACCGCGCGGTAGCTGGCGGTGTCGAGGCTGACCGAAAAGAACACCTCGCCACCATCCACCGGCCTTTCGAGGATGCCCGAGATCCCGGCCGGGCCTTCCCGGACGGATACGTCGGGTATCGAAAGATCGGTCAGCAACCGGCCCGCGTCGGCGAGTTCCGCCGCTGCGAAATGCGTGCGGATGCTCAGATTGAGATCGGCGGACATGGCTGCGAAATAGGCCTCGTCGAGAAAGCGCAGAATCTCGATATGGCCGACGACCGGCCCGCCCGCTTCGCCACGCAGATCCAGGTGCGACATCAGCGCGAGCGCCGGTCCGGCCCGCAGGTAGCTGATCTCCGGCGAGTTCGATTCCGGCTGGCGCCCGCCACGCGGTTCGTGGCGGAATTCGACCCTGTCCGTCGGCAGGTCGATTGGTGCGAAATCGGATTCGCCCTCGAAGCGGGCGAGGATGCGCCGCCGGCCATCGGCGTAGGAGGCATAGACCAGCCGGAAGCGCCCGCCGATGCGTTCGGCGTAGGCCACCAGTTCGCCGGCGCGATCGTACAGCACCGCCAGGTCGTTGAACCCCAGCTTGACCCGGTCCGCCAGATGCCGCGCCAGCCCGACCTTTTCCTCGTCGATCAGGAAGACGTTGTAGTTGTCCTTGTCCTGGTAATTGTTGATCAGTTCGATCGACGCAATGAATCGATCGTCGGTCTGGACGAAGGCGATGCCCTCGCGCAACTGCTCCTCGATGGCGGCAAGGTTGAAGGCCAGTCGTCGAAATCCGTGTTCGATCTTCTGCCGCGCCTGGTCGTGGAAATGGGCGCGCAGCACGCCGTTGAAATACAGACCCAGCGCCAGCGCGACCAGCACCACGGCGCCGGCCAGCAGCGCCGTGAGCTTTGCCGTCAGCCCCGGCCGCCAGCGCCGCGGATCGAAACCCCTCGCCCGGGTCGTCACGCCGCGTCTGCCATCAGAACACCGGAAGTATCTTGTCGACGTTGTCCCGGGTCACCAGCTCGACCGGAATCACGATGTGCTTTTCCACCGACTTCCCCGCCAGGATATCGACTGCCGCCTGCACCGATTCGCGGCCGCCGAGCGGGAACTTGACCGACGCCGTCTGCGTGCCGGCGCGAATCGCGTCGCGCGCCTCGCTGATGAAGTCGCAGCCCACCGTGACGATGCCGGCCGGGTCGATGCCGTGCCTGGCCAGCACGGCGCGCACGCCGCTCAGCATGCTGTCGCTCTCGGCGAAGATCGCATCCACGCGCACGCCCTCGGCCACCACCTTCTCCATCTCGACCACCGCATCCCGCCGCAGGTAGTTGCCGACCCGCCGGATCACCCGAAGGCCTTCGTGCTTTCCGATTTCGTCGAGAAATCCTCGGGTGCGCAGCTGGGTCACGTCCGCCGAGGGCAGGCCCTCGAACAACAGCACGGTGCCGTTGCCGCCGAGGCGCTCGGCGATGAATTGGGCGCCGATCCGCCCGATCAGCGCGTTGTCGGAATTGATGAAGGTCGTGTATTGATCGCTCTGGATGCCGCGATCCAGGACGATCACCGGAATCCCGGCCCGGTGCGCCCGCGTGACCACCGGCACCACTGCCCGGTCGTCGTTGGTGCCGACGATCAGCAGATCGACCGGACGGGCGACGAACTGGCCGATCTGACGGATCAGCAGGGACGTGCGGCCCTGGGCATCGGCATGGACGAAGGCCAGATCCCGATGCATCGCGAGCGCGTCGCGCACGGCAAGCACCTGGGCCCGCCGGAAGTCGTTGGCCATGTCGTCCTGGGCGAAGGCCACCAGCTTGCGCTCGTCGGCGGCCCATACCGTCGCGGCCAGGACCAGGGCGAACAGCCCGAAACCGATTTTCTGCCACATGTATTTCGCTCCAAACCCGGGGCGCCACGCCGCTGCGGCGCCTCCTCTGCCGGCCGCCGGCCCCTTCCCGACCCGGCTCGGCCACACGGTACGGCTACGGCGGATGAGCCGCAAAGTTGAGTGCGCCGGGTCGGCCGCCATCGGTCTGCACGGACCGGACGATCCGCCCCGGCCCCGCCGCCTGCAACTGCGCGCGGCGCAAGCGCGGCGTCAGCCGAAGCGATGGCTGCACGGGCGCCTGCACCGGCGGCGCGGGCCTCGACCCGCACCGGAGGGCATTCGCCCGGCTGCCCGGCGGCCGCTCACCGGGCGCCGGTGATCGAATACAGTTCGGTATAGGGCTGGGACTCGTCCATCCGGTAGCCGATCTGGCGGGTGTGCAGATCGAGCTGGATATCGACGCCGCGGCCTTCGTCGAACAGGTACACCGACCAGTCGTCCCGACCGACCTCGCTGAACACGAAACTGCGCTGGTTGCCGGCATCGAACTCGGCCCACTCGCCCGGCGCGATCTGCGTGAAATAGCCGCTCGGTTCGCCGGCCAGACCGACATAGTCGACCTGGCGGACGGTCGAGCCGTCGACCTCGACGTGACCGCCGGCAGCGCCCGGCACTGTCGCAGCCGGTTCATCGACCGGCGGCGGGGCCGCCTCGTCGCCACCGAGCATCGTCAGCGCGCCGACACCCACGCCAAGCACGGCCAGCCCGGCCAGCGCCCACCTGATGCCGCCCCCGCCACGGGTGGCGGGCGGCGGTGCGGCAGCTTCGGCGTCCGCAGTGTCCGGTGCAATGAGGCGCGCGAGGGCCTTGGCCAGCACGCCGAGATCCGACTCCCAACGGGCGTGGGTCAGCTCGACCGCATTGCGGAAGGCCAGATCGGACAGATCGTCCGGCAACTGCTCGGCCGAAGGCATCCGCGCGCCCTGCACCAGCACCGGGATCACCGGGATGCCGCGCTTCAGCGCCGCGGCGATCTCGAGCCGGACGAAATCCTGCGCGTCGTCGATCCGCCGCACGCCGCTGCCGTCGCCGGCCGACAGCCACTGGCGCCCGATCAGTGCCAGCAGGACGTCGCACTTGGCGATCTTGGCGTCGATCACCTGCCGGAAGTCGACGCCGGGCTCGATCGCGACGACGTCCATGAACACCGAATCGTCGCCGAAACGCGCCCGCAAGCCCTCGAACAGACGCCCGGCATGGCCCTCGGTGTCCTCGCGCCGATAACTGATGAAGATCGCACTCATCGACCGCCCTCCGCCAGAGTTCGCAGCGAGTCGTCACCTTAGCGGCATTTTCCGGGCCTGGGGAGCAAAGTGTTCCGAGGCAGCCGCCTTCGAAGTGGGGGCAAGGCCGGCTCGCGCCGCCGGCGACGCCCGGGCCGGCGTCGATCGCATCCAAGTCAACTTCGATCCACGAAGGCATTGCGCGTCGCGGCCGCCGCGACTACACACAGAGCGGATACCGCGCGGCTTGGCGGCGCGGCCAACCACCGTACAGTCGATGGCGCGGGAGTTCGGCATGGAGTTGACGTTCTTCGGCGCGGCCGGCGAGGTCACCGGGTCATGCACCCGCGTGCGCGCCGACGGCGTCACCTTCCTGGTCGATTGCGGCATGTTCCAGGGCGGCCGGGGCGCCGGCCGCAGGAACCTCGAGGCGCTCGACTTCGACCTCGGCGAGATCGACTTCGTGCTGCTCACCCATGCCCACATCGACCATTCCGGCCTGGTGCCGCGACTCGCCGCACTCGGCTATCGCGGGCCGATCCACGCCACCGAGGCAACCATCCGCCTGCTCGAGGTGATGCTGCTGGACTCGGCGCACATCCAGGAGAAGGAAGCCGAGCGGGCCGCGCGGGAAAGCCATCGCAAGCGGCGCCAGCAGCTGCGGACGGCGCCGATGCTCTATACCGTCGCCCAGGCCCAGCAGAGCCTCGCACTGCTGCGGCCGGTGCGCTACGACGAAACCCTGTCGCTCCACCCGCGGGTGCGCTGCCGCTTCCGCGACGCGGGACACATCCTGGGCTCCGCCATCATCGAGGCCACGGTCGACGACGGGTCGGCGGGACGCTCGCGGCAGCTGGTGTTCAGCGGCGATCTCGGCCAGCCGGATCGACCGGTGCTGCGCGACCCGGCGACGGTGACGCACGCCGACGTGCTCTGTGTCGAATCCACCTACGGCAACCGCACCCACCGCCCCCTGGCCGACACCGAGGCGGAACTGGCCGCGGCCCTGCACGAGACCCTCGGGCGGCGCGGCGGCAACGTCATCATTCCGGCTTTCGCGGTCGGCCGCACCCAGGAGCTGATCTTCTTCCTGGCGGCCCTGGTGCGCGCCGGCCGGGTACCACCGCTGCACGTCGTCGTAGACTCGCCAATGGCCACCGAGGTGACCGGGGTGACGATGGATTTCGACGCGCTGTGGGACCAGCCGACGCGCGATCTGCTGACCTGGATGCGCAGCCATCGGGACCGCTTCAGGCTGCGCTTCGTGGCCGACGTCGAGGCCTCGATGGCGCTCAATTCGCAGCGCGCAGGGCTGGTGATCATCTCGGCCAGCGGCATGTGCGATGCCGGCCGGATTCGATATCACCTCAAGTACAACATCGGCCGCAGCGAGTGCAGCATCGTGATCTGCGGCTTCCAGGCGGCAGGCACGCTCGGGCGGCGGCTGGTCGATGGCGCGCGCCAGGTCACGCTGTTCGGCGAGCGCATCGCGGTCCGGGCGCGAATCCACACCATCGGCGGCCTCTCCGCCCACGCCGATCGCGAGGCGCTGCTGGCCTGGCTGGCGGCGTTCGAGGCACCGCCACGACACACCTTCGTCATCCATGGCGAGGCGGGTGCGTCCGCCGCGCTGCGCGACGCGATGTCGCAACGGATGGGATGGACCGCAATCGACATCCCGCAGCGCGGCGAGCACTATCGCCTCGACTGAATCCGGTGCAACCGCCGGCGCCCGCCGGCGACCCCGGACGCTGCCGCAGGGCGGGCCTTACGGCCACGGGCGGCGCTAGCGCCTGTCGCGATCGCCCCAGCCGCGATGATGGCCGTCGGAGTGATGGCGATCGCCCCAGCCGTCGTGGTGCCGATGGCCGTGGCCACCCCGGTGCCCGTAATCCAGCGGCAGCACGATGCAGCCGCCCAGCAGAGTCGCAATCGACAGCGCGACGAGGATTCGAGTCATGATCAATCTCCTTCGACGGTACCAAGCCGTCAACGCGCGGTGGCGCCGATGCGTGCACCACGGCCCGAGCGGGATTTGTAAGTCCATGTGGGGAGAAGACCGGGCACGCCCGATCCCGCGGAATACGGGAATCGATCCAGGCCAGCGGCGCGGCACGGTCGCGGTGGCATGCTCGCCGCCTTCGGCAAACTCCGGTGCCTTGTCGCGCGCTTCCGTCCGCGTCGTAAGGCGGCGGCGCACTTCTCGCACGTCAGCAGGGTCAAACCGCGGATGAAGACATCGACGTCGTCGCCGGCACGGCTTCCATCGGGCATCTGGGCGCTCGGGCTGGTCAGCATGTCGATGGACATCTCCTCCGAGATGATCCACAGCCTGTTGCCGCTGTTCATGGTCACGACCCTCGGCGCGAGCGCTCTGCTGGTCGGCCTGGTCGAGGGTCTGGCCGAATGCACGGCCCTGGTCGTCAAGGTGTTCTCGGGCGTGCTCAGCGACTACTGGGGCAGGCGCAAGGGCCTGGCGGTGGCCGGCTATGCGCTGGGCGCCCTGACCAAGCCCCTGTTCGCGCTGGCGTCGACGATGGGCGTGGTGCTCACCGCCCGCATGCTCGACCGCGTCGGCAAGGGCATCCGCGGTGCACCACGCGACGCCCTGGTGGCCGACATCGCCCCACCTGCGCTGCGCGGCGCCGCCTTCGGGTTGCGCCAGTCGCTCGACACGGTGGGCGCCTTCGTCGGCCCGCTGCTGGCCGTCGGCCTGATGCTGCTGTGGGCGGACGACTTTCGCGCGGTGTTCTGGGTGGCGGTGGTGCCGGGCCTGCTCGCCGTCGCGCTGCTGGTATTCGCCGTACGCGAGCCACCGCGCGCGTCGGGCCACCGGCGCGGCAATCCGGTTTCGCGGGCGAATCTGGCCCGTCTCGGTGCGGCCTACTGGTGGGTGGTGGGTGTCGGCGCGGTCTTTACGCTGGCGCGCTTCAGCGAAGCCTTCCTGGTGCTGCGGGCCCAGCAGGCCGGCGTCCCGCTGGCGCTGGTGCCGCTGGTGATGGTGGCGATGAACGGCATCTACGCCGCGTCGGCCTACCCCTTCGGCGCGCTGTCGGACCGCATCTCCCATCACACGCTGCTGGCCCTCGGCCTGGTCGTGCTGATCGCCGCCGACCTGGTACTGGCGGCCGGCACGCAGTGGGGCGTGCTGCTCGCCGGGGTGGCGCTGTGGGGCGTCCACATGGGCATGACCCAGGGCCTGCTGGCCAGCATGATCGCCCATGCCGCACCCGCCGACCTGCGCGGCACGGCCTACGGCTTCTTCAACTTGGTCAGCGGCCTCGCGATGCTGGTCGCCAGCCTGGTCGCGGGCCTGCTGTGGGACGCGCTCGGCGCAGCCGCCACCTTTCATGCCGGCGCGATATTCTGTGGCCTCGCACTGGCCGGGCTGATGGCGCGAGCCCGGACGATCGGAGGAAACCCGTGACCCCACGCCCCGCACGCACGCTGTCGCACCGGCTCGGCATGCTCCTGCTCGCCGCATCCGCCGCCGCCTGCGGACCCCGCATTCCGATCGAGACGCTGCCGCCATTGCACTTCGACACGCCGGCGCGTTCGCAGCCGCTCGAAACGCGACAGGGCCTCGAGGTCGCCTTCATCGGCGACCAGGGGGTGGGCGGCGACAGCGAGGCCGTGCTGCGGCTGATCAAGGCCGAGGGCGCGGACCTTGTGATCTCCGGCGGCGACCTCGGCTATCGCGGCAGCCCCGAGACCTTCGACAGCATGGTCAGCGCAATTCTCGGGCCGGATTTTCCGTTCTTCGCGTCACTCGGCAATCATGACGCCGACGACTGGCGCCGCTACCAGCAACTGCTCAGCGCGCGCGCAAGGCGGTCGCGCCGGGCGCGCTGTGAGGGGGTCCTCGGCGTCAAGTCCGCCTGCGTCTTCGACGGCCTGCTCTTCATCAACTCGGCGGTCGGCGTGCTGTATGGCGAGCGCGGGCGGGACCATGCCGAGTTCATCCGCGCCACGCTGGCCCGCTCGCCGTCGCGCTGGCGGATCTGTTCATGGCACTTCAACCAGGCGGCGATGCAGCTCGGCGAAAAGGGCGACGAGGCCGGATGGGAGGTGTACGAAGCCTGCCGCAAGGGCGGCGCGATCATCGCCACCGCCCACGAGCACTCGTATGCGCGCACCCATGTGATCACCCGGTTCGCCGATCCGCCGGCGTTCGTGGCGGCCGGCCGCGAACTGCAGATCGGCCCCGGCCGCACGGTCGCCTTCGTCACCGGCCTCGGCGGCCACAGCGTGCGCCCGCAACTGCGCGGCGGTGACTGGTGGGCGGCGACCTACACCGCCGACCGGGGCGCTCGGGCAGGCGCACTGTTCTGCACCTTCCACCCGCACGGGCGGCCCGACCTCGCCCAGTGCCGCTTCAAGGCGATCGACGGCACGCTGGCCGACCGCTTCGACCTGCTGGTGCCGGCCCCAGGGGCGGACAACGACCGGCGCGAGGGTCACGGCGAAGGAGGTTGAACCGGACGCCGGTACGGACCGTGGCGCGAGCGCACGGCGGCTCCGTCGCACGCCGGTGAGCGGCCGCCAGGCGGGCAGCCGCTTCGCCGCATCGACGCAGTGGCGCCGGGTCCAGTACCGGGCCGATCGCCGGCTTTGCCGTTTCGGCCTCGATTGTCGCTCCTCTCGGGACAATCCTTGCCGGCAAACCCCATTTATCTCGAAATTCTGGCTCGGTAGAGTTCAGTCAAGGACTGCACGCCATCGGGTCATCGGGCCCACGAATGGGACGTGGCGCGCCGGGCACGGCGACACGGAAACTCACCAAAGGGTTGGATCAAATGAGCAATGCATCGATCACAAAAGCCACCGAATCGTCGTTCGAGCTCGCCTTCCAGGCACGCCAGCCGGCGTCCGGGCGGCCCACCGCCTTGCTGCTCCTGCTGCACGGCGTAGGCGGCAACGAAACCAACCTGTCGGCGCTGGCGGCGGGCGTCGCGCCCGACACCCTGGTGGTGCTGCCACGCGGACCGTTGACGCTGGGTCCGGGGCAGTACGCGTGGTTCAACGTCGCCTTCACGTCGAATGGGCCGAAGATCCGGGCCGACGAGGCGGAAGCCAGCCGCCTCATGCTGATTCGCTTCGTCGACGCCTTGCAGGCCGCGCACGGCATCGCCCCGGAGCGCACGATCATCGCCGGCTTCAGCCAGGGCGGCATCCTCAGCGCCAGCGTCGCCTTGAGCGCGCCGGAGCGGGTGCGCGGCTTCGCCGTGCTGTCCGGGCGCATCCTGCCCGAGCTGGAAGCGGTGCTGGCACCATCCGAGCGCCTGGCGCGACTGCAGGGCCTGATCGCCCATGGCCGCGACGACGGCACGCTGCCCGTCAGTTGGGCAGAGCGCGCCGACGCCTGGCTCGACCGGCTCGGTGTCGCCCATCAGCTTCGCCTGTATGCGGGCGGCCACGCCGTCTCCCCTCAGATGGCGGACGACTTGCTGGCGTGGCAGCGGTCGCTGCTGACCCCGCGCCCGCCGGCGCAACTGATCATCGGCGGCGAAGACACCGCACTGGTCGGCGGCGCCGCCGGCGATGCCCCGTTGTCGATCGCGCCCGGCACCGATCGCCTGATCCGCGATCACCTGACGCCACGCCTGCCGCTGGATGCCGCGATCGAGAATGCGATCATGGCCATCGAGGACGAACTCGCCCGCGTGCCGAACGGCGTGCTTGGCAGCGACATCGCCGGCGACGGCCCCGAATTGCGCGCGATTGCCCGTGCCGCAGGCATCGGGGATGACGCCACGGCGATCAGCCGGGACGCGGTCGAGCAGGTATTCTCGCGCCAGGCCGCCGTGGCGATGGGACGGCCCGCCGCCGCCGAAGGCCTGCCCGACGACCCGCGCTTCGTCGCCGCCTTGCTCGTGGTGCGCGAGCTGATGCACCACCTCGACATCCCGATCGTTCGGTTGGGCGCTGGCGGCAATGCGTATCGACAGCAGTGAGTTTGCGCATCCGCGCCGCCGCAAGCAGGCAGGTTGGACGGGCTCAGCCGGCGGCAGGGAGGCGGCCAGCGGCGCACGGTCGATCCCCGCCCGCGACGCTGCCGTATACTGCCGGGGGTTCCCACACATCCGATGCACATCAGCCATGTTCCACAGACTGACGATTCTGCTCTCCGCCCTCGTGCTGGCCGCCGGCTGCACCTCGGTCAAGTACTCCGCGCTCGAGAAGGTCGGCGTCTACAAGCGCGACATCCTGGTGGACCGGGTCGAGGACGCGCAGGACGCGCAACTCGAGGCCAAGCAGGAAATCGCATCGGCCTACGAACAGTTCTCCGGACTGGTCCAGTTCGACGGCGGCGATCTGGAGGCCACCTACAAGCGCCTCAACGCCAAGGTCGAGGACACCCGCGACAGCGTCGACGAAGTCGACCGTCGCATCGCCGCGATCGAGCGAGTCGCCGGCGACCTGTTCGATGAATGGCGCGACGAGCTGGACCAGTATTCGAATGCCAGCCTGCGCCGCGCCAGCGAGCAGAAGCTCGAGGACACCAAACGCCGCTACGGCAGCATGATCGCCACGATGAAGAACGCACGCAGCCGCATCGACCCGGTGCTGAGCGTGTTCGAAGACCAGGTGCTGTTCCTCAAGCACAACCTCAACGCCCGCGCCGTGGCGGCGCTGAAGAGCGAGGTGGGCAACATCGGCGGCAAGGTCGATCGGCTGATCGAGGACATGAACAAGGCCATCGCCGAGGCGGACAGCTTCATCCAGACGATGAAGTAAGGCCGGGGCGGCAACGCGAGCCCGCATGCGCGCGCGAAAGGCCCGCCGATCGGAGGCGATGGCGAATCCCGGAGCACATCCATTCAGGCCTCGTTGTCCGCCCAGCGCAGCGACCACCGATTGCTGTACAACGGGTTGGCCCTCTTTCCGATCATCGCGACCCCGATGATCGGTGCGAAGGCCAACGCGATGACGACCTGGAATGCCTCCGAGATCGGCCGCGACAGCGCAACGGGTCTGGCACGCGCATGGTTGCCGATCAGGGCAATCGTGCCGCCGTAGATGGCCGGGATACTCCGGTCGCGGCGTTACGACGCACGGAATGGAGAAAAGCGACTGCTCAAGCAGATAGGGTGGCCGCCATCGTGGCCACTGATGGCGAGCAGCCCACGAAGTCAAGTGCCGGAGCCGCACCAGATACCGGCCAGTGAGTTGTCAGGAAGGTGAGACCGCAGTCGTTCCGAATGCCATGGACATGTCGTTTCAAGACCCGACCGCTGGCCCTTTCCCCCGCGATACCGTGGACCGCTTCGGTTCGGCGGGCGGACACACGATGCGTGCAGCCGCCCGCCCCGAACCAAGGACTCAGTGGCCGCCCGCACCGACGCGCGACGCCCCTGGCTGCCGCCGATTCGACAGCACCGCGCCCAGCGCCATCAGGCCCGACAGCAGGATCATGCCCCACTCGGAGAGGGTCGGAACCGGCGTCGTCAAGCCGAGGGCGCCTGGGCCGCCCGGGTCGGTGATCGTCGCCGGGTTGCCGTCGCTGTCGAACGGGCCGCCCTCGGTCAGCGGGAAGACAATGCGGGTCTTGTTGCCGACCCGGGTGATGCTGGTGGCGATATTCACCCAGGCATTGGCATTGTTCTTCTTCCAGTAGCCGTTGATCGCCGGGTTGTACGGCACGAAAAGCTGGACGTTCTCGGTCGCGCCGGCACCGACGCCGGTGATCGTGAAGCTGAACATGCCGAACGGGAAACTGACGCCCGGCGGCGGATCGTTCGGCGCCGGCAGCGCCGTGACGCCGGCGAGCGGCACGCTGGCGTCGCGGGTGGCGAGGGTCACGACGGCACCACCGACCGCAGCCGGCAGAGAGGCGACGTGCCCCTGCAGGCTGTCCTGGATGCCGTCGCCGTTGCCGTCACCACTGCCGCCACCACTGGGATTGGCTACGCCGTCTTCGACGGCATTCGGCACCCCGTCGTTGTCGGTCGCGTTGCTCACGGTAATGCCGTTGCCGCTGGTGTCCGCCACGTTGACGCTCGGGTCGGCGCCGGCAGCCCAGTCCTCGGCTGCAATCAGGTTGTAGGGGGTGTTGTCCTGGGAAGCAGTGCCGTTCTTGTCCAGCACGGCATTGACCCCCGCCTGGTCCGTCGCGCTCAGGCTCATGGTGAAGGCGGTGCTGCTGTCGATATCGACATTCGCGGTGTCGGTCAGGGTATAGGCACCGGCGCCCTGGCCGAAGAGGGAGAACTTGGTGGCGACGATGTCGTTGGCGGATCCGGCAGCACTCAGCAAGCCCGTCCCGGTGACCGCCAGGACGCCGGTGGCGGCATCGTAGGTAGCGCTGGTGATGGTCGGCTGCGCCACATTGCTGACCGTGACGCCGTTGCTCGGGTCGCTGCTGTCGCCGGAGGTGGAATTGGCGTCCCAGTCATCTGCCGCGGCCAGATTGTAGGCAGTGGCCCCGGTCGATGCCGTTCCGTTCTTGTTGAGGATCCGATTCACCGCTTCCTTGTCCGTTGAATTCAGCGTCACGCTGAAGCTGGTGGCGCTGCTGGCGGTGACGTCGGCCGAAGTGAGCGCGTAGGGAATGCCGCCCTCGCCGGTAAGGGTCAGCTTGCTCACCGAAATGGTGTCACCGCCGGTCATGTTCGCCGCCGTCACGGCCAGGACGCCGGTGGCGGCGTCGTAGGTGGCGCTGCTGAGGGTGGGCAATGGCAGCACGACCGTGAGGCTGGCGCTGTTGGCAGCCGTGAGCCCCCCCGACGTCGCATGCAGCGCAATGGTGTCGCTGGCGCCGCCGTTGGTGTATTGAATGCCGAGTCCCGTGAAGGTGGCGACGCCGGAGGCGGGCGAAAGAGTGACGGTGACACCCGATCCGTCCGTATCGCCGGTACCACTCAGGTTGTTGACCGTACCGTCGACGATGCTGTCGGCCGGATCGGTCACCCCGAGTACGACGGCGGTCGAGTAGCCGGTGTCCACGACATCGCCGGCGTTCACCGCCTTCACCACCGGCACCGTGGCGAAGCTCGTCGCGCTACCGCTGGTCAGGCTGGTGGGCGCGGGCTGCGTGGTGAACAGCAACTTGGTTGCGACGACGTCGCTGGTCACCGCATTGGCCGCGCCGTCGGTGAGTCCTGCGGAACTGGCTGTCAAAGTAAAGGATTCCTGGTCGGCCGTCGCCGTGTAGGCCAGGTTGGAGAACGTCGCCGTACCGCCGACGGCGGCCTGGTTGTTGGTTCCCGACAGCGCGCCGGGGCTGGCTTCCGTGACCGTGACATTGCCGGTGAAATCGATGTCGGTGTTGCCGAACGCATCGGTCGCTGCCACCGCAGGCTGGGTCGTCAGGGCTGCCCCGGAAACCGAACCGGCCGGCTGGGTCTTGAACACAAGCTGGGTCGCGACCACGCCGATGGCCGCGCCCGAACCGTTGCTGACGGCGGTCGTCGCGCCGAAATGCGACGTGCTGGTCCCCACCGTGACGTCGGTATCGCCATCGACGCTGAGCGTCACCGTGTGGCCGTCGGTCAGGTTGCTCGTGCTGTTGAAGTAGGCGTTGACGGTGTAGGTCTCGTTCCCGCCGTCGGCCACGTCGATGGACAGGCCGGAGAAGGTGACGGTTTGGCTGCCGCTGTTGTAGACGCCGGTCACGTTGGACACATCGGGCCCGTTCAAGCGCCAGGCAATCTGCGAACGTTCGGTGTTGGAACTGGTTCCGCCGAGATGCAGGACAATCTGCGAAGCGGTCAGCGAGCGGGCGTCGCCGCCACCGCCATCGGTGATCGTGAAATCCATCAGGTCGATCGCTTCGCCGACCGTGTCCACGGTCGAGGCGAGCAAAGTGGTCTCGGCGCCCGGCCCGGCGGTCAGGTTGCCGTCGCTATCGTACAGCGGGTCGCTCTGGGTCACCTTGAACGGGATGTCGTTGCCGTTCTGGAAGCCGCCGAGATCGACCGAGAACAGCGCACCTCCGGCGTAGTTGTTGGAGTTCACGTAAGCGATGTCGATCGCCGTCTTGGGGCTGAGGCGGAAGGTGTAGACATTGCCGCTCGTGATGTTGACTTCCGAATCCACCGAAATGGCGGTGTAGCCGTACACATTGGGATCGACAATGGCGGCCACCCCCGAAAAATCGATGCCCGACTTGGTGTACAGCACGGTGCCACCACTGCCGGCGCCCGCGTATATCGTCAGCGTCGCTGTGCCGGACACGTTGTTCGACGCTGCGACTTCGATCGAGGTGATACGGCCCGTCTTGGTGGCAGTGAACGACTGCCCCATGTCGAAGCCCATGACGCTGGTGCCGCCGAGGGTACCCCCGTTTGAAATCACCACGTCGGCGGCTTCGGCGAGCCCCCATATCGAAACTCCTGCACACGACAGCAGGAATACCAGGGATCGCCGAAGGTGACACACGGAGTTCAGTCTCATGCTGAATGCCCTTTTGCCAATGAACGGTTCTGGAAGAGTCGCGAGCATCTTTCTTCCGCCTGCGGCAGCTGGACAGCGACGTGCAGGATTGCGCGTGTGGCGACCGCGCCCATCGGGCTGCTGCTGGCGGATTGACGCTTATCGGCGCGTGTCTGAGAAACTGTTGCCCTCCGTTGCGAGGATCGCGCTCCTTCCTTTCGACCCTCCGTGCGGTGCTGCGGCAGGCCGGACGCCGCGCAGGCGGAGGCGTGCCATCATCCGGACGACGCCGTCGGTGTGTTGGTCCGCCACTTGGTCCGCGAAGGATGGCTGCCTCGGCTGGGCGGCCGACACGCCAAGCCCTCGCTCACCCGCTCACACCGCTTCTTGCGGATGACAGGCAGCATCCCGAACGCTCAGGACGTTGGGCGTCGCCTTCCGGTGGTCTCAGTCCGGCCACTTGCCGACGGTCGAGCTTACATTTCGATTTCAGGACTCGGGACCGGCCCTATCCGCTTGAACGGCCGGCTTACGGCGACGAACTTGAACGCCCAGCGGGCCCGAGCCGGCCATCTCCTGCCGGTCAGGGATCGCAGAGACCTGCCACTGGAGCGGCTTCTCCACTCCGAAAGCTGCCGGGCCGCCTACCGAAGCGACCCGGCCATTGCTGGCGGCCGGCCTGTGCCAATTGGACGCCTGCAATGTAGCCGACACCTGCGCACAAGACGGGCGGGCGGCAAGCGAGTCATGCACCATGTACCGCGTGAGATAGGACCACCGCCGTCAGGATGTCAGACGAGACCTGAGCCTGCGCATTTCTGCGCATTTGATGATCCCGCGCATTCCGATGGGCCTCGATGCATTGTTCGAGATACGCCGGCCAGGACAGGTCCGGATTCGGCACCGGGCCGACGGGCTGCGAATGATCATCGCGGGTCTCCTGTTGTCGTTCTTGCCGCAGGCTTCGGCGCACCGGGCCCGGTCAGCCAACGCCGGGCCGATGGGCGAGTCGAATGTGAAGAATCTACAACTGGGCTGCCGGTGCGGCGAAGCGGATCCGGCCGGACGGAAGCACGGCGGCGAGTCCCGTCCGGAGGCGAATTGCGGCCATGATTGCCGGCGGACACCGCCACGGATCGGCTCAGACCTGCCGGCGACGCAGTCGCAGCGCGATCGCCATCAGGCCGGCGAGCGTCAGGGCTTCCGTGCCAGGCTCGGGCACCGGCGAGAGGATGGCGATGCCGCGCATGGAAGTGGACGCATCGAAGGTCGCGACCAGGATCTGGCCCTCGTCATTGACATCCGCAGCCCCGGTGAGCGTGGTACCGGCCGGCAGTGCGGTCACCGCATTGAGATCCACCAGCATGCCGTTCTCCCAGGCCACCGCGCGCCGATCCGAGCTGCCGACGATCAGGCCCGCGCCGTTGATGCCGCAGGCGCCGGCATTGGCTTGCGGCGTCAGCGCCTGCAGGAAGGTGGGAACGCCTTCCTGCCAAACGAAGGGTCGCGCAATGCGCGACCCGCCGATTTCGACGCTGCCGTTACCGACAATGGTGCCGCGCTGGTTCAACATCATGGGCCCGGAGGCCAGGCCGGCGATGTCGTCCGGATAGGTTTGCAGCATCTGGTCCTGCCAGGTGACGACGTGGCCATCGAGCCGTCCGACGATCAGACCGGCGTCGTTGATCGCGTCGGCCTGCCCCGCGGCGAACGGACCGGACTCGAGAATCGAAAAGCTGCCGGCTTGCCAGACGAAGGGATGCCGGACTGCGCCATAGTCGTCGTAGGCGGTGCCGACGACCGTGCCCGAGCGATTGATTGCGGCGGGCGCGACACTCTGATAGCCGGCGCCGAGGATCGCCGTCCTCTTGCCGTCCTCCTCCACGAAGCCGCGCCAGGGGTGGGCATAGTAGTCCTCTACCGTGTAGCCGACGACCGCACCCGTCGGCCCGAAGGACGTCGGCACGACCTGGTAACCCCCGCCCTCCAGGGGCTCCTCGTAGCGCCACAATTTGCCGAACCCGCCGGACGGAGTGAACGACGAAAAGGTTGCGTACAGCCCGCCCGGGCCGATCGCCACGGCATCGTAGCTGGACGGCGGAGGGCTGAAGATCTGGCTCGAGACCGCATAGCGTGCCGCGAACGCGGCCGGCGCAAGCAACAGGCACAGGGGGAGAAACGCGCAACGGAGGAGGAACGGGACCATGGTGGGTTCTCCACAGAATGGCATGGCATCAAGACCATGACCAATTCATGGTCTTGATGCCAAAACCATAGACGGTGATGCCGCACGGGAACAGGCGCCGAACAGTTTCCTTACGAAGTCGATGACCCACCGCATCGCAGCAAGGCAGTCGCCTCAAACGGCCAGCGCGTTCCCCACCATGCCGCGCACCAGCGAGGCGCCGTTGTCGCACAGGAAGTCGAACAGGGTCGGCACGGCGGGCGTAACAGCGAGGTCGCTGCGCACGACGACGTTCCATTTGTGCAGCACCGGCGTACCCTGCACGTCGAGCCGCACCAGTCGCCCGGCCTGTCCGCGCCGATCCAAATTTGACCAGGGGTGCCGATTGAATTCTGACCAGGGGCGATAGCTGCTTGTCATGAAGGCAGCTGTGGATAAGTTTATCGCTTTGCGGCCTGTGGATCCTCCTTTTCTGCGGCTGACGTTGGATGGAAGTCGTCGTGTCCGCCGCGAAGGGCGTAGCCCGAAGCGGCGGACACGGCGACGGCGAGCTTACCCGGGTACGGGCTCGTGCCGGGCGCTCTCGCGGGAACGGATCCGCGCCTTGGCGACTCCCGTACTGTGCTGGAAGCGGTAGGAGTCGTTCCCGGTCTCGACGATGTGACAGTGGTGGGTGAGGCGGTCGAGCAGCGCCGTGGTCATCTTGGCATCGACAAATACGCTGGCCCATTCGCCGAACGTCAAGTTGGTCGTAATCATCACGCTGGTGTGTTCGTAGAGCTTGGAGAGCAGATGGAAGAGCAGCGCGCCGCCGGCCTGACTGAACGGCAGGTAGCCCAGTTCGTCCAGGATCAGCAGATCGATGTTCTTGAGCGTCTGGGCCATCCTGCCGGCCCGTCCCGCGGCCTTCTCCTGTTCGAGCGCGTTGACCAGATCGACCGTGGAATGGAAGCGCACGCGCCGGCCGTGGCGGGTGATGCCCGAGACACCAATCGCCGTGGCCAGGTGCGACTTGCCCGTGCCAGGCCCACCGATGAACACGACGTTGTGGACCTCGTCGGTGAAGTGGCAGTCGGCCAGTTCAAGGATCAGCTTGCGCTCCACCGGCGACTGGGCGAAGTCGAATCCGGCCAGATCGCGGTGCACGGGGAAGCGCGCGGCGTGCATCTGGTAGCGGACCGAACGCATCGCACGGTCCGTGCGTTCCGCTTCGAGCAACTGTTCGAGGCACTGTCGGCTGTGCGATAGGTCGGCTTCGTCCCGCGCCGCCCATTCTCCCCAGGCCGTTGCCATGCCGTATAGGCGCAGCGCCTTCAGTTCGGTGACGAGATCACGCATGGCCGGTCTCCTTCCTGCGCAGCCGGTCGTAGCGCCCGGTATCGGCTGTCGGCGCAGTCTTGATCGACAGCGCAGTCTCCACACTTTGCGGCGTCGGCGCCTGCTGCAGCCGGTTGATCACGTTGAGCACGTGCTCGACACTGATCTGGCCCGATTCGAGCATCAGTTCGACGGCGACCTGTACCGCATCGAGCCCGACCTTCGGAATCATCGCCAGCACCCGGCTCATCACTCGGTCGCCGCCATCTCGGCGCAACAGCAGACGCTGCAGGCGAACGAACGGCGTGGGCATCTGGGCGAATGGCGCGCCGTTTCTGAGTACGCCGGGCTTTCTCTCGACCAGCGGCAGGTAGTGCAGCCAGTCATAACGCGTCTGGCCGCGATCGAACAGGCGCCCATGGCTCGCCACCAAACGATCGTCGAAGACGACATCGATGTGCTCGGGGTAGAAGCGCTTGCTGATCAGCCGGCCTGCCAGTTCGCAGGGCACGGAGTAAGGATTGCGGGCCGCGCTCACCAGACAGGTGCTGGAGACCCGCCCGGTCTCTTCGACGTAGCCGTCGAACGGGGCGATCATCGGCATCAGCTGCGGCTGTTCGTGCTCGAGCATCTCCGCGATCGTCAGCTCGTACTCGGGGTGCTTCAACTCCTGCCACAGGGCCTGGCAGCGTCGGAGTAGCCAGTCGTTCAGTTCGGCAAAGCTGCTGAACCGCAGCTTGCCGGCTTCCAGCCAGATCCGCCGCCGACTGTCCTGGACGTTCTTCTCCACGACGCCTTTCTCCCAGCCCGAAGCGACATTGCAGAAGTCCGGCTCGAACAGGTAGTGGGCGCACAGCGCCGAGAAGCGTGCATTGACGACGCGGCCCTTGCCCTTCCTGACCTTGTCGACCGCGGTCTTCATGTTGTCATAGATGCCGCGCCGGGGGATGCCACCCAGCGCCGCAAAGCTGCGGGTATGGGCGTCGAACAGCATCTCGTGCTCCTGGCTCGGATAGGCGACCAGCACGAAAGCGCGGCTTGCGCACAGCTTCAAGTGCGCGACCATCAGCCGACGCCACACGCCGCCGATCACCAGCCGTTCCTCGCTCCAGTCGAACTGGAAGGCTTCGCCCAGTTCGAACTTCAGCGGCACGAAGGCGCGTGTCGGCGCGTTGGCCGACTTCTGATCGCGCCAACGGCGGATGAAGTCGTTCAGGATCGAATAGCCGCCGCCATAGCCTTGCGATTTCAGCTCGACCAGCAGCGCCTTCGCCGTCCGGCGCTCGCGTTTCGGCCGCCCCGATCCGCTTCGAGTGCTTGCAGCAGGTAGGAATGAAGCGGCGTGAGCTTGCCCGGATGTGGCTCGCGCCGGTAGCGCGGCTCAACCGGACCGTCCTCCCTCAGCCACTTCTTGATGGTGTTTCGCGACAGGCCCGTCCGCCGAGAAATTTCCGAAACCCTCAGGCTATCCCGCAGGAACAGCCTCCTCACCTTGCCTAACATTTCCATGGTGATCACCTCAAACACCCCGCCTCAAAATGAGGCAGGCAGGTTAAACACCCTGGTCAATTTTCAGTCGGTGCACACCCTCTCAGATGGTCAGTTTTCGGTCGGAGCCAACACAACAAGGCTTATCCCTCGCGGCACCGCTCGCGCCAAGGGCGGAACTCGGTGACGCGAGGGATAAACCCTGACCGTTGAACGACAGCTTTTCGGATTTCTGACCGGCTCCACTGGGTCGAATCCACTCACCGGCCAGCGTCAGCTTACGGGGAGCGAACCTCGAACGGCAGCTTTCAGGCGATGAACCTAAAGAGTCGCCGAGTGGAATTGGAACCCTACGGTCTCTCACGCCCTAGGAAGAGCAACTATGGCAAATGCGTACGCGAGCCGTTCGGAAGAACGGCCCGCACTCGGAGTGCGCTAACGGGAACACGCGTTAGCAAACTGCTCCTTCTAGATGCCGTCAGCCGTAACAACACCTTATGGGCGTTTGCAGGATCCGTTCTTCTTGCCAATCGCCATCGAACGATCTTGGCTGCGCGCCACGGTCTCGAACTTACCCGCGCACTCAATGCCTGCGAACTTCCCGGTGCCACCAACGAATGCGATTTCGCCGCTGCCACCGGGGGGGATCTTGAAGGTTTCGTAGAGTTGATCGCCATCCTTGTCTGTGTAAGTACATCCGCCGCTCATCTCCAGCACCCCTTTCGCACGGACAACGGCGTACGAGCAGTTTCCGAACATGTTGTGCATGAAAACCCCACCGGAATCGTTGGTGGCGATAAATTTCCCATGGAAGCTGCCTGCGAAGTCCTTCTCAGCAAGGGTGACCATATCGCTGGTGACTACCGCATGGTAAGTCACAGAAAATTCGAACTGCTTCGGCATTTCCTGTGCTGCCGCGCTTGTGGCTAACGAGGCCAAAATTCCCGCAAGCAAACCATTAAACATATTTGCGCTGAGCTTGAACATTGAGCCCTCCCGTTTTGTATTTATCCAAAAAATCTAGGTCTTGTCGCCATTGCTTGCTGCAACAAGAACCGCTCTCCTCCAAGAAAAGACTCCTCCTGTTGTCGCATTGACACGCCGCGCTTAAGCCTAGTCCATATTGGTAAGAATTCACTATGGAATTTCGCTATCCACTGCCTTTCCATCCAGCGGGTGGCTACTGGTGGATGCGCGAGCTCATGAACGGCGGCTTCACGGCAGCGAAACTCGCTGAGACCCAGTCTGCAGGAACGGCGGCTTCATGGGAGCATGGATGGCCGCTTGGGGTCGAATCAACTCATCGGCGAGCGGCAGGTATCCGGAAGCGAACCTTGAACGTCAGCTTTCCGGCGACGAATCTGAGGAGCCGTCGGTCGCCACTCGACCCGAAGCCGCCCGTCGAACTTGCGGCAAGCTGCCATTCGACGACTGGGGCCGTACAGCAAAAAGCTCCCCGGACCCGAGCAATCCATGGCGGCCGCGGCGCATTCAAAGATGCACGCTGAACCGGTGTCAGCGGCGACTGATTTCCGCACAAATCCGGCGGCGCGGAAAATTCGGGCACGACATTTGCCGTGGATCCGCCGGGTCAAGGGCGGGCGAAAGCCCGGCGAAGCTAACCCTTGACGCGGCAAGGCTTTGAGCAAACTGTCGCATGGCTGTAAGCGAAGCACTTGGGCGCTTACAGCCATGCTGACCATGCCTTTTTCGCCGCCATATTTCTGCGGATTTGCGCCGCCGGCAACAACCGGCGCTAATCGCGGACCCGGTAGAGCAGCCTATGTCCGACGACCACCTCGATTTCACCGGTTCGAGATGCGCGCAGTTCGGCCACTTCGTGATCTCCCGACCAAATCGGTCTTACGATTTTCACAAGTGACATGAACTCCAGTTCTCGTCTTAGTTCAAGGCGCGTCGGGCACAACAACTCGCACTTGAATCTATATAGCCGGTAGAAACCACCATCACTTGAAATTTCAGAGATTCGGTCAGCCGGTCGGTACGCCAAAAACGCGATCACACTGATGGGCGCCGCGACCACTACAATCATCGCAGCGAGCGTGAGAATCAAAAATCGGCGGAAACGTCTTCGCAAGTTAATGCCAACTGCCGCGAGTGAATACAGGATCACCAGGATCACAGAGACGACGTACAAATAATTCCACGCATCCCGGGTGAACTGTGGAATCCATGGCCATGGAATAAACGAAACTGCAAAGCCACCAACGCTAGCCAGCAAGATGAGTGGCGCGCGATCAATTTTCATTGATAGGCGCAAAATTGCCGGATAGATTCATGCGGATTTACCACCATTCCCAAACGACCGAATTCGACACCCTGACCTGCCGCTCGCCTCTTTCGAAGCTCAACGGCAAGTATCGGGAAGGGCCGCCGATCGAATTTTCGCCGCATCGGCAACTCGTACGCCAAGGCAATTCTCATTGCTGGATTGTAAGGTCTGACACACAACCTCTCTTACTCCAATCCTCAATGCCCAATGCAATATCGTACGCTTCGGCAACTGCCCCCGCGTATTTCACTCCTACGACAGCGGCCTTGAAGAGATGATGCTCTCAGTTGCGCGATCCACAATTGCTTTAGTTGCTCGGTGCGAGTCGGCAGCAACAATTCCACCACGAGTAAACAAAACGTACGCGTTCAATTCTTTGTCTTGTCAATAATCCAAATCAATCCGGCAAGGATTCCAACGCCAGAAAAAAATAGTGGCACCCCCAAGCCTCCTCCCGTCTTCTGAATAGCGCCAAACAAACCAAAAACGATCCCGCCGGAAGAGAAATCAGACGGACTAAAGTACTGCTTAATTGCCATCAGGAATGCGGCCATCGCCAAGAACGCGGCAGCTCCGCCATTATTGTTGCTTTGCATGTTCGAAATTAGCCTCTCCATTGATCTCGCTCTTGCCTGGCGAGGCAATAATCATGCGCAGCAACATTGCTTTCGTGGGTGGCCAGAGGTGGCCGCGGAACCAGAAGTCGCACCACTCACGCATATGCTAAAACCATACGTTCAAAAGCCCCGGACTGCGCAGTCACTGAGGGAACCAATCAGGGCTCCCGCAGCTACCCACCTG
>JAGRFY010000059.1 GCA_020445765.1 Rhodocyclaceae bacterium | reverse complement strand
GCGCCGGCGAGATGATGCCTGCCCTGGAAGCCTGCCTGACCGGCCTCGACGTCGGCCGGCGCGAGCGCTTCACCCTCGCCCCGCCACAGGCCTTCGGCGACTACAAGCCGGAACTGATCGAGCGGGTGCGTCGCGAACACATGGCCGAGGACAGGATCGAAGCGATGAGCGTGATGGAATTCGTCGCCCCGGACGGCTCGCGCTACCAGGGCCTGGTGCGCGAGGTAGACGACGAAACCGCCGTGATCGACTTCAACCACCCGCTGGCCGGCAAGACGATCGCCTTCGAGGTCGAGATCATCGGCATCCTGTGACATCTGCCGGCAACATCGAGAGAACACAATGAGTGACAAGGAAGTGCTGCTCGCCAACCCGCGCGGTTTCTGCGCGGGTGTCGAGCGGGCGATCGAAATCGTCGAGACCGCGTTGAAGCGCTTCGGGCCGCCGATCTACGTGCGACACGAAGTGGTTCACAACAAGTTCGTGGTCGGTTCGCTGCGCGACAAGGGCGCGGTCTTCGTCGAGGAGCTGGACGAGGTGCCAGCCGGAAGCACGGTCATCTTCAGCGCCCACGGCGTCGCTCGCGCGGTCCGCGACGAAGCCGAATCACGGGGTCTGACGGTATTCGACGCGACCTGCCCGCTGGTCACCAAGGTCCATCTCGAGGTCGCGCGGATGCGCGCCCAGGGCCGCGAAATCGTCATGATCGGCCATCGCGGCCATCCGGAAGTCGAGGGCACCATGGGCCAGGTCGATGATGGCATCCTGTTGGTCGAAAGTGTCGAAGACGTCGACAGCCTCGAGGTCGCGGACCCGGACAAGCTCGCCTATGTGACCCAGACCACCCTTTCGGTGGACGACGCAGCGTCGATCGTCGACGCCCTCAAGCAACGCTTTCCCGGAATCATCGGGCCGAAGAAGGACGATATCTGCTATGCCACCCAGAACCGGCAGGATGCGGTCAAGCTCATGAGCGAAAAAGTCGACCTTGTACTCGTCGTGGGCTCGAAGAACAGCTCCAACTCGAACCGTCTGCGAGAAGTGGCGGCCTTGCGTCAGGTGCCCGCCTACCTCGTCGACAATGCAGATGGCATTGACCCGGTGTGGCTCGAAGGCGTTCGCCGGGTCGGCGTCACCGCCGGCGCGTCGGCGCCGGAGGTGCTGGTGGACCAGGTGATCGAGCGCCTCGGCAGCCTCGGCGCCCGTTCGGTACGACCGCTCGACGGTGTCCCCGAAAAGGTCTACTTCCCGATCCCCCGCGAATTGCAGGGCTGATCGACGCCGGGCTTGGACGCCCGGACCGGATCAGTCGTGATGGCGGTCGTGGCCGCGACCGTGGCCGCGATGTTCATGCTTGTCGCGATGCTTGCGGCCGTAGCGGCGCTCGACGTCGCTGCGGTAGACCACCACTTCGCGCGACTGCTCACGCCGCGCACGGTCGTGGCCGCCACCGTCCGAGCCGATGTCCTTGCCGAGGGCCGCACCCAGCGCGCCACCGATGCCGGCGCCGAGCAGACCGCCGCTTTGACCGCCGGCCGACTGGCCGACCGCCGTGCCGGCGGCACCGCCCAGGGCGCCACCGACCATCGCACTGGTCCGTCCTCGCCGCTCGCTGCCGACCGCGCCGCCCATTGCGCCGCCGACGGCACCTCCGAGAACCGCGCCATCGCGGCCACCGACCGCATTTCCGATCACTGCACCAGCCGCAGCGCCCAGGCCACCGCCGAGTGCGCTGCCCGCGTCACCGCCGGCGATGGCCGGCGCCTGGGCCACGGCGACCAGCGCCAAACCCGTCAGAAACTTGCTCAACATGGCATTTCCCCGCGTGTTTCGATGGCTCGATTGTCCCGGCGCGGGCACCTGGAAACCGACACGGGGTGTTACCGAAGGTAAATTCGCCCCCGAGACACGATGCTGCTGCACCGCGTCAATCAGCGGCCAATTCAGGCGATTCCGCCTGCCGAGGGCGGGCAGGCGCAATGCCTGCGCTTACAAATCCGCGCCCAGGCTGCGGCCTGCCAGCAACGGCATCGGCCCCTGGCGGAGCCGCAGATCCGGTCTCAGTGGGCGTGACCGGTGAGATCCGAACCGTGCTTCCGGTCGAGCTTCGCGAGCGTGTAATAGACCGGGCAGAAACCTGTGAACGCGCTCTGGACCATCAACGCGCCGATGATGCCCGGCAACAGGATCCAGTAGGGGTGGACGAACGCCGCGAGCAATGATCCGAGCAGGATCAGAGCGCCGGCGATACCGTCGTGCATGCGGGTGTGCTCTCCCATCATCGTCTCCTGAGCATGCCGCGAAACCGCGGCAGAACTGGGACCGTCGCCGACGCACGCAGTTCGACGGCCGCGACCGGCGGCACGCGGTCATGCCGCGATGACGCCACCTCCGAGGCACACGCGCGATTCGTACACGACGACGCTCTGCCCCGGCGTCAGCGCCCACTGCGCCTCGGCGAAGGCGATCTCGGCGACGTCGCCGTCGAGCGCGTCGATCTCGCAGGGCATGTCGGGCGTCCGGTAGCGCGGCTTGGCGGTGTATACCCAGTGGGTGCGGGGCGCGCGGCCGGCAATCCAGGACAGTTCGGTGGCCCTCACGCGATGCTTCAGGAGCGCCGGATGGTCGTGGCCCTGCACGACGTAGAGCACGTTGGCGGCGACGTCCTTGGCAGCGACGTACCAGGCCTCGTGTTCGCCGGCCTCGTCCTGGCAGCCCTTGATGCCACCGATCAACAGGCCCTTGCGCTGGCCGATGGTGTGATACATCAGGCCCTGATGCTCGCCAATCACGCGATGGCCGTCGAGCGTCCGGATCTCCCCCGGCCGGGCCGGCAGGTAGCGTCGCAGGAACTCGCGGAAGGGTCGCTCGCCGATGAAGCAGATGCCGGTCGAATCCTTCTTGTCATGGACGTGCAGCCCCGCCTGTTCGGCGATCCGTCGTACATCGCGCTTGTACAGATCGCCCAGCGGGAACAGGGTCTTCGCGAGTTGCTGCTGGTTCAGGCGATACAGGAAATAGCTCTGGTCCTTGGTGCCGTCCTCGGCCTTCAGCAACTGGAATTCCGAGCGACCGTCATTGTTCCACAGACGGACCTGGGCATAGTGGCCGGTCGCGATGCGCTCGGCGCCCAGCGTCAGCGCGTGGTCGAGAAAGCAACGGAACTTGATCTCCGAATTGCACAGGATGTCCGGGTTGGGCGTACGCCCCGCCTCGTATTCGCGCAGGAAGTCGGCAAATACGCGCTCCTTGTACTCGGCCGAAAAATTGACGACCTCGAGATCGATGCCGAGACGGTCGCAGACCGACGCCACGTCCACCAGGTCTTCGCGGGTCGAGCAGTATTCGTCGTCGTCATCGTCCTCCCAGTTCTTCATGAACAGTCCGATCACGCGATAGCCCCGTTGCTGCAGGCGCAGCGCAGCCACCGACGAATCGACGCCGCCGGACATGCCGACGACGACGGTCGTGCCTTCGCCATCCTTGATCACTTCAGTGGACATCCGGTCCTTCTCCATCCAACCAGGCTTCGAGCGGCAGCACCACCGGCGGCTCGCCCTGTTCGACAAACCAGGAATCTATCGCAAAGCGCCTCGCCGCGCCCGCATCGGCCGCATCCGGCAATTCCTCCAGCACCGCCGTGTAGTGCTGGAACAGCAACAGTCGGGTGCGCCGCACCCGGTGCAGCACCCGGTGATGGTGCAACATGCCGCGGGATTCGAGCAGGGCCAGCAGCCGGGTCGTCGAAATCGAGTGGTCGATGCAGTCCATCTTGCCGAAGACGCCGTCGTCACGAAGATTGCCCGCGCGATCGGCCGAGATCGGCGACTGGCGCCCGGCCTCGCGGTAGAGACGCCCGATCGCCGCTGCCGTCCGCATGCGCTCGCCTTTGGCATCGGCCGCCTCGGCCAGGCTGGCGCCGATGCCGGCGAGCAGGGCTTCATCGATGCGGACCGCCTGTTCCGAGACACAGCCGTAGTTGAAGCAGACCCGGACTTCCGCCGCCATCGCCGCCAGCGGCAGCAGCAGGATCACGGCCCAGCAGCGGCGCATCGCCTCAGTCGTAGTGGGTGAGCAGCGCCAGATCGTAGCGGCGGCCATCGACATAGTCGGAAATGCACTGCATCACCAGCGGACTGCGATGGCGATCGCGGCATGCTTCGAGTTCGTCCCGGCTGAGCCACAGCGCGCGCTCGATGCCGTCGTCGAGCATCCGCTGCTCGAAATGGCGGCCGAGGGCACCGGCGAAGGCAAAGCGCAGATAGGTCAGTTCGCCGCTCGGACGCGGCCACTGATAGATGCCGACCAGCGCTTCGGGGGTGAACTCCCAGGCGGTCTCCTCGAGGGTTTCCCGCCGCGCGGCCTCGACCAGCGACTCGTCCGGCTCCAGGTGGCCGGCCGGCTGATTCAGACGCAGACCGTCGCTGGTCTGCTCCTCGACGACGAGGAAGCGGCCGTCGCGCTCGATCACGGCCGCGACCGTGACGTTGGGCTTCCAGATTCTCTCCATGGCCGGCATTCTAACCGCGCCGGCAACATTTCTGCGGCGGCTCAAATCCGCTAGAATTTCGCCTCTTGACCTTCAGGCAGTTGGAGATACCCCATGTCAATGGCCGACCGCGACGGCTTCATCTGGTACGACGGCGAGCTGGTGCCGTGGCGCGACGCCACCACCCACGTACTGAGCCATTCCCTGCACTACGGCCTTTCGGTATTCGAAGGGGTTCGCGCCTACAAGACCGTCAAGGGAACGGCGATCTTCCGCCTGGCCGAGCACACCCAGCGCTGGATCAACTCGGGCAAGATCTACATGATGAATCTGCCGTACTCGAAGGAGCGCCTGATGGAGGCGCAACTCGAGGTGGTCAGGGCCAACAAGCTCGAGAGCTGCTACCTGCGCCCGATCGCCTTCTACGGTTCCGAGAAGATGGGCATCTCGACCCGTGGCACCACCGTCCACGTCGCCATCGCGGCCTGGCCGTGGGGCGCTTACCTCGGCGAGGAAGGATTGCAGAAGGGCATTCGCGTCAAGACCTCGTCCTTTGCCCGCCACCACGTCAACGTGACGATGCCGCGGGCCAAGGTGGCGACCACCTACGCCAACTCGATCCTCGCCAATCTCGAGGCCACCCAGGACGGCTACGACGAGGCGCTGCTGCTGGACACCCAGGGCTTCGTCGCCGAAGGTGCCGGCGAGAACCTGTTCGTGATCAAGGACGGGCTGATCTACGAGCCGGAGATCGCCTCGGCGCTGACCGGCATCACCCGTGACTCGGTGATCCAGATCGCCCGTGAGTTCGGCCTCGAAGTGCGCCCGCGGCGCCTGACCCGCGACGACATCTACATCGCCGACGAGGCCTTCTTCACCGGCACCGCAGCCGAGGTCACGCCGATTCGCGAACTCGACAACCGGGTGATCGGCAGCGGCAGTCGCGGACCGATCACCGAAAAGATCCAGGCGCGCTTCTTCGACGTGGTCAATGGTCGCGCGCCCGAATTCGAACACTGGCTCAGTTTCATTTGAGGGAGGAGGAAATCGATGACCGAGAACAAGGACAAGAGTGCTGTGATCGAGGTGACGGCGAAGGATCTGCCGTTACACTGCCCGCAACCCGGCGCCCCGCTGTGGGCCCGTCACCCGCGCGTCTTTCTCGACGTGCTCGACAGCGGCGAGGCGATATGCCCGTACTGCAGCGCCCAGTACAAGTTCACCGGCGAGCGTCCCAAGGGTCATCACTGACAATGGGCCGGTCGCTCCGGCACGCCGATCGCAACTAGCCCAATCCATGTCGAAGACAGGCCCGATCCAGAAACCGATATTCACCTCGGCCCGGGACGTCGAGGCCGCCTTCTACGAAGCACTCGCGCATTCCGATCTGGAAGCGATGATGGCGGTCTGGTCGGAAGACGAGGAAGTGATCTGCGTGCATCCCGGCGGGCCCCGGCTGCAGGGCCTGACCGCGGTACGCGAAAGCTGGCGGGAGCTGTTCGACGGCAACCCGCGGCTCGACATCCGAATCACCCAGGGCGTGGCCCAGAATTTCATGATGGTCGCGGTACATAGCGTGCTCGAGTTCATCAGCCTCGAAGGCGACGAGCAACTGGGCCCGCCGATGATCGCCACCAACATCTACAGCCGGGGTCCCGACGGCTGGCGGATGGTCATGCACCATGCGTCGCCGGCGCCGGAGGAACGATCACTGATGGTCCAGGACGCGCCGCGTACGGTGCATTGACCCGGCCCACGCCCGACAGTCGCCAGCGGCGGCAGGCGGGACGCTCCGCTCGGGCCGGTCCGTTCGCTGAAAACACCGACACGCGACCGTGGTTTCCAGCTTGAAACCCTACCGACCGCCCCGCTGGCTGCCGAATCGCCACGCCCAGACGATCTGGCCACTCGCCGCCAAGGCCGCCATGCCACCGTATCGTCGCGAACGATGGGCCACCCCCGACGGCGATTTCATCGACCTCGACTGGCTGCCACGGCACGCGGACGCCCCGCTGCTGGTGCTGTTCCACGGCCTCGAGGGCTCGAGCCGCTCGCACTATGCGCGCAGCATCATGGGTGCGGCGCTGGCGCAGGGATGGAACGGCGTGGTGCCCCATTTTCGCGGCTGCTCCGGCGAACCCAACCGCCTTGCCCGGGCCTACCATTCCGGTGACAGCGCCGAGATCGACTGGATTCTCGCGCGGCTGGCCGCACGCCATCCGGCACCGGTCGTCGCGGCCGGCATATCGCTCGGTGGCAACGCCCTGCTGAAATGGCTCGGCGAGCGCGCCGACACGTCGGCGCCGCCGATCGCCGCGGCGATGGCGATCTGTCCTCCGCTCGACCTGGCGATTTCCGGCCGTGCCCTGGCCCGGGGCTTCAACCGCATCTACACGCGCCACTTCCTGGCCACGCTGAAGGCCAAGGCGCTGACCAAGATCGCCGGCGGCGCCACCGGCTTCGACGCCGATCGGATCCGCTCCGCCCGCACGCTGTACGACTTCGACGACGCCTACACCGGGCCCGCCCATGGCTTCGACGGCGCCGACGACTACTGGCGCCGCGCCAGCGCCCGGCCGTGGCTCGACGCTGTCGGCCTGCCCTGCCTGCTGCTGGTGGCCGACAACGACCCCTTCGTACCGGCCGCCGCCTGGCCCGATCCGTCCCGACTGCCCTCGGCCCTGCGCTTCGAAGTCACCGCCGGCGGCGGCCATGTCGGATTTCCGGGCGCCACCGGGTCGGGCGCGCCGGGCTGGCTGGCACAGCGCACGCTGGCCCACTTCGCCGGCATTTTGCAGTGCGACATCAGGTGACAATTGCAGACCCAGGCAAGCCCGTGCTTTGGGATAATCGGCACTTTGCCACCGACTCGAATCCCCAGCCGATGACCGACCGATACGCAGTTCCCGCCCCCGAGATCTTCAAGGCCTACGACATCCGAGGCATCGTCGAGCGCACATTGACCATCGATGCGGTCCGCGCGATCGGCCACGCGCTGGGCTCCGAAGCCCGCGATCGCGGCCAACAGGCAATCGCGGTCGGCCGCGACGGCCGCCTGTCGGGTCCGGCGCTCGCCGGCGCGCTCGCCGAGGGTATCTGCGCGGCCGGTGTCGACGTCGTCGACATCGGTTGCGTGCCGACCCCGCTCGCCTACTTCGCCGCCTATGAGCTCGGCACCGATTCCTGCGTGTCGGTCACCGGCAGCCACAACCCGCCGGAATACAATGGCCTGAAGATGGTGCTTGGCGGCCAGACCTTGTACGGCGAGCTGATCCAGGACCTCAGACAGCGCATCGTGGATGGCCGTCTGCACCAGGGCCGGGGCGCGATCCGCAAGGCCGATGTGGTGGCCGCCTACATCGATCGCATCGTCGGTGACGTTCGCCTGGCACGGCCGATGAAGATCGTCATCGACTGCGGCAACGGCGTCGCCGGTGCCGTGGCGCCCCAGTTGTTCCAGCGGCTGGGTTGCGAGCTGGTGCCGCTGTTCTGCGAGGTCGATGGGCATTTCCCGAACCACCACCCCGATCCGTCGAAGCCCGAGAACCTGCGCGACGTGGTACGCGCGCTAGCCGACACCGATGCCGAGCTGGGCCTGGCCTTCGACGGCGACGGCGACCGCCTCGGCGTCGTCACTAAGGACGGCGAGATCATCTATCCGGATCGTCAATTGATGCTGTTCGCCGCCGACGTGCTGTCGCGCGTGCCCGGCGGCCAGGTCATCTACGACGTCAAATGCACCCGCAACCTGGCTGCTTGGATCCGCCAGCACGGCGGCGAGCCGGTGATGTGGAACACCGGCCACGCGCTGGTCAAGGCCAAGCTCAGGGAGACCGGCGCACCGCTCGCCGGCGAGATGAGCGGCCACGTCTTCTTCAAGGAACGCTGGTACGGCTTCGACGACGGTCTCTACGCCGGGGCCCGACTGCTCGAGATCCTGTCGGCCGCGGCCGACCCTGGCGCCACGCTGAAGGCACTGCCGGACGCGGTCAGCACACCGGAACTGAACATCAAGATGAACGAGGGCGAACCGTTCGAGCTGGTACGTCGCCTCAAGGAAGGCGCCCGTTTCGACGGCGCGCGCGAACTGATCACGATCGACGGCGTCCGCGTCGAATACGCGGACGGCTTCGGTCTGGCGCGCCCGTCGAACACCACGCCGGTCGTCGTGCTGCGCTTCGAGGCCGACAGCGAAACCGCGATCGGCCGCATCCAGCAGGCCTTCCGCGACGCGATTCTGGGTGTCTGGCCCGGCCTCGAGCTGCCGTTCTAGCCGTGAACGACGCAGTCGGTCGCGCTGCGTCGTGACCGGCAGCGGTCACGCATCACGACACCGCATGCTGTCGGGCGCGCCGGCCGGCATGTTCCGCCAGAAAGCGGCCGGCAGCCTCGCCATCGAGCGGACGGGAAAGATAAAAGCCCTGCACCATATCGCAGGCCATGCCGGCGAGCACCTCGAGTTGCGCCGCCTCCTCGACCCCTTCGGCGACCAGTTCGAGCCCGAGACCATGGGCGAGTGCAATGGTCGAGCGCACGACGTGGGCACCCCGGGCGTCCAGCACCGTATCGATCATGGTCTTGTCGAGTTTGAGGCAATCGACCGGCAGGCTCTGCAGATAGGTCAGTGAGCTGTAGCCGGTGCCGAAATCGTCGATCGCGAGACGCACGCCGAGCCCCCGCAGCCGCTCGAGCAGGCGGCGCCCGTCCTGCAGATTGTCGATCACCATAGATTCGGTGATCTCCAGGGTCAGCGTATTCGCCACCAGGCCGGTCTCGGTGAGCACCTCGTCGACCGCGGCCACCACGTCGGAGAGCAGCAGTTGGCGCGCCGACACATTGACGCTGATGCGCAGGTCGGCGTGCCCCTGGCGCTGCCACTGCCGCAGTTGCCGGCACGCCGTATCCAGTATCCAGCGACCGACTTCGACGATCTGCCCGCTGCGCTCGAGCAAGGGCACGAATTCGGCCGGCGACACCTCGCCGAGCACCGGGCTGTGCCAGCGCAGCAAGGCCTCGAACGACGCGATCCGGCCCGACTGCAGTGCCAGCTTGGGTTGGTAGGCCAGGCTGAACTGATGCGCTCGCACCGCCTGGGGCAGCTCGCGCACGAGCGCGTTGCGGCGCTCGGTCCGGCGGCGCATTTGGTCGTTGAAGACGTGGTACTGGCAGGCGCCGGTGGCACTGGCATGGCGCTGCGCCTGTTCGGCACAGATCATCAGATCGTTGCCGTTGCCGGCATCGTCCGGGAAGACGGCGACGCCTGCGCTCAGCGTCACCTCGACCGCTTCGCCGCCGAGCACCAGCGGCTCGCGAAACGCGTCGATCAATCGTTCGGCAACCACCCCGACGTCTTCGGCACGGGCGAGATCCTCGAAGATCAGCGTGAAATCGTCGCCCGAAAGCCGTGCCAGCGTCGTGCGCTCGTCGCGCGAAGCGGCGCCCAGGCCGACTTCGTCGCCACCGCGCAAGGTCTCACGCAGACGCGCGGCGACCGCCACCAGCAGCGCGTCGCCACTGTCGTGGCCGATCGCGTCGTTGATGCTGCCGAAATTGTCGACATCGAGGAACATCAGGCCAAGCCGGCTGCGGTGGCGGCGAGCCCGGGCCAGCGACTGTTCGAGACGCTGCATGAACAGCCGGCGATTGGGAAGATCGGTCAGGCTGTCGAAATGGGCCAGCCTGACCAGCTCGGCGTGATGGTGGCGCTGATCGCGGATCGACCGCCAGAAGACCGCCATCAGGCCGAGCAACAGCAGCACTCGCGCCACCACCGCCCGGTCACGCTCGCCACGCAGTGGCCCGGCCAGGTCCGCGATGGTCTGCGGCGAAAGATAGTGGTGCAGCGTCAGTTCGCCGTCGGTCCGCCCGCGCAGACGGATCTCGGCCCAACGGCCGCCGTCGCCCCGTTGCCGGGCCGCGTCGAGGCCGCCGGCGAGAAGACGGTTGCGGCGATCGAAGATCTCGATGCCGTAGCCGGCATGGCGCAGGACGAAGCTCGCGGCGGCCTCGGGCATCGCAAACCCCAGGCGACGGGCGCTGACTGCATCCGCCGCGGTGACGATCAGATGCGGCACGCCGATGATCAGGGCTTCCAGCACGTTCGCCCTCAGCACGGCCGAGATCAAGCCCTTGAAGTGTCCATCCGATGCACCGTAGACCGGCACCGAATAGAGCAGGCCCTCGGCGTCGCGCGGGTCCGGCTGTCCGCTGGCGTCGAGCTGGCTGAGATCGCAGGTCTGCAGCGGCGGCGACAACACGGCCGGAATGCCGTCGATATTGTCGTCGAACAGCCAGAGTGGATAGCGTTCGCGGAACCAGTCTAGCTGGCGCAGGTAGTGGTCGTACTCCTGTTCCTCAGACTCGAGATCGTGCGCGCCGGTCGGACCGATATCGCCGTCGGCGCTGATCAACTCGTCATACATGAAGAACGGCACCTCGCCGAGATCGGGGCGGAAGCCGTCCAGCACGTAATAGATTTCGGAGACCCGAATGTTGCGGTAGAGGTTGCGGTAGATCTGCTGCACGGTCTGGTGGATGTCCAGCGACAGTCGGCCCTGCCGTTCGACGTGCACCAGCGCACTGCGCCGGTTGCCGCCTTCCACGGCACGGATCGCCGGGATCAGCGCGATCGTGCGCGTGCTTTCGTACAGCGCGCGGAAGACGTCCTCGAGCTCCTCCCGCTTGCGTTCCAGCAGCAGCGCCTGATGATCGGCGAGCATCGCCGACTCGCGCTTGGCATAGTCGGCGACGACCTCGCGGATGTTCAGCGCGCCAAGGCCGAGGATCACCGCCACCATCGCCCAGACCAGATAGGAATGGGCGAAGCGGTCGAAGATTTCGGTCCACCAGTCCTGCAGGAAGATACGACGTCGTGCCATCGACAATGAGGCCCGGAGCCATGCCAATGACACGCATTGTCCCTCGCGTTACACAAAGCCACAAACGCCACACTACGACGATCGTGATATTTCTCGGGGCGAGGACGACAATCGCCCAGTTCGGGCGCGACAGCCATGCGACCAGTCTGGGCACGGGCGGTGGCTCGGCCGGGCCGGGCCGGCGGCAGACTATAGTGGGAGGAGCCGCCGCCGGCGGCGGAGAACGACGATGATCCTGGAACAGTTCCGCAGCGGGGGTTGCCTGTCCTATCTGGTCGGCTGCGAGCGGCACGGCAGTGCCGTGATCGTCGACCCCGAAATCGCCCTGGTCGATCGCTATCAGGCGGCGGCGGCACAGCATGGCCTGCGTCTGCACTACCTGGTGGACACCCACACCCATGCCGATCATTTCTCGGCCTGCCGCAAGCTCGCCGGGCAGCTCCGGTTGCCGGTGGTGATGCATCGCGCGAGTCCCGCGCCATTCGTCGACATCCGCGTCGACGACGGTGAATGCCTGATCGTCGGCGCGCTGCGGCTGCAGGTCCTGCACACGCCTGGCCACACCGCGGATTCGATCTGCCTGGCTGTCGAGGACTGCGTGCTGACCGGCGACACCTTGCTGATCGGCGCCACCGGCCGCACCGATCTGCCGACCGGCGACGCCGGCCTGCTCTATGACAGCCTGTTCGGGCGTCTGCTGAGGCTGCCGCCCGAGACCCGCGTGTATCCCGCCCACAACTATCGGGATCAGTCGAGCTCGACCATCGGCGCCGAGCGCGCCGGCAACCCGCGCCTGCAGGTCGACGGCCGCGACGCCTTCATCGCGCTGATGGACAGCCTGAACCTGAAGGCGCCGGATCACCTGACGGAAGCACTGCGCGTCAACTGCAGCGGAGGGCGATCGGTCGCACAACTGATCGCCGAGGCAGCCGACCAGATCGCGTTCATGCCGATCGACGAGGTGTACCGTCGCATTGCCGCTCGCGATGATGCATCCGATGCCTTGGTGGTGCTCGACGTACGCGAGTCCGACGCCTATGCCGACGGGCACATTCCCGGCGCGCGACACGTACCGCGCGGGCAGCTCGAGCTTCGCGTCGACCGCGTCCTGCCCGATCCGCTGCAGCGCATCGTCGTCTACTGCGAATACGGCAAGATATCGACGCTGGCCACCGCCATGCTGCGCGGAATCGGCTTCAGCCGCGCGATCGCCCTCGACGGCGGCTTCAGCCAATGGCGATCGTCGGGCCTGCCGATCGAATCCACGCCCGCCGAGCCCTGAACCGGCGCCGGACGCCGCACCAAGGCCGCTGCCCGCCGGGCGGATCGGGCACGGCCGGCGCCGGTTCTGCGTCGCAACAGAAAACGTTTCGTTTTGTTAATCAGTTGGTGTAGCGTATGCGCTTCGCAAATCGCCGCGATCGGCGCAGGAGGAACGATGCCGGACGGAACTTCGCCGAAGGTCTCGCTGTTGAAGGCCCTGAATGCCGACGTCGGACAGAGTACGGTATCGGGCCTGTCGTCCGGCGCGTTCATGACCGTGCAACTGCACCTGGCCCACTCGTCCACCTTCATCGGTGCCGGCATCATCGCCGGCGGCCCGTTCCGCTGCGCCGAATCCTTCCGCGCTGCCGCGGCGATCGCCGAAGACGCCTGGACGCTCAATGCACTCTATGTCTGCATGAATCCGCTGATTCCGCAGGCGGCGCCCGATCCCGCCCGACTCGCCCAGATGGCGCGCGAAACGGCCGCCCGCGGACAGATCGACCCGGTCGACCACCTGCGCGACCAGAAGCTCTACATCTTCACCGGCAGTGCCGACAAGGTCGTCGATTCCAGTGTCGTGCGCACCACCCGCGAGTTCTACCGCCTGCTCGGCGTACCCGACGACGCCATCCGGTTCGAGCAGGGCCTGCCGGCGGGGCATTCGATCATCACCGATAATCCCGAGGACAATCCACTCGACGCCAACCGGCCGCCCTACCTCAACAACGGCGGCTTCATGCAGTCGCAACGCATCCTCGAGCACCTCTATGGTCCGCTCAAGCCACCGGTCGAGCGGCTCTCGGGCCGCATCGTGCGCTTCGACCAGACCGAGTTCTTCGATTCCGATCCTCGTGCCAGCATGAGCGAATTCGCCTATGCCTACGTGCCGAAGGCGGTCGAGGACGGTGCGTCGTGTCGCGTCCACATTGCACTGCACGGCTGCAAGCAGGGCTACGACTACGTGAATTTCGTCAACGGCAAGCCGGACCTGGAGAATTCGGTGCCTTACGGCAACCGCTACTACACGACCACCGGCTACAACGAGATCGCCGACGCCAACAACCTGGTGATCCTCTATCCGCAAGCCCAGGGCACCGACAATCCCGACACCCAGAATCCGGATGGTTGCTGGGACTGGTGGGGCTATACCGCCGAGAATCCGGAAAATCCGGACTACTACTCGAAAAACGCGATCCAGATCCGCGCGATCCATCGCATGCTGCAGCGGCTGGGCGGCGACTGAAGCGCCTTCACCGGGAGAACCACGCATGTTCCAGGCATTGATGAAACTCGCCGAGAGTTCGACACAGCAACTGCGCGAGGCCGGCGAAAAGTGCTCGCAGGCCACCGACGGTGGCGCCCTGCCGCACCCGGCGTGGCTGCCGGTGCAGCATGCCGGCGCCTTCCACGAACTGCTCGGACGCGCCGCGCAACGCCAGTTCCAGATCCAGCAGGCCACGCTGACTGCGATGCTCTCGCCCCGCCCGGATTTCTCGCTGATCGCCGAGACGATCCAGATGCAGCAGGCCGCCCTCGCGCGCCTGGCCACCGTCCAGACCGAATCCATCCGCAAGATCGCCGAACTGACCGCCGGCGCAAGCAGCATCCGCAAGGCCAACACCATGTCGAAGCTGGTCGACCAGGAATACGACCTGGTGTCAGGCTTCGGCGCCATCCTCGCCGAGCAGACCACTGCGATGGTCGAATTGATGGAAAGCCTGCAGATCGGCTACGGCTACCTCGTTGCCCAGCGCTTCGAAGACTGAAGCCGGATGGCGGGCGGCAACGCGCCCGCCGCCCGCTCAGCGATCCGCAACACCGACGGCCGGCGACTTGTGCACGGCCTCGCCCAGCGAGCGCGCACCCGGTGCGACACGCCCCATCGCCATCGCCACCAGCGCGAAAAAGACCGCCGTCAGCAGAAACGGCAGCCAGGTCCGTCGCAGCGCCGATTCCAGCCAATGCCGGTCAGGCTGTTTTCGCAGACGGCGATACAGCAGCAAGGACAGGGTGCCGTCCACCACCAGTTCGGCGAACAGCACCGGCGCAATCCACACGACATAGCAAGACGCCAGCGCCATGCCGACCAGCACCAGCAGCACGGCGAACGGAATTGCGAACTCGTCGGCAGCGACGACCACCTCCTGTAGCGATTCGATAGCCATGTCGGTCGCCTCCAGTTCGTCGGACAGCGACACGGTCGCGTCGCCCGAGCCGGGTTCGGCACCGGCGTTCGGCGCCCTGCCCCGCGCCGGCATCGGATCGTCCACATGAGCGAGGATGTCGATCCAGTCGGCAGCATGAGTCCGCAGCCAAAGCCACAGCAGCAACAGGAAGACCAGATAGGCGCAGCCCACTGCCAGCGGATAGCGCACGACCATGTCGTCGATGCCGGCGCGCAGCATCAGGAAGGACGACAGCAGACCGGTGAGGCCGGTGAGCATGACGATCAGGCCCATCTGCAGGCGGGGGAAGGATTCCCGTTCGAGGCGCCGGCGGATCTTCAGGACGCGGTCCCGCCGCGACGGGGGATATGACTTTCGCATTCGGCATTGTGCCATGCCAACTGCGGGCGACGCGCCATGGCGCGGGCCTTCGAGGGCGCTCAACCATCCGCGCTTCCGCGACCGGGCGAAGCCGGGACGCCCTGCACCACGTGCAGGCTCGGCGTGGATAGCCCGATGCCCCGCATCCTGGCCTCCTCGATGATCGCCGCGAGCACGCGCTGGCGTGTCGGCAACAGGTGGCGGATGTCCTTGGTGTAGTAGAACACGGTCCAGGCGACGGCGTAATCACCGGCGTCGGTGGCGCAGACCTCCGGCGGATACTTGTGTTCGACGGCACAATCGCCATCGCCTGCGAGCCGTTCGAAGACCGCATGCACCAGTTCCCGAATCGCGCCTTCGGTGGTGTCGTAGCCGACCTTGAGCACAATCGCTTCGCGCAGACCGCGGGCCGACGCGAACTTCGACAGGTTGTGGATCGTCATACCCCGCAGCGCCGCATTGCCAATCATCATGCGGTGGTTGTTGACCAGGTTCAGCAACTCGGTGTGAAAGATCTTGGTCTTGTAGACGGTGCCGATGATGCGCTCGCCGGGACTGATCTCGATGACGTCGCCCTCTTCCACCAGCCGGCTGTTGAGGATCACCAGACCTCCGATGATATCCGGCGCCCAGGCGCCCTGGGTCAGTGCCAACATCACGCCGACGAAGCCGATCACGCCACCGGCCTCGAGCAGGCTGTCGAATCCGAAGATCCGAACCTCGGCGATCAACACCATGACGAACAGCAGCACGCTGGACAGCAGGCTCAGCACCCGAACGTTGTAGGTCTCGGTCCAGGTCTGACTGCCGTCGACCTCGCGCAGGCGGCCGAAGCGCCGCTTGATCAGATAGTTGGCGACGTGGGCGGACAGGTAGCCGAGGAAGGCCACCAGCACGGCACCGAGCAGACGCGCCATCCACGAATGGGAGACGACCGGCAGCACGGCGTTGGCGAAGACCACCAACAGCACCACCAGCACATTGGCCGAGCGGAAGAAGTGCAGCTTGCCGACGAAGGCCTCGTCGCTGGTCGCCGAGCGCGACAGCGCCCGCAGCAGGGGTCGCGAAAATGCGATCAGCACCAGGTTGGCGGCAATCAGCAGGGATTCGGCGACGGAGAAGTTCTGCAGCCATGCGAGGGTCATCGGCTCGACGTCCGCGGCAATCGCCATCGATTATGCCCGCGACTGCGCGTCGGTGCGACTCCACTGGCGGGCGGTCCGCGCCGGCACCGCGGGCCGTCGCCTGGCCTGACGGCGGCGACCGATCGACCGCGGCGGCGCCGCCCGGCATTTCTATTGCAGCGGCCGGACCTCGTCGGTCGCGCGCAGATAGCGGCATTCCGGATGGTCGTAGAACCGCGGCCGCTCGCACTCCAGCGTCATGCACCGGTATAGGGCGAACCGGGTGCGCGGTGCGCACAGCTCGCGCGGATTGTCGATCGCCCGCTGCACGACCTTGGGCGGTGGCGGATTCGCTACCTCGGCGGTCGCGCTGCCAGTCGTTTCGGCCTCGACCGGCTCCTCGACCGCGGCGACAACCGGCGACTCGACCTGCTCGACCGCAACCTCCGCCGCCGGCGGTGGCGGCGGTGCCGGTTCGCCGGTGGCCGGTGACGGATCGGGCAACCCTTCGGTCGGCGCCTCGCCGGGCGTTGGATCGACGGCCGGGGCGACTGCTCCAGCCATGGCCGACGGTGCCGCCGCGAGCCCGGTCGGCGTCGCGGGCGGGACCGGATCGACGCCAGTCGGCGTCGCCGATGACGGCACCGAGGACAGCCCGTCGGCGGCACCCATTGGCCCGGTCGGCAGTGAACTTGCGCCGGACGCCGCCGGCGCGACGGCAACGACGGGAGGCGCCGGCACGCCACCCTGCGTCGTCGAACGCCGGACGAGGCTCGCGTCGCGCAGATCCAGCCAGATCGATGCGCCGCCGACGGCCAGGGCGACGAACACTGCGGCACCGAGGCCCAGGAACAGGTAGCGACGCCCGCCACCCGTTCGCCGCGAGCCGCCCTCGGCGCGAAAGCCGCCGGGCCCCGCGGCGTCGGCACGGGGTGCAGGCGTGTTCGCGACACCATCGGAGGCCGCCGGGTCGGCGAGCGGCGAGGGTTCGGCTGCGGCCGCCCGACCGATGTCGGTCGCGTGCGCGACCGTGGAATCCGAATATGGCTCTGGCCTGGGGTCGATCGCCGGCGGCCAGGGATCCGGCGCCGTCCGGAACGCGTCCTCGGCCGCGCTGCCCTGCGCCAGCGGCGGCCAATCACCAAAGGACGTCGGTCCGGTGAAGCCGTAACGGCTCACGGCCGGCTCGTCCCAGTGCGATGACTGCTGCGTGGCCGGCTGCGCGGTGGCCCCGCGGCCACCGAGCAGCGCCTGGCGGAATTCGGCGACGCTCTGGGGGCGTTCCTGCGGCCTGACCCTGAGCGCACGTTCGATCGTCGACACCAGGGCGACACTGTAGGTGACTTCCGGAAACTGGCGACCAAGGCGATCGACGACCGCGAACAGGGGTTCCAGCGGATCGTCCACGGCGCGCACGGTGGCCGCCAGTGGCGGCCGTCCGGCGATGCAATAGTAGGCAACCGCAGCAATGCTGTAGAGACTGGTCCAGGGCCCTTGCTGCAGCTGGGTCATTTCGGCCTGGCGCTCGATCGGCGCATAGGCTGGCGCGGGCAGCATCGGAACGGTGCGCTCGGGGCCGGCACCGGACTGCGGCCCGTCGTCGCTACCGCACAGCATCGGCCGGCCGTCGGGCAGCAGCAGGATGCTGTGCGGTGAGATATCCCAATCGAAGCGGCCCGATGCGTGCAGCTGCTCCAGCGCATCGAGCAGTGGGATCAGCAGACCGCGCAGCCAAGCCTCGTCCGGCGGACGCGCCATCGCCGCCCGCGCCAGGTCGAGGCCGACGCCTTCGACATGGGTCATCGCCATGTATGCCGTGCCGTTGGCCTCCCAGGCACGAAACACGCGGGGCAGCGCCGGGTCCTCCAGGCTGGCGAGCAGCCGGGCTTCGTCGACGAAGTCGCGCAGGCCCCGGGCAAAGGCCTCGGCGCAATCCTCGGCAATCGGTCTGACTTCGGCGGTGGCGCCGCGGCAGGCCAGGCCGGCAGGCAGGTACTCCCGTACCACGACGTCCCGCTGCAGGGCGTGGTCGGTGGCGACATAGCGGATGCTGCGACGTCCCTCGTCCAGTACCGTCCGCAGTTCGTACTCGTCGAGCCAGGCACCGGGCGGGAGGGCGCCAAGGCCGGCTTCGGTCGCCGTTGGCGCGTCCCCGAATTCGGGTTCGTCCGCGCGGTCGGAAGGAATGGCGGTGGTTCGATTCATCGGGCTATCGGAAATCCGGCGGGCTTCCACTCGGTCGCATCGCCGCGTCGAGACCGGCATGGCGGTCGAGGCGCCGTGCACCGGCGGACGCAGGGAAAGCATCTCACGGTGCCTACAGGCTACGCGGCTAGCGCGGCATGCGTACGCCCCCTAAACTTTTCTTTCACAAATGCGCCCGGCGCAGAAGGCCGGCGGCGCGCCATCGAGCGCGCCCGAAGATCGCACAACACATTGATCAATAATACTTTTATAAAGCATCACGCAATCCGGTTCGGACATCGACAGGCGCGGCAAGGCCGACATTCCACCCAATCGGAATGTGTCGACCAAGCGGCAGCCTCACCCGATCGACATGGGATGATCGCCGATGCCAGGGCCGCGGCCGGGCGCCGTGCGAGGCGGTATCGCGTGTCTCTCGCAGCGATCGTCCGGCATGCCTGGCGCCGTGCCGGACCTGAACCGCAGTGAGCCGGACAATCCGGTTTCGCGGCGCCGCAACTGGCGGGCTTGGAAAGCCTGCGAGAGGGCGGATTCGATGCGTCGACCTCCTGGCACGGCGCGAACCACAGCGAGAGCCGGAACGATCGCGAGCTTGAACGATGCCGCCACAGGACACAAAGCGCGCATTCGAGCGCCTGCACCGTCGAAGCCGACCATCAGCCGCTACCGACACCCGGCAGGCGTGCGAGCAGCGTCGCCAACTGGTCGAGTTCCTGCGCACTGAAGTAGCCCGCGAAGTGACTGCGGATCACCGCGCCATGGACCGGCCACATCCGCTCCAGCAAGCGGTGGCCGGCTTCGGTAATGATCACCGTGGCGCCACGACCGTCTTCGTCACAGGCCTGCCGCAGGACCAGTGCCTCTCGCTCGAGGCGATCGAGCAGTCGCGACACGTTGTGTTTGCTCAGCAACACGGCGTTGCCGATCTCGAACTGCCGCAGCCCGCCTCGGCCGGCCCGACGCAATTCCAGCAAGACGTCATACCACCTCAGCGGCGGCAGACACGGGCATGCGCCTGAACCAGGACGAGGCAGGATCCCAGGCCGAACAACTGCCACCGGACAAGGACGCCTTCATCGTCGTGTATTGCGCGAGCACGACCTGCCGGAACTCGCGCTGGCTTGCGCAAGCACTGGCCGGCATGGGGCATCGCAACGTGGCCGAGTGCGAGCAAGGGAAAGCGGACTGGATCGCGGCGGGCCTTCCGGTCGAGTCGGATCTGGCTGCGGCCTGACCAGGCCACGGCGGGTACGCCGGCGAAGTACCCGCCGGGCCGCGCCGCCACCGACGGCGGGAGATCGAGCAAAACCGGCCCGATCCGCAGGACGCGGCAAGCCGCAGCGGGATGCATGCAGCCGCATCGTGAGATCAGCGGACAGGACGCTCCGATGGCGTCACTTGATTTCGAGTGCCATCAATCTGGACAGCGGCATCGGGCGCGCGAAGTGGTATCCCTGAGCCATGTCGCAACCAAGCTCGCGGAGCAGTGTGGCAAGGTGCTCGTCCTCCACGCCTTCGGCAATCGTCTTGAGACGGAAGCTTCGGGCAAGCTGGATGACAGCGACGAGAATCGAGACGTCCATGACCAGTGACTTGTCGATCTTGAGACAGTCCAGCGGTAGATTTCTGAGGTAGGAAAGGCTCGAATAGCCCGTGCCGAAATCGTCGAGTGCGATCGTGCAGCCGGCATCGCGCAGGTCGTGCAGGACGCTCGAGATATGGTTCGGGTCGGCCATCAGGTGACTTTCCGTGATCTCGAACTCCAGCGCCGACGCCGGGACGCCATGGCGTTCGATGGCGGCGTCGATGACCTTTTGCAGGGCGTCCTGCTCGAACTGTCGCGGCGACAGGTTGATCGCGATCCTGCAGTGCCTGGCGCCGGATCGCTGACGCCACTGCGCCAGATCGAGGCATGCGCGTTCGATCACCCAGGCGCCGATGGCTACGATCATGCCGGTATTTTCCGCGATCGGGATGAATCTATCCGGCGCCACCGCACCCAGTTCGGCATTGTGCCAGCGGAGCAAGGCCTCGGCTGCCACGATGCGTCCCGACCCCAGGTCGACCTGGGGCTGGTAATGCAACTGCAGCTCCCCGCGTTCGATCGCCATTCTCAGGGCCTGCTCGATCGCCATCCGTGACCGGATCTGTTCCTGCAGCTTTTCGCTGTAGTGCTGGACCCGATTTCGGCCCTTCTCCTTGGCCTTGTACATCGCCAGATCGGCCCGCCGCAGCAATTCGGTCCGGGATGCGCCGTCCTCCGGAAACAGGCAACTGCCGATGCTCGCGCCCGAGAATCCCTTGGCCTCTCCGATCTGGAACGGCAGTCGCATGGACTTCAGCATCCGGTCGGCGATCCGTGCGAGATCCGACGGCTGCCCGACCTCGGCGAGAAGCACGACGAATTCGTCCCCTCCGGTGCGGGCGACCGTATCGCCATCGCGCACGCAGGCTTGAATTCGTTCCGCTGCCTGGCACAGCAACAGGTCGCCGCTATCGTGGCCCAGCGTATCGTTGATGACCTTGAAGTTGTCCAGATCGATGTACAGCACGCCAAGCCGGCGGCCGTGGCGTTTCGCACTGGCGAGCGCCTTGTCGAAGCGATCGAAGAGCAGGCTCCGATTGGGAAGGCCGGTCAGACTGTCATAGTTCGCGCTGTGCAGCAGCGCGGCTTCGTGCGTCTTTCGCTCGGTAACGTCGCGGAAGATGCCGACGAACCAGTGACTGTCGTCCAGTTGAAGTTCGGCGAACGAGAGTTCGACCGGAATCTCGCGACCATTCGCGTGCAGTGCGGTCAGTTCCACCCGGCGCCAGTCGAGGCTGCGCGCATGGGAGGCGATGTATCGGCTGAATCCATCCCGATGGGCTGCTCGCAGTCGTTCGGGCTGCAGCATCGCCAGGGGTTTCCCGACGAGATCGTCCGGCTGATGGCCGAAGGTCTCCCAAACCGCCGGATTCGCGAAACGGATGAGCTGATCGGAGTCGACGACGACGACCGCGTCCGGCACCAGATCCCAAAGCGTCCGGTAGAGGGCCTGACTGCCTTCGAAATTGGACTGCATCGGCATCAGTGAGCGTCCGATGGGCCAGAGACAGCGGCAGCGGCCGAATCAAGCGTCTGTACCCCGGCCGGCCGGCGCCGGGCATTGCGGGCGCACTCACGGCCGCCGGTGTCGATTTCGCCTCTGGCTCCGATCTTCGGGAGATGGCAATCGAAGGAAATCAGGGAAGTGGCTCCGTATGATGTTGGCTGCCCTGCGCGACCGTCCACGGCTGCCCTGCGCATGTGCCGATGCGGACGTGGCGGGCCTGCGTCGTTCGCGGTTTCCAGGTATCCACGGCCCCGCCCATCACATTGCGCTGCACAACCAAATCGGCGCCGTGGGCTCTATCAACGGCATCGGTTCAGCCAAATTGAGTGCGCCTGTCGACCAGGTCATACGCGATGCATGAGCGCCATTGCCCGGATTTGCCCTGCGTCAGTACCCGCGCCATCGGCTCTGACGGCTGCGCGCACGAGTCCGCCGGCTCGGAGCCGGCCCGTCACCGGCATCGACGGTCCGAGCGAGGGTGGCGGCGCCGCATCCAGCGATCCACTCGTCGGCGGCCGATGCCAAGCCCGGGCATGCGCGCAGTGACGAATCGTCCAGCCCTGTGCTCCAATCCAGGCTTTCACCATCTCACATGCGCCATGGGAATGCCGTCGCCGCTGGTACGATTGTCGTCGCTCGATCTGCTTCGCGGCTTCGTCGCGGTCGGCCGTCGCATGAGCATCACCCTCGCGGCCGAGGACCTGTGTCTGACCCAGTCGGCGGTCAGCCGCCAGATCAAGGCGCTCGAAGCGCAGTTGGGCGTCAAGTTGCTGACTCGTGGCCATCGTTCCATCGCCTTCACGCCCCAAGGCGAGCGGCTGTTCAGGAGCGCCGACGGCGCCCTGCAGCAATTGCAGGACGTGCTCGGCGAAATCGATGCCCGCGGCGCACCGCGTCCGGTGACATTGAGCGCTGCCATCGGCTTCACCGGGCTGTGGCTGCTGCCACGTCTGAGCGGACTGCAGCACCGGCACCCCAGCGTGGACCTGAGGGTGTCCGCCAACAACCGAGTGGCCGACCTCCGCCACGACGGCATCGACCTGGCGATACGCTACACGACTACTTCGGCGGCACCGGTCGGGGCGATCCGGCTGTTCGGCGAGTCGCTTGCACCGGTCGCCCACCGCTCGCTCGAGTTGCAGGCGCTCGACTCGCCACGACAGCTGTCACAACTGGACCTGCTGGAATTCGACGATCCGCAGCACCCATGGCTGCAGTGGAACGCGTGGCTGGCCGCCCTCGGGTGGCCGGACGTGAAGCCCAGGACGGTCCTGCGCTTCAACCAGTACGATCAGGTCATTCAGGCCGCCCTGGCGGGGCAAGGGGTGGCGATCGGCAGGCTCGAACTGATCCAGCCCCTGCTCGACGCAGGCCGCCTGGTGCTTGCCGCCCCGGCCGGGCAGCGGATGGAGACCTCCTACGCCTACTGGCTCATCCAGGCGGACGCCCAGCCGCGCGAGGACGTTCGCCGGGTTGCGGCCTGGATCCAGGAGCAAGCAACGCCTCCGCCATGATCCGCGGCGGTCGCCGGCGTCCGCCTCAAGGCGTTTGCGGCCGCCGGCCCACGATGGGAGGGCCGCCGACTCGCAGCGCCTCGGCGATGGCATCGTCCAGTCGATCGTTGCCCCAGAACATCTCATCACCGACCAGAAAGGTCGGCGCGCCGAAGATCCTCAGCGCCTTCGCCGCTTCCGTCTGCTCGCGCAGCCTGCGCTTGTTGGCGTCGGACTGCGCCGCCGCCAGGATTTCGCCGGCCTCGAGGCCGAGTCCATGCAGTACCTCGGCGACGGTTTCCACGCTGTCGATGTCGCGGTCTTCCGCGAAATTGAGGGCCATCATGCGCCGGCAATAGGCACCGATCCATGTCTGCCCGGCGCCGACCAGCGCCACCCGCAGCGGCAGCACCGCCGGGCGCGGAAAGACGCTGGGCTTGCGCCAGGCGATGCCGGCCTTGCGGCACTCGCGCACCATGTCCTTCCAGACATACTCGCCCTTGGCCGCCTGCAGCACGAAGGGCGAACTCTCCCATCCGAACGAGCGAAAGATCGGACCCAGCAGAAACGGGCGCCAGCGCACCTGCAGACCCGATCGGGACGCCGCCGCTTCGATGCGCATGGTACTGATATAGCTGTAGTTGCTGCCGAAATCGAACCAGAATTCGATCGTCGGTTTCGTTGCAGGAGTGTCGGCGTCAGGCATGTCGTGGGCCCCTCAATCGTAGATCACGAGACAGCGCAGCTCGATGCTCTCGCGCAGCGGCGCGTCAGCGGGAATCTGCGGCAGGTCGAACGCGGTGTGCAGAACGAAGCGGGCCACGCCGCAAGTGCGGGAGTCGTACTGCTTGAAGATCAGCGCTTCGTGGCGGTCCATCCCGGAAAAGTACGACCACCGGTGCCGCGGTGAGTGTCGGGCATGGTAGATCTCGCCGGTCCGGCGCGGGTAGCGCACTTCGCTCTCCACCAGATCGGATGCCGCCACCGACCGTGCGTCGCAGACCGCCAGCGGCGTATCGCGGACCGGCCCCTTGATCGAACGCCAGATGTTGATGATGGCATAGCGCTCGACCCTGGCCGCGGCCAGGGCGTCGGACAGCACCATGGCCAGCCGCCGCCGACCCGACGCTTCGGTGTAGTCGCTATGGATGCGGCCATTGACGGCGGGCGGCCCGGCGGCCGGCTTGCGCCCGAACGAAACCGGGGCGCGGTCGCGCTCGCGCCTGCGCACGAGGTGGTCGAAGACATGGGCACGCTGCGCACCAGTGACCGCCAGCGCGAGTTCGGTTGCCTCCGCATAATAGGTGGCCCTGACCTCTTCCGGATCGAAGAAGTCGCGGACGACCGTCGGCGCCTCCCACAGCTCGAAGCCTTCGACATCGATCGCTGGACTCGGCGCGCCGGATCGCGCATCGGCGATGGCCATTTGCCTGAGTTCGTATCGACCGCTTTCCCAAGGCGCTCCGGCAGGCGGCTCGCAGGCATAGCTGAACGGCCGCTCGCCGGTCGGTACGAGGTAGTTGAGCCCGGCGACGACGGGCAGCCCGCCGGTCGGATTGGCAGGACTCCGGCGCAAAGCTCGTGCGGTGTTGGCATTCATGCGTGGCTCCACTGGTTGCTGAACCTGATTGGACGCGACGTGACCACGCGGCTCAAGCGACTTCCGGGTCACGTCACATGAGCTGATGGAATGCGAATCGGTGTCGCCCCAGGCGCGACCGGACCCCGTTCGGGCGAGACCGCCAGCGCGCACCGAGGCGCGCGCGCAGGTGCCCGATCGCGCCGGCCATGGCTGACGCAGGCTTTTCGACGCGGCCTGCCGCCGAGCCGTAACGAGGGACCCGGCGCCGGCAGCCATTTCACTCCCGGTCGCTCACGGCCCCGATCCTCCGCCGCACCGTCGCCCCCGGCGTCGCCTCGTCGCCGAGCCCCCGGTTGCGGCACACCGAGGCCCCTGGCCCACGCCACCGGGACGTTCCGGACGAGCCGCAAGCTGATCGCGGTCTGGCATGAATTCCGATCGCCGAGCGCTGCACCGCCGGGTGTGCAACCAAGACAGCCGCGGCGTTCGATTGCCGAACGTCCATCGTGTTTCTGGTCGTCGTCCGGCTTTGCGGGCCGATGCTTCGCCGCACCATCGCATCGACCGCATTTACTTCCAGGGAACGGAAATCACGTTATTGCTGCGCACCATCCGCGCAATGGCACATCGGTTGCGCTGGGTTGTCCGGTGCGGCGCTTCGCGAGCACCGCCATCGATCAACAGCAATGGAGACACACATGGAAGTCCAAACCGCATCCCGCGTGGAGGTGATGGGCATCGACGCCGGCGGCACGATGACCGACACCTTCTTTGTGCGCGCAGACGGCCGCTTCGTGGTCGGCAAGGCGCAGAGCAACCCGGCGGACGAATCGCTCGCCATCTTCAACTCGTCCGAGGACGCGCTGGCTCATTGGGCTCGCGGTGTCGACGACGTCTATCCGGAACTGGCGACCTGCGTCTATTCGGGCACCGCGATGCTGAACCGGGTGCTGAGCCGCAAGGGTCTTAAGGTCGGCCTGATCTGCAACAAGGGCTTCGAGCAGATTCATTCGATGGGGCGCGCGCTGCAGAGCTACCTCGGCTACGCGCTGGAAGACCGCATCCACTTGAACACCCACCGCTACGACGAGCCGCTGGTCCCGGTGTCGCGCACCCGCGGCGTCACCGAGCGCACCGACGTGCAGGGCAAGGTGGTGATCCCGTTGCGCGCCGACGAGGTCCGCCAGGTCACCCGCGAGCTGGTCGATGCCGGCTCCGAAGCCATCGTGATCTGCCTGCTGCAGTCCCACAAGAACGAGAGCAGCGAGCAGCAGGCCCGCGACATCGTGCTCGACGAGCTGGCCAAGCTGAAGTCCGAGATCCCGGTGTTCGCCTCGGTGGACTACTACCCCTCGCGCAAGGAAAGCCACCGCATGAACACCACGGTGCTGGAAGCCTACGGCGCCGAGCCCTCGCGCCAGACCTTGAAGAAGGTCAGCGACCGCTTCAAGAAGCACGGCGCCAGGTTCGACCTGCGGGTGATGGCCACCCATGGCGGCACGATCAGCTGGAAGGCCAAGGAACTGGCACGCACCATCGTCTCCGGTCCGATTGGCGGCGTCATCGGCTCGCGAATGCTGGGCGAGTACCTGGGCGACGAGAATATCGCCTGCTCGGACATCGGCGGCACCAGCTTCGACGTGGCGCTGATCACCAAGGGCAACTTCGCCATCAAGTCCGATCCGGACATGGCGCGGCTGGTGTTGTCGCTGCCGTTGGTGGCGATGGACTCGGTGGGTGCCGGCGCCGGCAGCTTCGTGCGCCTCGACCCCTACAGCAAGTCGATCAAACTCGGTCCGGATTCTGCCGGCTACCGCGTCGGCACCTGCTGGCCGGAAAGCGGGCTCGACACCGTCACGGTGTCCGACTGCCACGTCGTGCTGGGCTACCTCAACCCGGACAACTTCCTCGGTGGCGCTGTCAAGCTCGACGTCCAGCGCGCCCGCGACCACATCAAGGTGCAGCTGGCCGATCCGCTCGGCCTGTCGGTCGAGGACGCCGCGGCCGGCGTGATCGAGTTGCTGGACCTGACGCTGTCCGAGTACCTGCGCGCCAACATCAGCGCCAAGGGCTACAACCCGGCCGAATTCACCTGCTTCTCGTACGGCGGCGCCGGGCCGGTGCACACCTATGGTTACACCGAGGGCGTCGGCTTCAAGGACGTCGTGGTGCCGGCCTGGGCGGCGGGCTTCTCGGCCTTTGGCTGCGCCTGCGCCGACTTCGAATACCGCTACGACAAGTCGGTGGACCTGGGCGTCGCCCAGCTCGCCCCCGACGCCGACAAGGAAGCCGCCTGCAAGACGCTGCAGGAAGCCTGGTCGGAACTGGCGGTGAAGGTCATCGAGGAGTTCGTGATCAACGGCTACAAGCCCGACGACGTGATCCTGATCCCCGGCTACAAGATGCAGTACATGGGCCAGTTGAACGACCTCGAGATCGTCTCGCCGGTCCCCAGTGCGGCCACCGCGGCCGACTGGGACCAGATCGTCGACACTTTCGAGACCACCTACGGCCGCGTCTACGCCAGCTCGGCGCGCTCGCCGGAGCTGGGTTTCTCGGTCACCGGCGCAATCCTGCGCGGCACCGTGGTGACGCAGAAACCAGTGCTGCCGGAAGACGCCGACGCCGGCCCGACGCCGCCCCAGGAGGCCTACCTGGGCACCCGCCCGTTCTACCGCCACAAGCAGTGGGTCGATGCCGCGCTGTGGAAGATGGAGGCGTTGAAGGCCGGCAACCACATCGTCGGTCCCGCGATCATCGAATCCGACGCCACCACCTTCGTCGTGCCCGACGGCTTCGAGACGACGGTCGACAAGCACCGCCTGTTCCACCTCAAGGAAGTCCGCTAGCCAACGGCCAACCCCGGGACGGCCTGCTGCCCGTCGGGGCATGCGCGGGCGTCCTCGCGACCCACCCATTCTGAGGAAAGACCACCATGAACATGTTGAGCAACAAGGAAACCGGCTTCGCCGATCTGTTGAAGAACGGGCAGACGCTGAAGCAGTTCCGCGACGGCATCATCGAGCGCACCGAGGCCACGGGCTGCTACAACGGCCTGGAGACGCTGGCGTTCCGCGATGCCGATCCGATCGGCTACGAGAAGCTGTTCTCGAAGCTGCGCGGCGGCCTGGTGCATGCACGGGAGACCGCCAAGAAGATCGCCGCCAGCCCGATCGTGGAACAGGAAGGCGAGCTTTGCTTCACGCTCTACAACGCGGTCGGCGACTGCGTGCTGACCTCGACCGGCATCATCATCCACGTCGGCACGATGGGCGCAGCGATCAAGTACATGATCGAGAACAACTGGGAGGCCAATCCCGGCATCAATCCCGGTGACATGTTCACGAACAACGACTGCTCGATCGGCAACGTGCACCCGTGCGACATCGCGACCATCGTGCCGATCTTCTGGGACGGCCGGCTGATCGGTTGGGTCGGCGGTGTCACCCACGTCATCGACACCGGCTCGGTGACGCCGGGCTCGATGTCCACCGGCCAGACCCAGCGCTTCGGTGACGGCTACATGATCACCTGCCGCAAGACCGGCATCAACGACCAGCCGCTGCGGGACTGGCTGCACGAGAGCCAGCGCTCGGTGCGCACGCCCAAGTACTGGATCCTCGACGAGAAGACCCGCATCGCCGGCTGCCACATGATTCGAGAGCTGGTCGAAGAGGTGATCCGCGCCGACGGCATCGAGGCCTACGAGAAGTTCGCCTACGAGGTCATCGAGGAGGGCCGCCGTGGCCTGCAAAGCCGAATCAAGGCGATGACGCTGCCGGGCAAGTACCGCAAGGTGGCCTTCGTCGACGTGCCCTACAAGCACGACGACGTGCAGGTCTCGAACGCCTTCGCCAAGCTCGATTCGATCATGCACTCGCCGTGCGAGATGACGATCAAGTCCGACGGCAAGTGGCGGCTCGACTTCGAAGGCGCGAGCCGCTGGGGCTGGCATACCTTCAATGCCCATCAGGTGGCCTTCACCTCCGGCATCTGGGTCATGATGTGCCAGACCCTGGTACCGACCCAGCGCATCAACGACGGCGCCTACTTCGCCACCGAGTTCCGCCTGCCCAAGGGCACCTGGTGCAACCCGGACGACCGCCGTACCGGCCACGCCTACGCCTGGCACTTCCTGGTCTCCGGCTGGGCAGCCCTGTGGCGCGGCCTCTCCCAGGCCTATTTCAGCCGCGGCTACCTCGAGGAGGTCAACGCCGGCAACGCCAACACCTCGAACTGGCTGCAGGGCGGCGGCATCAACCAGGACGGCGAGATCCACGCGGTGAATAGTTTCGAAGCATCGAGCTGCGGCACCGGCGCCTGCGCGATCAAGGACGGCCTGAACCACGCCGCCGCGATCTGGAACCCGGAAGGCGACATGGGTGACATCGAGATCTGGGAGATGGCAGAACCGTTGCTCTACCTGGGCCGCAATGTCAAGGCCAACTCGGGCGGCTACGGCAAGTACCGCGGCGGCTGCGGCTTCGAGACGCTGCGCATGGTATGGAACGCCCAGGACTGGACCATGTTCTTCATGGGCAACGGCTTCATGAACAGCGACTGGGGCATGATGGGCGGCTACCCCTCGGCCACCGGCTACCGCTTCGAGGCCCACAAGACCGGCCTCGAGCACCGCATCGCGATCGGCGACTCGCTGCCGCTGGGTGGCGACATCGATCCCTCCCGTCCGGACTACGAGCGCCACATCGACGCCACCGCGGTGGTCAAGCGCGACAATCAGTGCATCACCACCGAGGACTGCTACGACAACCACGACCTCTACCTGAACTACCTGCGCGGCGGGCCGGGTTTCGGCGACCCGATCGACCGGGAGCCGAAGGCGATCGAGCACGACCTCAACCAGAAGTTCCTGCTGCCGGAGTACGCGCAGAAGGTCTATGGCGCGGTGTTCACGCGGGATGCCCAGGGCTTCTACACGGTCGATGCCGCCAGCACCCAGGCGCGCCGCGCCGAGATGCGCAAGGAGCGGCTGGCGCGCGCGGTGCCGACCCGCGTGTGGATGAAAGAGGAGCGCGACCGCATCCTGAACAAGCACGCCTCGGTGCAGGTGCAGCACATGTTCGCCACCAGCTTTGCGCTGTCGGAGAAGTTCACCAGGCAATTCAAGGCGTTCTGGGATCTGCCGGCGGACTGGGAACTGAACGAGTCCGACCTGAACGTGCCGACCTACGGCTCGAAGCACCGCATGGACCTGTCGCTGCTGCCCGACGTCACCACCGTCGTCCAGGTCGAAGAGTGAAGCGGGCGTCACCAATATCTGATTCAAGGAGCAAGAAATGACTTACACCAACGAACAGGTCGCGAATCTGATCGACGGCAAGCTCGACTGGGAAACCACCTTCCGCATGTTGTCGATGCCCAAGGACGGCAGCCGCTTCGAGCAGTACCTGGCGGCGCTGCAGTCGCGCGTGGGTTTCAAGGACCGCATCGTGCTTCCGCTGGGCCCGCATCTGTACATCGTGCAATCGGCCAAGAGCAAGCAATGGAAGACCATCTGCGATTGTGGCCACGAGTTCTGCGACTACCGCGAGAACTGGAAGCTCCACGCTGCGATCCACGTGCGCGACACCGAGGAGGCGATGACCGAGGTCTATCCCAAGCTGATGGCGCCGGACACCCAGTGGCAGGTCTATCGCGAGTACCTGTGCCCGAGCTGCGGCACCTTGCACGACGTCGAGGCGCCGACCCCCTGGTATCCGGTGATCCACGACTTCGAGCCCGACATCGAGGCCTTCTACCAGGAATGGGTCGGGCTGCCGGTGCCGGAGAAGGCCGCCTGAGCGGCCACGACCGACCACCCTCCTTTCCCCGGCGGCCGCACTGCAGGCCCGCCGGGGCTTTTTCAGGCGGATCGGACCCGATCCGGTCTGCCGTGGGGAGCAATCGATGACGGAGATGACTCTGGCACGGGGCACGCGCTTCGAGGACACCGCGCTCTGGGCCTACATGCAAGCCTATGGCCACGCCGACCTGGCCGCGCTGCAGCAATGCGCCGCCGACGAACCGCAGCGCTTCTGGGCCGAGGTCGAGGACGCCCTCGGCATTTGCTGGAGCCGCCGCTACCGAAGCGTGTGCGACCTGTCCGACGGACCGATGTGGCCGCGCTGGTTCGTCGGCGGCGAGCTCGACCTGTTCGACAATCTGGTGGGTCGCATGGGTCGCGACGAGCCCGACCGCGAGGCGCTGGTGTGGGAAGGCGACGACGGCGAGGTGCGTCGCGTGAGCTACCACGAACTGGCGCTCGAGGCACGCCGGCTGGCCGCCGCGCTGGCCGCCCTGGGCATCGGTCGCGGCGACCGCATCGCGATGTACCTGCCGATGCTGCCCGAGACCGCGGCGCTGTTCCTGGCCGCCGCCCGCCTCGGCGCGATCGTGCTGCCCCTGTTCTCCGGCTACGGCGCCGACGCCGTGGCCGGACGGCTACTGGACAGCGAGGCCCGCGTACTGGTATGCGCCGACGGCTACCTGCGTCGCGGCCGGCCGGTCGACATGCTGGCAGAGGCCCGAAAGGCGTCGGCCGCCGCGCCGGCACTGCAGCACCTGCTGGTGGTCTCCCGGCTGGGCAGGCCGTGGGCCGGGGCGAGCAGCGGGCGCTGGCGCGAATGGGACTACCGCGGGCTGCTGGCCGCCCACCCGCCAGCCGCCGGCACGGCCACCCACGCCGCCGATACGCCGCTGATGATCGTCTACACCTCGGGCACCACAGGCCGCCCGAAGGGTGTCGTGCACACCCACACCGGCTTTCCGCTGAAGGCCGCCCAGGACCTGCTGATGGCCTTCGACCTGAACCCTGGCGATCGCCTCTGCTGGGTCACCGACATGGGCTGGATGATGGGTCCCTGGCTGGTCTTCGGCGGCCTGTTGCGCGGCGCCACGCTGGTGCTGTTCGAAGGCACACCCGATCACCCGACGGCGAACCGGCTGTGGCAGCTGGCACAGCGCCACCGGCTGACCCACCTGGGCCTGTCGCCGACCCTGGCGCGGCTCTTGATGGCAGCCGGCGAGGCCGGTCTGCCGCAGACCGGTCAGCTCGACGCCCTGCGGGTCTTCGGCTCGACCGGCGAACCCTGGAACGAGGGTCCCTGGCATTGGCTGTTCGATACCGTCGGCAAAGGTCGCTGCCCGATCATCAACTACTCGGGCGGCACCGAGATCGGCGGCGGCATCCTGGCCTGCTTCGCCGGCCTGCCGCAGAAGCCCTGCGGCTTCGCCGGACCGATCCCGGGCATGCAGGCGGACGTGGTCGATGCCGACGGCGATTCGCTGATCGGCGGCCCGGCCGGCGAGGTCGGCGAGCTGGTGCTGCGCGCGCCCTGGCCTGGCATGGCCCACGGCTTCTGGCGCGACCGAGCGCGCTACCTCGACAGCTACTGGTCGCGCTGGCCCGATACCTGGGTTCATGGCGACTGGGCCCGCATCGACGCGGAAGGCCACTGGTTCATCCAGGGTCGCAGCGACGACACCCTGAAGATCGCCGGCAAGCGGGTCGGACCGGCCGAATACGAGTCGGCGCTGGTGGACCATCCGCTGGTGGCCGAGGCGGTCGCGATCGGCGTGCCGGACCCGGTCAAGGGGGAGGTCGCGAGCTGTTTCGTGACCCTGGCCGAACCGTCCGCCGAGGCAGCACAGGACTGGGCCAGCCGCGAGCGGGCGCTGATTGCCCACGTGGCGGGCAAGCTTGGCAAGCCGCTGGCGCCGGCCCGCGTACGGGCGGTGGCTGCGCTGCCGCGTACTCGCAACGGCAAGATCCTGCGCCGCGTCGTGCGCGCGGTGTGGCTCGACCAGCCGCCCGGCGACCTCGGCGCGCTGGAAAACCCGGAGGCCCTGGACGGCCTGCGCGCGTGTCGCGCCACCGAGCCTGCAAGCCCTTGACGGCATCCCGGAAACCGTTCGAATTTCGAACGTTCGATCAGGTGGCGGCGTTCGATTGTCGAACGCCGCCACCTGCATGCCTGCGCACCTGTGCGCGCAAGAGCCCACCATGCCGCATTCCCGGCCATCACCGCCGACACGATGGCACTTCACTTGCTAAGCTAACAGCAAAACAGCCACCGGCCGACCACGACGGGCAGCCGGGGCAGGCAGGAAGAAGCAGGGATCCCCGGCGAGACCGCAAGGCCGGTCGCCAGCTGTCGAGGCGCAGCCGGGCCACTGCTTCCCTCTGGAGGAGACTCGAAGGATGGCATGGACTCCCGACGAACGGCGCTTCAGCGAGCCCGGCAACGACACCGCCGTGATGGCTGCCTGGGAGCGATTCCTGGACGGCAGCGGCCGCCCGGACGATGCCCTGCGCAGCCTGGTCGAAGGATCGTGGCAGCGCTGTCGCGACCACAACGTGGATCCCGACAAGCGTAGCGCGCCGCCGCCGGTCGGCGAATCGCGGCTCGAATCACTGCGCAACACCCACGCCGAGCTGCTGCAGGCCGGCGCGCCGGTGATGGCCTGCGCGCGCGACTTCCTGGCCGAGACCGGCACCGTGATGGCGCTCGCCGACACCCAATGCACGATCCTCAGCATGGAAGGCGATACCCGCACCCGTGGCTCGGCCGAGAACATTCACCTGCTGCCCGGCGTCGCCTGGAGCGAGCGCATCTGCGGCACCAACGCGATCGGCACGGCGCTCGCCGTCGGCGAACCGGTGCAGATCCACTCGGCCGAGCACTATTGCGCCGGCATCAAGCGCTGGACCTGCTCGGCGATGGTGATCCGTCATCCCAACGATGGCGAGATTCTCGGCGTCGTCGACGTCTCCGGTCTGTCGGAGACCTACAACCGGCAGAGCCTTGCGCTGGTGGTCACCACCGCCAACCGCATCGAGAGCCGGCTCAAGATGCGCGAGACCGAATTGCGCCTGCGCCTGGTCGAATCCGCACTTCCGTACTGGAACTCGACCACCGACAGCGTGGTGCTGTTCGACCGGCGCGGCTACCCGGTCAAGGCCAACGGCAACGCCCAGGTGGCCCTGGCCGCGCTCGGTGCCGACCTGGATCTGGCTCGGCCCAGGCGAATCCCGGCACTGGCGCTGGACGGCGACCCGTCCGCGCTGCCGGCGTGGATGCGCCCGGAATGGCTGGCACCGGTGATCGAACACGCGGAACACATCGGCACGCTGCTGATCCTGCCGCTGCCGTCGATCGGTCGCACGCCCAGGTCCGACCGGGACGAGCACGACGAACCGCTGCCCGGCTTCGGCCACATCGTCACCGGCGACGCCAAGCTCGAGGCCGTGATCCGCAAGGCAGGACAACTGGCCCGCTCGAAGGTGCCGGTGCTGCTGCTCGGCGAGACCGGCGTCGGCAAGGAGGAGTTCGCCCAGGGCATCCACCGCGCCAGTCCGATCGGCAGCGGCCCGTTCGTGCCGGTGAATTGCGGCGGCCTGTCGCGGGAACTGCTGGCGAGCGAGCTGTTCGGCTACGCCGAAGGCGCGTTCACCGGCGCACGGCGGGGCGGCATGGTCGGCAAGATCGAGGCCGCCGACGGCGGCTCCTTGTTTCTCGACGAGATCGGCGAGATGCCGCTGGACCTGCAGCCCCACCTGCTGCGGGTGCTCGAGAAGGGGGAAATCTACCGACTGGGCGAGAACACGCCGCGCAAGGTCGACTTTCGGCTGGTCGCCGCCACCAATCGGGACTTGCGGCAGGAGGTGGCGGACGGCCGATTCCGGATGGATCTCTACTACCGCGTCGCGGTGACCTCGATCCGCATCCCGGCGCTGCGCGACCGCGACGGCGACATCCGCCTGCTGACCGATCTGTTCCTCGGCCACTTCTCGCAACGGCACCAGGTCCCGTGCCCGCGCATCGACCCGGCGGTTCACCAGAGCCTCGCCGGCTATGCCTGGCCCGGCAACGTGCGCGAGCTTCGCAACGTGGTCGAGAACATGCTCCTGGTCAGCGACGGCCGACGGATCGGTCGCCACGACCTGCCACCCGAGTTCGACGACGACGCATCGACGTCCGATACGACCGCAGCCACCGCCCACGGGGGCCGTCTGAGCGAGGCCGAGTCCGAATGCATCCGCCAGGCGATCGCCAGCAGCGGCGGCAACCTGACCGAGGCCGCGCGCCAACTGGCGATCGCCAAGAGCACGCTGTACCAGAAGCTGCGGGACTACGGCCTGCAGGACGACGTCCAGATTCACCGTTGCCGGCGCGGCCAAGCGCCGCGCTGAGGCGGGTACGGCGACCAGCCGCGGCGCGCGCCGCATCGTGTCAGCCGGTGCGCCCCGACAACCAGTCGCGCACCGCCAGTCCGGTGCCGAAGTCCCAGGGCTTGAGATCCTCGGGTGCAATCAGCCGATATTCGGCGAGCTCCTCGTTGAGCACGATCTCGCCGCGCGCCCGGACGTGGTAGGCGAGGATCAGTTCGTTCTTGCGCTCGAACGGATAGAGGCCGACCAGCGAGATCTCGCCCGCCACCAGCGCGGTCTCCTCGCGGACCTCGCGCGCGACCCCATGCACGGGATCCTCGTTGCGCTCGAGGAAGCCGGTGACCAGCGCGAACTTGCCCGGTTCCCAGGCCGCATTGCGCGCCAGCAGCACGGCACCGTCCCGATCCTCGCACTGGATGATGGCGGCAACGATGGGCACCGGATTGTCCCAGAACACCCAGCCGCAACGCATGTCGGCGCAGGTCTGGCGCAGGCTGCCCGCAATCGGAAACGCCTCCAGCGGGCTGCCGCAGCACGGGCAGAAGCGGTATCGGTTCATCGTGCCATACCGGCCGAGGGGCCGCCCGGGCGCGACCCGGACGCGCCGTGGCGGGCGCTCAGAGTCGCTCCTCGACCCAGCCTTGCACCGAGGCCAGCGCCGCCGGCAGCTGGTCGGGCTGGTTGCCGCCGGCCTGCGCCATGTCGGGGCGACCACCGCCCTTGCCGCCGACCTGCCGAGCGACGAAGTTGACCAGTTCGCCGGCCTTGGCCTTGCCGGTCAGGTCCTTGGTGACGCCGGCGATCAGACTGAGCTTGTCGCCCTCGGCGGTCGCCAGCACGATCACTGCGCTGCCGAGCTTGTCCTTGAGCTTGTCCATGGTCTCGCGCAGGCGCGGCACGTCGGCCCCCTCGATCAGTGCCGCCAGCACCTTGGCACCCCTGACGTCGACCGCCCGGTCGGCGATGTCGTCGCCCTGGCTGGATGCGAGCTTCGACTTCAGCCGAGCCACTTCCTTCTCCAGTGCGCGCACGTTGTCGACGATCTGCGCGACCCGCTGCACGAGCTCGGCCGGCTGGGCCTTGAGCGTCCCGACCACCCGGTCGAGGGTCTGCTGCTGGTGCTGCACCAGCCTCAGCGCGTTGGCGCCGGTAACCGCCTCGACCCGGCGCACGCCGGCCGCGACGCCACCCTCCATCGTGATCTTGAACAAGCCGATGTCGCCGGTACGGGCGACGTGGGTGCCGCCGCACAATTCCTTCGAACTGCCGATCGACAGCACCCGCACCTCGTCGCCGTACTTCTCGCCGAACAGCATCATCGCGCCGGATCTCTGGGCGTCGTCGAGGGCCATCACACGGGCCTCGGTGGCGCTGTTGTCGAGGATCTCGGCATTGACCCGGCGCTCCACCTCGAGCACTTCCTCGGCGCTCATCGGCTGAGTGTGGGCGAAGTCGAAGCGGGTCTTGTCCGGATCGACCAGCGAGCCTTTCTGCTGCACGTGCCCGCCGAGCACTTCGCGCAGCGCCTTGTGCATGATGTGGGTGACCGAATGGTTGCGCGCGGTGGCGGCGCGGGCGGCGACATCGACGCGGGCCTGGACGCCGTTGCCGACGCTGAGGCTGCCGGTCTTGACGACGCCGTGATGGCCGAACACGGCCGCCTGGATCTTCTGCGTGTCCTCGACCGCGAAGATGCCATGGCTGCCGCGCAGTTCGCCGCGGTCGCCGACCTGTCCGCCGGACTCGGCATAGAACGGGGTGTCGTCGAGCACGACGACGCCGACCTCGCCCTCGGCCAGTTCATTGACCGGAACGCCGTCCCTGTAGAGCGCCAGCACGTTGCCGCCGGCCTCGAGCATGTCGTAGCCGCGGAAGCTGGTCGGTGGCCCCTCGTACTCGAGGTTGGTCGCCATCTTGAACTTGCCGGCGGCGCGGGCCTGCTCCTTCTGTCGGGCCATGGCGGCGTCGAAGGCATCGGAATCGACCGACACTGCGCGCTCGCGGCAGACGTCGGCAGTAAGATCCAGCGGGAAGCCGTAGGTGTCGTGCAGCTTGAACGCGGTCTCGCCGTCGAACACGGCATTGCCGGCCCTGTCCATCTCGGCCAGTTCGCCCTCGAGGATCGCCATGCCGTGCTCGATGGTCGCGAAGAAGCGATCCTCCTCCTGCTTGAGCACCTCCATGATCCTGACCTGGGACTGGGTCAGTTCCGGATAGGCCGCGCCCATCTCGGCCACCAGGTCCGGTACCAGCTTGTGGAAGAAGGCCTGACGGGCGCCCAGCTTGTAGCCATGGCGGATCGCCCGGCGGATGATCCGCCGCAGCACGT
>JAGRFY010000058.1 GCA_020445765.1 Rhodocyclaceae bacterium | reverse complement strand
TCCTTGATCATCTCGGGATCGAGCGCGGAGGTCGGTTCGTCGAACAGCATGATGCGCGGATTCATGCAGAGACTGCGGGCGATCGCCACCCGTTGCTGCTGTCCACCCGAAAGCTGCCCCGGGTACTTCCTGGCCTGATCCGGGATCTTGACGCGGCCGAGGTAGTTCATGGCGATCTCCTCGGCTTCCTTGCGCGGCATCTTGCGCACCCACATCGGCGCCAGCACGCAGTTCTCCAGCACCGTGATGTGGGGGAACAGATTGAAGTGCTGGAACACCATGCCGACTTCCTTGCGGATGTGTTCGATCTGCTTGAGGTCGGAGGTCAGCTCGGTGCCATCGACGATGATCTGCCCCTGCTGATGTTCCTCGAGCCGGTTGATGCAGCGGATCATCGTCGACTTGCCCGATCCGGAAGGGCCGCAGACGACGATGCGTTCGCCCTTGGTGACGGTCAGGTTGATGTTGCGCAGCACGTGGAACTTGTCGTACCACTTGTGGACGCCGCGCAATTCGATCATCACTTCGTCCGAACGCTGGCTCGGGGCCTGCGCCGCATTTGCCGATTCAGCCATATTGCAGTCTCCAGATGCCGCCCTTCGACGCCGTCGCCGGCGTCGATGGGCGATGGTTCAGCGCTTGTGTCCGGTATGCAGCTTGCGCTCCAGCCACTGGCTGTAGCGCGACATCGAGAAGCAGAAGATCCAGAAGACGAAGGCCGTGAACACGTAGCCCTCGGTCGAGAAGCCAAGCCAGTTGGGGTCGTTCAGTGCGTTCTGCACCATGCCGAGGATCTCGAGCAGGCCGACGATGATGACCAGCGTGGTGTCCTTGAAGAGCGCGATGAAGGTGTTCACGATGCCGGGAATCACGATCTTCAGCGCCTGCGGCAGCACGATCAGCCCCATCTTGCGCCAATAGCCCAAGCCGAGCGCGTCGGCCGCTTCGTACTGACCCTTGGGGATGGCCTGCAGCCCACCGCGCACGACTTCGGCCATGTAGGCCGACTGGAACAGCGTAATGCCGATCAGCGCCCGCAGCAGCTTGTCGAAGCTGACGCCTTCGGGCAGGAACAGCGGCAGCATCACCGAGGACATGAACAGCACGGTGATCAGCGGTACGCCACGCCAGAACTCGATGAACACCACGCACATGGTCTGAACCACGGGCATGTTGGTGCTGCGGCGTCCGAGGGCCAGCAGCACCCCCAACGGCAGCGCCGCGATGCAGCCGACCGCCGCCAGCAACAGGGTCAGCGAGAGGCCGCCCCACTTGGCCGTCTCGACCACCGGCAGGCCCAGCAGCCCGCCATGCATCAGGCCGAAGGCGATCCACGGATAGACGAAGAGGATGAAGCCGCCGAGCTGCAGTTTGTAGCGGAAGCCCTTGAAGAACAGCGGTGACATCAAGAGCAGCAGCGTGCCGAAGATCAGATCCACCCGCCACGCCTGCGCCGCCGGATAGAAGCCGTACATGAAGGTCGAGAAGCGGGCATTGACGAAGACCCAGCAGGCACCGCCGGAATCGCAGGCGTCGCGGTTCTCACCGACGAAATCGGCGCTGAAGAAGGCCCAGTTCAGCAGCGGCGGCAGCGCCGTCACGACCAGATACAGGGCGGCGACGGTGAGCAGCGAGTTGAGCCAGCCGGAGAACAGGTTGCGGCGCAGCCAGCCGACGACGCCGACCGAACTGGCGGGCGGCGGCAGCTCGGGATGAGGAACGAATTCGGCCATGGCTCAGCGCTCCTTCAGCGCCATGCGCTTGTTGTACCAGTTCATGAACAGCGAGATCACCAGCGACAGCGTCAGATAGACAGCCATCGTGATGGCGATGATCTCGACCGCCTGCCCGGTCTGGTTCAGGGTGGTGCCGGCGAACACCGCCACCAGGTCCGGGTAGCCGATCGCCGGCGCCAGCGACGAATTCTTGGTGAGGTTCAGGTACTGGCTGGTCAGCGGCGGAATGATCACCCGCATCGCCTGCGGGATGATCACCAGGCGCAGCGTCCACGACTGACGCAGGCCGAGCGCGCTGGCCGCCTCGGTCTGGCCATGGGACACCGACTGGATGCCGCTGCGCACGGTCTCGGCAATGAACGCTGCGGTATAGATCGACAGCGCCAGCGTCAGCGCGAACAATTCGGGGATGACGGTCAGGCCGCCCCGGAAGTTGAAGCCTTGCAGCGCCGGCATGTCCCACGACAGTGGTGCGCCGGTGGCGACGAAGACCAGCAGCGGCAGACCGAGCAGGATCGCCAGCGACACGTAGACGGTGTGGAAGCTCTGCCCGGTCAGTTCGAAGCGGCGGCGCGCCCAGTGCGCCAGCACCAAGACCGCGACGATTGCGACGGCGATTGCCGCCAGCGTCCAGCCGAAGCCCTCACCGAACACCGGTGCCGGCACGTACAGCCCGCGGTTGTTGAGAAAGACGGATTCGCCGATGGCGATGCTCTGGCGCGGTCCGGGCAGGTTGAAGCCGATCGCGAAATACCAGAAAAAGATCTGCAGCAGCAGCGGAATGTTGCGGAAGGTCTCGATGTAGGCGGTCGCGATCTTCTTGATCAGCCAGTTCGACGACAAGCGCAGCACGCCGACGACGAAACCGATGATCGTCGCGCAGACGACACCCAGCGCCGACACCAGGATCGTGTTGAGCAGACCGACGACGAAGGTGCGGCCGTAGGTGGAGGTCTCGCTGTACGGGATCAGCGACTGCAGGATCGCGAAGCCGGCGGTACGGTCGAGAAAGCCGAAACCGGTCGAGATGCCCCGCTGCTCCATGTTGGTCAGCGTGTTGTGCACGATGTAGACCAGGAAGGCCACCACCGTCAGGGTGGCCAGGATCTGGAACACCAGTGCCCGGAACTTCGGGTCCGTCAGTCGGCTCGGGCGTGCGGGCCGTGTGAGGTCGGGTGCGGGTTCGGCCATCTGCAACCTCCGCTAGGCGTGTACTGGCTCGGGATATCGGGCCGGCCCCGGACGGCGCCGGCCCCCGTCACTCAGCGAATCGGCGGCGCGTACTGGATGCCACCCTTGTTCCACAGCGCGTTCAGGCCGCGTTCGATCTTCAGCGGGCTGCCCTGGCCGACATTGCGCTCGAACATCTCGCCATAGTTGCCGACCTGCTTGATGATGTTGTAGGCCCACTTGTCGCCGACGCCCAGGAACTCGCCCTTGACGCCCTCACCGCCGAGCAGGCGCTGCACGTTGGGATCGGTGCTCTTCGACTTCTCGTCGACGTTGGCGGAGGTCACGCCCAGTTCCTCGGCGTTGATCTGCGCGAACAGCGACCAGCGCACCAGATTGAACCACTCGTCGTCGCCCTGCCGCACCACCGGCCCGAGGGGTTCCTTGGAGATCACCTCCGGCAGCACCACCGCATCATCGGGCTTCTGCAGCTTGATGCGCAGCGCATAGAGCTGTGACTGGTCGGAGGTCAGCACGTCGCAACGACCGGCCTCGAAGCCCTTGATGGTCTCGTCCGAACTGTCGTAGGTGATGGCCGTGTATTCCATCTTGTTGGCTCGGAAATAGTCCGCCAGGTTGAGTTCTGTGGTGGTACCGGCCTGGATGCAGATGGCCGCGCCGGAGAGCTCCTTGGCGCTCTTGACGCCGAGCTTCTTGCTGATCAGAAAACCCTGGCCGTCGTAGTAGTTCACGCCGGCAAAGTTCAGGCCCAGGCTGGTGTCCCGGGTGTAGGTCCAGGTCGTGTTGCGGGGGAGCATGTCGATCTCGCCAGACTGCAGCGCAGTGAAGCGCTCCTTGGCGTTGAGCGGGGTGTACTTCACCTTCGAGGCATCGCCGAACAGGGCCGCGGCCACCGCGCGGCACGCGTCCACGTCGATCCCCTTCCAGTTGCCCTTGTCGTCGCTGACCGAGAATCCGGGCAATCCGGTACTGACGCCACACTGCACGAAACCCTTCTTCTTGACGGCATCGAAGGTGGCACCGGCGGTGGCGCTTCCGGCCGCCACCACGCCGGCAACAGCCACTGCCAGCAGGGAAATTCGCTTCAGCTTCATCACATTCTCTCCTCTTGCATTGCTTCGGGTTTGGCGATCGCCAGCACCTTCGTTACGCCGCACGACCGGCCTGCGGGGGGACGCCCACCAATTACCATTTAAACAACTGAATCATGCCCTTACAACGGATCTCTGGATGTGGTTTACCCTGATCCCGGCATTCCTGAGGGCGGTGCTCGTCGTCAATGTGCGGATGCACCATGACGGATCGCGAATCGCACGGCGGCCGGCCAGGCTGCTCCGCACACAAGTTCTAGCAGGTTGAGTGCCAGTCGCCACGGGTGCGGACCCGGCTACATTTGCCGCAAAGCAAAACCGCTTTGTCCTCAGCGACTTTCGCCCCAGCGAGGCGCCAGTGAATGGCCGACCGCGAGCTGGTCGAGAATGCGGGCAACGACGAAATCGACCAGATCCTGCACCGCTTCGGGGCGTGTGTAGAAGGCCGGATTGGCCGGCAGGATGCATACGCCGAGCCGCGCGAGCTTGAGCATGTTCTCGAGATGGATCGCCGAAAACGGGGTTTCTCGCGGCACCAGCACGAGCTTGCGCCCTTCCTTGATGACGACGTCGGCGGCCCGTTCGATCAGGTTGTCGGAGAGTCCGCCGGCGATCGCCGCCAGCGTGCCCATCGTGCACGGACAGACCACCATCGCATCGGGCGGATTCGAGCCCGACGCCGGCGGCGCGAACCAGGCTTCGCGTCCGAAGGCCCGGATCTGCCCCGGCAGATCGGCGAAGCGCTCGCGAAACAGCCGCTCGACGTCTTCGGCCCGCGACGGCAGCGCCAGATCCATTTCCTGCCGCGCCACGACCTGGGCGACCTGTGAATACAGCAGCCACACGGTATGCCCGGCCGCCAGCAGCGATTCGACCAGCCGGATGCCGTAGGGCATGCCGGAGGCACCGGTCAGCGCGACGGCGACGGTCTTGGCTGGAGTCATCGATGGGCCTGGGCGGGTCACTTCCGAAGACTAAACCACGGCGGACCGCGACCGCCAGCACCTTGCGCCGGAGCGCCATTTCGCTTGCCGCCCTTGCGGTCGGATCGCCGGCGCCGCTCGGGCCGGACAGCGCCGGGCGATCCTCAGTCGAGGTAGTCGGTGATCAGTCGCCAGCGGCCATCGACGATGCGTGCCAGCCGGCCGCGCCGGTTGCCGAGATGGTCGTCCGGCGAAAAACGGTAGCCGGGTCCGCCAAGGAAGTCGCGCGTGGTCTCTAGCCCTTCCATTGCGGCGACGAATCCGGCCACGTCGAGCCCTGGCCCGGCAGCGCGCAGCGCCTGCACGAAGATGTCGGCGACCTGGTAACCCATCGCGCTCCAGACGTTGGGGTCCGTGTCGTAGCGCGTTCGATACGATTCGATCCACTCGCCGAGTCGCCGGCTGGTGTCCTTGCCGGGATACGGGTGCGGCAGCACGCTGACCCCGTAAAGCCCCTCGACCGCATCGCCGCCCAGCTCATGGGTCTGGGCCGAATAGCCGGAGGCGGTCACCAGCATGTCCACCGGCCAGCCGACCTTGCGCGCTTCACGCATCGCGGCGACGGTCTCGCGCACGACCGTGGCGAGCACGACGAGATCGCAGCGCGCCGCCTGCAGCCGCGCGATCTGGCTCGAGAAGTCGGTTGCCCCGCGCTTGTAGCCGGTGCGTTCGACCAGCGCCATGTCGAGTCGATCGAGCCCGGACTCGACGCCTCGGCCCACCTCGAGGCCGTAGTCGTCGTCCTGGTAGAGCAGGCAGACGCGCTGGTAGCCGTTTGCCCGCACCATTTGGCGTACGGCGGCATCCATGTAATCGCGGTAAGGCGCGAATATCTGGAACTTCAGCGGGTGCAGCGGCTGGTAGGTGGTCTGATGAGGCGAGAACGGAAAAAGATGCGGGCGGCCGGCACCGACGATCAGCGGCATCGTCGCCATCACCACCGGTGTGCCGAGGTTGCCGACGAATGCGAACACGTCGTCGCCGGCGAGCAGGCGACGTGCCGCCAGCACCGCCTTCTTCGGGTCATAGCCGCTGTCCTCGACCGCGATCGTCAGGCGCCGTCCGTGAACGCCACCGCGCGCGTTTTCTTCGTCGAGCCGCATCACGATGCCATCGCGGATCGGCGCACCGAGAATCGCGATCGGCCCGGACAGGTCCTGGATCGTCGCGATCCGCACGCTGTCGCGCGTGACTCCCGGCACACCGGCATCGGCAACCGTAACGAGCAGCGCCCAGCTCAGCAGCAAGGCTGCTCGAATCGTGCATCTCACCATCGAATCACCTCCGTTTGCGTCGGCCGATCATGCCGCAAACCACGATCGCGCGGGCCTGGGTGCAGATCGGGGCATCCGCGGGCCGGACCGAGGGCGATCCTCCCGCCGGGCCCGACCCGTCCAGGCAGCGATCGCACCGGGGCGCCGTGCGTTTGCCTGCGGTTGCCGCCGTCATCGCCCCTCCGCTCGCAATCCCCCCGGTCGCCAGATCACCAGCGCGACGACGATCAGGCCGAACGCGGCCAGTTCCAGGCCGGCAGCACCGAGCTCGAAACCGGGCAGCGCCTGACGCAGCATCGAAATCGCCTGCGGCAGCGAAACGATCACGATGCTGCCCCACAGGGCGCCCGACGGGGATCGGACGCCGCCGACGAAGACCAGCACCAGCAACTCGAACGACAGCGGCAGACCGAACTGTTCCGGACTCAGGAAACCGAGCCAGTGCGCATTGAGACCGCCGGCGAGGCCGGCCAGCGCGCCGCCGCAGACGAAAGCCAGCATCCGGGCACGCCTGACGTCGATGCCGACCGCGCCCGCGGCGATTTCGTCGTCGCGGCCGGCCCGCCAGGCGCGGCCAAGACGTGAATTGCGCAGGCGGCCCACGAGCCACAGCGCAGCGCCGAGCAATGCCAGGCTCGCCATTGCCTGGGCCGCCGGCGAGGCCAGGCGCCAGCCGGCCACGGTCAGCGGCGGCACCACCAGTCCGGCGGCGCCACCGGTCAGCGGCGCCAGTCGCAACAGCCCCTCCTCGACCACCAGCGCAAGCGCCAGCGTGCTCATCGCGAAACCCAGGTCGCCAAGCCGGCGCCCGGGAATGCTGGCGACCAGCCCCCCCAGCGCGCCGACCATTGCCGCAGCGGCGAGTGCCGGCAGGCCGTCGATGCCGGCGCCGACGAGACCGGCCTGGGCATAGGCACCGAGCCCCATCATCGCGCCGTGGCCCAGCGAGAGCTGACCGGAGAGACCGATGATCAGCACCAGACCCAGGCCCGCCAGCGCCAAGGTGCCTACGAAGGCGGCCTGCCCGAGGGCATTGTCGACGCCGCCGACCAGCGCCGACAGCGCAAAGATGGCGGCGAGCCCGACCCACTGGATCATCGCGACCGTCCGATCTCGCCGATGCCTCGCGGAAACAGCAGCAGCACCGCCAGCATCAGGCCGTAGACGGTCAGGTCCTTGACGCCGTCGGGCAGGAAGCGCCCGGCCAGCGCCTCGGACAGGCCGATGAACAGGCCGCCGAGCAATGCACCCGGCAGGCTCGCGAGGCCACCGATCACGGCAGCCGGAAAGGCCTTCAGCGCGACGATGCCCATGCCCGGCTCGACGAAGGTCACCGGCGCCAGCAGGACGCCCGCGAATGCCGCCAGCGCGGCGCCGAGTGCCCACGCCAGCGCGTGCATCGCGGCCGGCGACACGCCCAGCATGGCCGCCACGCCGGGGTCTTCGGAACAGGCCCGGAGCGCCAGACCGGCGCGACTGCGGCGGAAGAACAATGCCAGCAAGGCACAGGCCGTGCAGGTCGCGAGGATCACCGTCAGGTGCTCGGGGGCGAGCTGCACCGGCCCGACCGCGAGCGGCCGGGACCACGGTAGCGACAAACGATGCATGCGGTGAGTGGCGTCCGGCACGCTGGTCACGGCACCGCGGATCACCAGCCCGAGGCCGAAGGTCAGCAGCACCGGTGTCAGATGGGGCTGGCCGATCGCCCGCCA
>JAGRFY010000195.1 GCA_020445765.1 Rhodocyclaceae bacterium | reverse complement strand
GGTCACGTTCAGTGGAATGCGCACTGGGCGAAGCCGCCAATCGGCAGCGACCGGTGCTGCAGGCCTTCGACCCCTACGGCCGCCGCATCGATGCGGTCGACTTCCATCCCGCGTATCACCGCCTGTTGGCCTTGGCGACGCAGCACGGCGTGCACAGCTTCGGCTGGAATCACGCCGACCGTGCCGGCGCCCAGGTCGCCCGGGCGGCATTGCTCTACCTGCACACCCAGGCCGATGCCGGCACCGCCTGCCCGCTGACGATGAGCTTTGCGGCGGTGGCCGCGCTGCGGCACGCACCGACGCTCGCTTCACACTGGCTGCCCAGGCTGACCGCCGCCGACTACGATCCGCGATCGTTGCCGGCCGGCGACAAGCGGGCGTGCACGATGGGCATGGGCATGACCGAGAAGCAGGGCGGCTCGGACGTGCGCAGCAACAGCACGCGCGCCGAGCGGCTGGCCGATGGCCGCTACCGGCTGATCGGCCACAAGTGGTTCTTCTCGGCGCCGATGAGCGACGCCCACCTGGTGCTGGCGCGCGACGAGGCCGGCCTCGGCTGCTTCCTGGTGCCGCGCGTGCTCGCGGATGGCAGCCGCAACGCAGTGCGCGTCCAGGCCTTGAAGGACAAGCTCGGCGACTGGAGCAACGCCTCGGCCGAGGTGGAGTTCGCCGGCGCCCTGGCCGAGCGCGTCGGCGAGGCGGGGCGGGGCATCGCGACGATCCTCGAGATGGTGGCGCTGACCCGGCTCGACTGCATGATCGCATCGGCCGGATTGATGCGTCAGGCGGTGGTGCAGGCGCTCGACCACGACCGCCAGCGCAGCGCCTTCGGCCGCCGCCTGATCGAACAGCCATTGATGCAAAACGTGCTGGCCGACTTGGTCGTCGAGAGCGAGGCCGCGGTGGCGCTGGCGATGCGCGTCGCACGCGCGGTCGATGCCGCGCCCCGCGACCCCCGCGAGGCCGCATTCGCGCGGATCGCGACGGCGATCGGCAAGTACTGGGTCTGCAAGCGCACGCCAGCGCTCGTGAATGAGGCCCAGGAATGCCTCGGTGGCCTCGGCTATGTCGAGACCACGGCGATGCCCCGGCTCTACCGACAGGCGCCGTTGAACTCGATCTGGGAAGGCAGCGGCAACGTCGTCTGCCTCGACGTGCTGCGCGCCCTTCGCCGCGAGCCGGCCTGTCGCGAGGCACTGTTCGGCGAACTCGAACGCGCCCGCGGGTGCGACCGCGCGCTCGACGCCGCGCTCGCCGCCCTGGCTCGAGCGGTCGACGACGATTCGGCACTCGAGGTGCGCAGCCGGGCCGTGGTCGAAGACGCCGCCCTCGGCCTTCAGGCGGCGATTCTGTTCGACGGCGATGCGCCGGTGGCCGACGCCTTCTGCCGCTCGCGCATCGCACGGCGCCACGGCCTGGCCTTCGGCACGCTGGCCGCCGACCTGCCGATGTCCGCACTGATCGAGCGGGCGATGCCCGCGATCTGACGGCGCACACCTCGGGGCGGTGATCCTGGGCGCAATCGGGGCGAAGGCGCATCGGTCCGTGTCACCGGTGGGTGTCTCGAACCGACAAGCGCTGGCGCCTGATGCTGCTTTTCGAAACGATGTCCGGTGGCGGGAGGTCGGCGAAGCGCACGAATCGCCAAAGCCGATGAGCTTCTGGATCAGGGCGCTGGGCTGAGCCGGGCGGCGCCGGACGACGTCACTCGACGCTGACCTTGACCTCGACCTCCATGCCGAGATAGGCGTCCGGGGGTCCGACGAAACTGCCCTTGAGCGGTGCCGCCTGCGCTGGATCGCGCGCGACCGCAACCCGGATCAGGTTGCGTCCGCCGACGATGCCGTTGGTCGGGTCGAACGGCAGCCAGCCGGCGCCGGGCAGGTACACCTGGACCCAGGCATGGGTCGCGCCACCGCCGACCATCGCGTTCTCGGCATCGACCAGCGATTCGTCGTACAGATAGCCGGAAACGAAGCGGGAGGCGAGGCCCAGGCTGCGCACGGCCTCGATCATCAGCAGCGCGAAATCGCGACAGCTGCCGCTGCCCAGCTCCAGCGTCTGCACCGGTGTCTGGGTGCCCTCCTCGTCGCGGGCGCGATACTCGAAGCCGTCCTTGACGCCATGGGTGATGGCCTTGATCAGCGACAGGGTGTCGTCGGTCTCGGCACGGGCGCAGATATCCCGCACCCAGGCATCCACCTGGTGACGCGAATCCGGATACTGGCGCTCTGCGCTGCGTGCCAGATCCGGCATCTCGCCGGCGTCGTAGCTGAAGGGCAGCCGCATCGCATAGGGCTCGATCAGCCCCACGTCCGGCTCGGCTGGAAAGTGCTCGGCGAGGAAGGTGGATTCGAAGGAAAGTTGCTGGGCGGGCTCGGCAAATCGGGCGACCAGCACCGAGTTGCCGAAGACGTCGTGCAGCCACCGCAAGTCGGCCAACGGATCGATTCGGATGCCAGTCTCGAGCAGGCGCAGGTCGTGACTGTCCCGCGGGCGGCACATGAAGCGGTGCTCGCTGAAACGCACCGGTTCCGAGTAGCGATACACGGTCCGGTGCAACACCTTGATGCGCGCCATGGCAACACCCTTCGGCCGTCAACCGGCGAACGCCGCGCGCACCCGACGTGCCGCGGCGATCGCCGGCCAATGGCCCGTTCAGTTCATTTGACTTCGAGCAGGTCGACTTCGAACACCAGGGTCGCGTTCGGCGGAATCACGCCGCCGGCGCCACGGGCGCCGTAGCCGAGTTCGGGCGGGATCGTGATCTTGCGCCGACCGCCGACCTTCATGCCCTGGACGCCCTTGTCCCAGCCCTGGATGACGTAGCCTGCACCGAGGGGAAACGAAAACGGCTGATTCCGATCCTTGCTCGAATCGAACTTGGTGCCGTCGGTCAGCCAGCCGGTGTAGTGCACCGACACCGTCTTGCCGCTCTCGGCGCAATCACCGTCACCAGTCTCGAGATCCTCAATGGTCAGGCCTTGGGATTCACTCACGTGCTCATTCTCCTGTCGCTGTTCGTCGGCCGGCACGCCGATCGCGCGGCCGATCTTGGATTGTAACCGTGACCCCGCGGCGACCCGTTCAGTCGTTGCTCAGTCGGGCGAAGCGCTGGCGGAATTTCTCGACCTTCGGTGCCACGACGAGCCGGCAATAGGGCTGGTTCGGATTGTTCTCGAAGTAGTCCCGGTGATAATCCTCGGCCGGCCAGAACCGGCTCGCCGGCAGCACCTCGGTGACCACCGGCGCGCCGAATTCGCCGCTCGCATCGAGCTCGGCGATTGCCCGCCGGGCCAGGGTCTCCTGGTCATCCGACACGGTGAAGATCACCGACCGGTATTGCGTACCGACGTCGTTGCCCTGTCGGTTCGGCGTCGTCGGGTCGTGGATCACGAAGAACACTGCCAGCAGATCAGCATAGCTCACCACGGCCGGGTCGAAGTCGATGCGCACGACCTCGGCGTGGCCGGTGCCGCCGGTGCATACCGCGCGGTAGTCCGGCGACGGCATCTGGCCGCCGGCATAGCCCGAGGTCACCGACTTGACCCCCTTGATCCGCACGAACACGGCCTCGAGGCACCAGAAGCAGCCGCCGCCGAAAATCGCACTGTCGATCTGTATGGTCTGTTCCGCCATGCTGTTCTCCTGCCGGGCCGGCGCGGCGGGCGCCGCGACGGCCGTAATCGCGCGCGCCACTGCTGCGCGCCCGGGCGGCGCTCGCCACCGCACCCTGCCCAATTTCGCACGAGCGTTCGGCGCAGACAAGTGCGATCTGGCTGTTTGCCCGACGCCGCTCAGCGAAACGTGAACGTATAGAACAAATCGATCGCATTGTCGGTCCCGCCGCGCGCCACCACCGAAAGCCGTTGGCCGAGCTGATGCGTCAGCTTGACGATGCTCTCTGCGCCGGCAAGGCTCTGCTCGAACGCGAGGAAGGTGTCGGTCGACAGTCGCTTGCCGAGCGTCACGACCTGCCCCGACACGCTGCCGGCACTGCTGCGAACACCGCTGTCGACCACCGAACTGGTCGCGCTGCGGCCGGCACTGTTGAGATCGCCCTGGCCGATGCTGATCTGGTCGAGCCCGAGCGAGTTCGAGAGTTGGCTGGTGATGCCGCCGCCGGGCCCTCCGAGCAGTGCCTGTGCGGCCGGAATCAGCAGGCCGAGGTCGGCGCCGCTGGTGGTGTCGGGCGGCCGGCCGAGCACGATCCAAGCAAGCTTTTCCGAGTCCGGCACCGCCGGCGAAGACACCAGTGTCACCCGCGGTCGCCGGGCGGTGCCGGTGATCGCGACGCCCGCCTCGACCTCCAGTCCCTTGCGCAGGGCGGTGATGTTGAGCGACGGATTGTCCACCGGGCCGGCGAAATTGACGCTGCTGTTGTCGACCACGAGCTTCTGGCCGTAGCCCTCGAAGACGCCGTCCTCGAGCAGGATCACGCCGCTTGCCGCCGGCGCTCGCGCCGGTCGCACGTAGATGTCGATGCCGCCGGCGAGCCGGGTATCGAGCCCCATGGCGGTCAGGTAGAAGGATTTTCCGAGGCGGATGCCGACATCGGCAGAAATCCGGAAATTGCCGGGTTCGCGTTCGTCACCGAGAATCACGACGTCGTCCGACAGGCTCGGCGGCGGCGCTTCACCCACCGTGATCGCGCCGGCGTCGGCCTCGAGCGTCGCCTTCAGGTCGACGAAGTCCCAGCCACTGACGATATTGCCCTCGCCGCTGACCGCAAGCCAACGATCCTTGCGCTGCAGCAAGGGCAATCGATCGGCCCGGAATCCGAAACGCCCCGAGCCGTCACCGAGGTCGATGCTGCCCGAGGCCAGGAAGCGCCCGGGCTCCTTCATCAGCCTGTCCACCGGAATGCGCGATTCGGTGGGACGCACCAGGTTCGGCGAGACGAATTCGAGCTCGACGACGCGCAGGTAGTCCTGGTCGAAGCTTGCCACGAGTCGGCCACCGGACAGCCGCAATCCGGCCTCTGGCAGATTCAGCTCGAGTTCGCTGCCTTCGAGCTCGCCGACGGCCAACGGCTGGTCGACGGTTCCGGCGATCGAGAAGCCGGCCTTGAGGCGGCCTCCGGTCAGCAATTGGGCACTGAGCAGGGGGCCGAGCCAGCGGATCGACGGCATGTCGAGTCGCGCCGAGCCCAGCAGCGACGCACCGGGGACCAGCCGGACGGCCGCGCCGTCCCGCTCGACCGTGGTGTTGATCGACGCCGAAAGCTTGCCCAGGCGGCTGCCTTCGGCATGGGCAGCGATCGCCACCTGGCCCGCATTGGCGTTGGCGATCAATTGGATGTCGGACAGGCCGAGTTCGGCCGGAGCGTCCCCCACCAGGATCAGGTCGCCCGACTCGCGCTGGATCCTGACGCTGCCGTCGACCGACTCGGCGATCTTGAGGTCCCAGTCGCCACCAAAGCGGAGTTGTCCACGCAAGGGGGTGTCCGAGTCCTGCGGACCGGCCGACAGATCGATGCCGAATCCACCCATGCTGCCTCGAAGATCCAGGCTGCCGCCCTCCCAGCGCGTACTGTCGAGCGCGACGAAACCGCCGGCCGGGGTGCTCAGTCGGGCCGGCCCGAGCCTGACGATGTCGCCACTGACGGCCAGTTCGGCCGGCTGGTCGAGTTGCATCGCGAGCCGCCCGCGGGTCTGCAGTTCGAGCAATCGACCGGCCCAGCCGCCAGCGTCGTCGAGGCCGCCCTGCAGGCTTGCGTTCAAGGCATCCGCGCCCGGCGCGTCGACGCTGAGTTCAGCCCGGTGCGCGCCGCGCGAGCCTTCGATCGACAGGCCCGCCCGCTCGAGCACGGTGTTGCGGTCGGCGCCACGCACCTCGCCGACGCCGGCAGCGAGCACCAGATTGCCGTCGAGGCCCCCGGCCAGTTCCCCCTGGACATTGACCCCGGACAGTCGCCAGCCACCCGGCAGCTTCAATCGCTCGGCGGTGATCAACGCCTTGCCCGACGGCTGCTCGGGTGTGCCGCTCAGTTCGGCCTGGATCACCGCGCGCCCCTCGAGTGCCGGGTCGATCACGTCCAGCGCGCCGGCGTTGGCATCGATCGCCAGGCGGTCGCCCTCGTGCCCCCACGCCCCGCGCGCGTCCACCCGGTTGCCGGCCAGCGACAGCCACAGCTCGGCATCGCTGATCCGCTGCAGGGCGAGGCGCGCACGCCCCTCCCCGGCCAGCGCATGCCCCATCAGTTGCGAGGGCGCGAACCGATAGGCCACTTGCGCTTCCGGCTCGGGATCGAGTCGACCCTGCGCGTCGAGGCCCAGGTTGAGCTCGGCCGCGGGTGCGTCGGCGTAGAGCCTTGATGGGTCGAGCGCGGCGACCTCGAGACGGGCGGAAAACGGTCGTTCGCCGTCGAGTTCGAGCGTCGCGTCGCCGGACACGCTGGCCGTACCCTGGGTCAACCGCAAGCCGGACAGCGTCAGCCGGCGCTCGGCATGCTTCGCCAGTGCGGCCAGCGCCAGTCCTTCGCCCGAGATCGCCACCTCGGCCTGTTGCCCCGCGCCGTCACCGGTGCCGACGACGGTGCCGGCGAGAACCGCTTCCGGAAGACGGGCATCGAGCGCCCGCGGCTTGAGCCCCTCGAGCCGCAGGTCGACATCGAAGCGGCCGATCGGGTCCGATTCGCCCGGTTGCCATGCGGCGCGTCCCGAGATCGTTCCCTTGCCGGTGAGTGCGAGCAGCAGGTCTTCGACGACCAGCCGTCGGTCGGCCCAGTCGAGCTTGCCGGCAATCCGCTCGACCGGAACTTGCTGCGCATCCCAGCTGCCGGGCTGGCGATTGACGATCGAAACCGGGCCACCGATCGCCCACTCGAGCGGCGCCGGCGTGGTACCGGCCGGCGCTTCGGGCAAGCTCAGGTCGGCATCGACGAACAATGCCGCGCGCGGTGCGCCTTCGGCGAATTCGGCCGGGTCGATCGGCCCGGCCGTCATCCTGGCGCGGGCCAGCGGTACCGCTTCGAACGGCCTCGCCAGCGCCTCGATCCTGGCATCGACCCCGGCACTGTTACCGGTCACGGTGAGCTGCGGCTGCAGCAGCGTGCCGACAGCGGACAACGCCAGCCGATACGGCCGATCCTCGTAGGCCCCGGCGAGACTGGCTTCGATCGCCAGGTCGAAGGGGCTGGCAGTGGCCATCGTGCCGCTCGCCAGGGCGTCACCCCAGGGCAGCCTGGCGGACGCGCGCTCGATTTGAAGCCGATCACCGTCGGCGTGCGCGCTGGCCTCGATCGCTTCAATGCGAAGAGTCGGTTGGCCGAAGCCGCTTTCGGCCCATTGGTTCAGCTGCAGTTCGCCGAGCGCCAGCCGCGTCACATTGACCCTGAGCGGAATCGGAATGCCTTGCGGCGCCACCGGTGGCCCGCTCGACGCATCCTCGCTCGGCCGCGCCGCGAACTGCACCGAAACCGCGGTCAGTGCGCGCAGGTCGAGTTGCTCGTCGACCAGCGCCAACGGCGCCCAGTGGAATTCGAGTCCGTCGACCGCCAGCCGAAAGTCGGGCAGATCGATACGGAGGCGATCGACGGTCAGGCGGTCGAGCAGGCGGCCGTCGACACCCTCCAGCCGCACGGCGCCGCCCGACAGCGAGTGCACGGCGCGGGCGACTCCCTGCAGGCCGGAAGTCGTGCCGGAAACCCATAGCGCAAACAGGGTTACAAGGACGGCGATGCCTGCGGCAAGACCCAGGATCCAGCGCAGCACCCTCATCGCGGGCGATCGTGGTGCTGGCGCGGCCGGCGACCGGCTTGGCGTCTGCTCGGACATCGCGCGCTCAGGCGAACAACGCCCTCAGCTCTCCGCCCGGGTCATCCGCCCGCATGAAGGCTTCGCCGACCAGGAAGGCATCGACCCCGTGACTGCGCATGCGGGCAACGTCGGATCGCGTCAGGATGCCCGACTCGGTGATGACGGTTCGCCCCGCCGGAATCGACTCGAGCTGGTCGATGGTGGTGTCTAGTGAGACCTCGAAGCTGCGCAGGTTGCGGTTGTTGATGCCGATCAGCGGCGTCGTCAGCTGCAAGGCGAGCTCGAGCTCGCCGGCGTCGTGGCTTTCGACCAGGACCGCCATGTCCAGCTCGAGCGCCAGCGCTTCCATCTCCCGCATCTGTTCGAGCGACAGCGCGGCGACGATCAGCAGGATGGCGTCGGCGCCCATCGCCCTTGCCTCGATCACCTGATAGGGATCGATCAGGAAGTCCTTGCGCAGGACCGGCAACTCGCACGCCGCGCGGGCCTCCCGCAGGTAATCGGGCGCGCCTTGAAAGAACTCGCGATCGGTCAGCACCGACAGGCAGGCTGCACCACCGCGCTGGTACGAGGCGGCGATCTCGGCGGGCCTGAAATCCGCCCGCAGCACGCCGCGCGACGGGCTCGCCTTCTTGATTTCTGAGATCACGGCGGCATTGCCGGCGTCGATGCGGGCGCGCAAGGCGCCGACGAAATCCCGCGGAGCCGGGGCCACCGAGGCCAACGCCCGCAGGGCTGGCTCGGAAATTTCGGCACGGGCACGGGCGAGTTCGCCGGCCTTGACGTCCAGTATGCGCTTGAGAATGTCGCTCATCGACCGCTCACCGGAAACGGCGCGTGCAGGCCGCGAACTCTTCCAGCTTGGCGCGGGCCGCGCCCGAAGCGATGGCTTCCCGCGCCCGCTCGATGCCGGCCCCGATGGCGTCCGCGATCCCGGCCGTATAGAGCGCGACGCCGGCGTTGAAGACGACGATCTCGCGGGGCGCGCCATCGGTGTTGTCGAGCGCCGACAGCAGCATTGCCTTCGACTGTTCGGCGTCTTCGACCTGCAGATTTCGGCTCGATCGCATGTCAAGACCGTAGTCCTCGGGATGAATGTCGTATTCGACGATTTCGCCGTCCTTGAGTTCGCCGACCATCGTCGCGCCGCCCAGCGTGACTTCGTCCATGCCGTCGCGCCCGTACACCACCAGCACATGATCGGCACCGAGGCGCTGCATCACCCGCACCTGGATGCCGACCAGATCCGGATGGAAGACCCCCATCAGCGTGTGCGGCGCGCCCGCGGGGTTGGTCAGCGGGCCGAGAATGTTGAAGATCGTCCTCACGCCCATTTCCCGCCGCACCGGCGCCACGTTCTTCATCGCGCTGTGGTGGTTGGGGGCGAACATGAAGCCGACGCCGGTGGCCTGGATGCACTCGGCGACCTGTTCGGGCGTCAGGGCCAGATTGACGCCCAGCGCCTCCAGCACGTCGGCCGCACCGGACTTGCTCGACACGCTGCGGCCGCCGTGCTTGGCCACCCGCGCGCCGGCCGCGGCGGCGACGAAGATCGTCGCGGTCGAGATGTTGAAGGTCTGCGCACCGTCGCCGCCGGTGCCGACGACGTCGAGGAAATTGCCCGGATCGCCCGGCACCACGACCTTGCTCGAAAGCTCCCGCATCACGGTTGCGGCCGCAGCGATCTCGCCGATCGTCTCCTTCTTCGTGCGCAGGCCCGAGAGCAGCGCCGCGGTCATCAATGGGGAAATCTCGCCGGCCATGATCTGGCGCATCAGCGACAGCATTTCATCGAAGAAGATCTCGCGATGCTCGATCACTCGCTGCAGCGCCGCCTGGGGCGAAATGCTCATAAGGGAGTCTCCATTTGGGCGCCCGACGTCGTCGCTCGCCGGGTCTGGGAAGGATGCGGCCGCTTCAGACCGCTACCGGCTGCTCGAGGAAATTCCTGAGCAGGGCATGACCGTGCTCGGTCAGGATCGATTCCGGGTGGAACTGCACGCCTTCGACCGCCAGTTCCCGGTGACGCAGGCCCATGATTTCGCCGTCTTCGGTCCACGCGGTGACCTCGAGGCATTCGGGCAGACTGTCGCGCTCCACCGCCAGCGAATGATAACGCGTGCAGGTCACCGGCTCGGGCAGGCCGCGGAAGACCCCTTCGCCCAGGTGATGGACCGGCGACACCTTGCCGTGCATCAATCGCTTGGCGTGAACGATCCTGCCGCCGAAGGCCGCACCGATCGCCTGGTGGCCGAGGCATACGCCGAGCACCGGGATGCGGCCGGCAAAACGCCGGATCGCCTCGACCGAAACGCCGGCCTCGGCGGGCGTGCACGGCCCCGGCGAGATCACCAGTTGGTCCGGCGCCAGAGCCTCGATCTGGTCCACGCCGATCGCGTCGTTGCGATAGACCCGGACGTTGGCGCCCAGTTCACCGAAGTACTGGACCAGGTTGTAGGTGAAGGAATCGTAATTGTCGATCATCAGCAGCATAGCTGACATATCCTATTGTTTTATATAAATTTTATCGAAATATCGCGCTTTCGATACCCGCAAATGTACCCGCTATTTTCCATGCTGAGCCTTGGCGAGGACCCCAGGGTCGGCGGCATCCAGACCTTGGCGTGACCAAGCCTTCCATCTATTGATTCTCGCACCTATCCAGGGCGGAAGGCGGAATGGGCATTGCCCAAGCTTATCGCAAGCACACCTTGCATAACCAAGGTGTGGGTGGTTCGCAGCCCTGATCCGGTTGCATCCCGTCCAACTGCTCGAGGTCACGAGGCTCCACCGCGCCGTTTCCAACTGATTCGAGGCTGATCCGAATTCCGGAGCCAGCGGCTCACCGGTCCCTCCGCCAACGCCCGACTACTAGCGACCGGATCTCCCGCTACACTGCCCTGTTCCAGGTTGGCGAAGAAGGGAGCCAGATGCGCGACGACGCTGCGATCGACGATTCCGTGCTGGATGCCCTGATCGAGCGCGTCGATGCCAAGGCCCACGAACTACGTGAGTGCCTCGGCGCACTACAGGTCGCCCGCGCGCCGGAAGGCGAGCGGTTGGCAGTAAACCGGGCGATCGGCCTGCTGGCGCGGATCAAGATTCAACTGCGATCGGGACGCAGCCTCGTGAATCTCACCGAGGAGCGCGCCCTGGCGAGTACCCCAAGCACCACGGGCGGCGACCCCGAAGCGCGGGTGAAACACGCAGCGCTGGCATTGCTTGAAGCCGAGCTTCAGGCGCTAGAAGCCGCTGGTATCGAAGTCGTTCACGAGTTCAGCACCACGCCGGCGTAATCGGCCGCTCCTCGCACCATCTGGCCTGGGCTTAACCCTCACAGCCCTCTTTCTGATCGCAATGCAGCCGCTCGACAGAGGCCATATGTTGGCGCGCCGGCGAGCGGCATAAACTGTTCAAATGTATAGTCCTCGGATCATGTACTGCCGCGTCCAAATGCTGCGCCGCGTCGGCGTCCGCATCCGCGATGGCGACACCGGCCCGGTCTGCGAGGGGATCCTGACCGTAGCTTCGGCCGGCTCCGGGTTGCGTGCCCGCCTCGTCCCACCGCTCGCCATGGCGCCGATCGCTGAGCTGTACGGTGTGCACCTGATCGCGGTGCGCGAGGGCAAGCTGGTCCTGCGTGGGTTCGAACGGGCGAACCAACAGGCGGTGCTGCAGGATTGGGTGTGCACGCCGATCGACACGCGCCACGGCTTCGACGCCGGCGGCCGGCCACTCGGCGCCCCGCTCTTCCCCGACTACGCGGCTGACAACAACAGGTAGCGGGAGGCCCGGGCAACGTTCACCGATTGGCGTCGCGCAACCGATCCGAGACAATGCCGCGGTCCGCTTCCCGCTGCCACCCGAACCATGTCCGAACGCATTCCCAAGGCCATGGCAGAGAAGTTCGCTGCCGTCACGGCGCTGACCGACGCGTTCTGCGCCCGGTATCTCGACGAGGAATATCGCCTTCTGATCCACCGCGTCGTGGGCGCGCTCGCCCGCAAGCGCCCGTCGCCGCTGTCGAGCGGCAAGGAGAACGTGTGGGCGGCCGCGGCGGTGCATGCGGTCGGTCGGGTCAATTTCCTCGACGATCCTTCGCAGGATCCTTATTGCAAGCCGAAGGTGATTTACGAATTCTTCGGCATCGCCGAGAGCACCGGACAGAACAAGTCAAAGGCGATCCGCGAGTTGCTCAAGATGGGGCAGTTCTCGCACGAATGGATGCTGCCCAGCCGGCTCGCTGACAATCCGGTGGTGTGGATCCTGCAGGTCAACGGCCTGATGATCGACATTCGCACGGCACCCCTCGAACTGCAACGACTGGCCTACGAGAAAGGTCTGATCCCCTTCATCCCCTCCGAACCGCCGGGGGCTGAAGAATGAGCCGCATCTCGCAAGCCGCGATGGTCGCCGCCATCCGCGGCGCGCAGGCGCTGGACCTGCAGGGCAGCAGGGAAGCGCTCGCCGACGAGGTGTTCTACGCACAGCCGAACCTGCTCGCCTCGGTGCTCGTGCTGCCACGCCTGGGCGTCGCGCTGTCCAAGGCCGACTTTGCACTGGACATGTTGTTCGCCTGCTTCCTGGCGATGAAGGCATCAAATTCGACCTGGCCCCTCATCACCGAGGACGATCAGGACCGCCAGTTGCAGCGCTTTGTGGCCGTCAGCCGCTTCGGCGACAACCTCGGCGCCAGTCTTCGGGAACGCTCGATGCAGCAATATATTGCGGACCACCCCGAAAAGGCGCTGCTCGCCTACGTAACGGGAGAGACGTCGAAGTGGCTGGCCCGAATCGTCCCGGAGGACTCCGACAAGCACGTCATGCTGGCCATCTGGAATCTGGTGAACTGTATTGCGTTAGTTGCCCTGAAAGAGCCGAAACGGAAGGCACGGAGGAAGCAACACACATGAGCAAGATCCGGCAAGCGCCCTGCGAGGCCTGCGGCGAACTCACGCCCAGCCACGAGATCATCAGCCTTGGCGTCGGGGGTAGCACCTACCGGCAACTCTGTGGCCAATGTTTCAACGCCGAGGTCACCCAGTTGAAAGGGCTCGGGAGCTTCGAGAGCTTCCGCATCGAGCCGATCACGCTCCGCGATTGTGCTGGTGAGGCACACGACTTCCACTTTCGCACTCGTCTGCTCGGACAAGTCGTTGCAATGGACGCCTTCGAGCTACGAGACGGCGAACCGTCAGGCTATCAGTGCGAGGTCGCCGATGATCCGGACGCCGACCTGCACGGCCTCCTTGGGCGCCTGGTCGATAAGCTCCGCCGGATGCTCGCAGTGAAGGACCTAACTTTCGGCGAGCCCGAGCCTCAGATCGCCGAACAAACGGTACGCGGGCGAATCGACTGGGACGAATCCGTTCGAGGGCGCACACCCCTGCTAGTGATCGACGGCCAGGAAGTCACCTGGGAGGAGTTCGGCCGCATGTTGGCGACATTCGAAGGCTGGCAGTTCAGGCTCGAGCTCATCGACCGCTGCGATGAAGCGTGATCCGCCCGAGCCATCGCCAATTGTGGGTACGAGACCGCCCTGGCACTGCGACGCAATGGCAGGGACATCGTGGGGGGCTTCGCCCGGAACAAGCTGGAGGTCAAACTGCAGGTGCGCTGTCGGCACTGGCCGGTGAGGGCCCGAAAGTATCAGCCAACCGACGACCCGGACGCAACACGCGCCGCTTCCGAGTTCTCGAGGCAGGTTTCTGATAGGAGCGGTCGTTCAGAGCGGAGGCTGAACGTTAGCTCCTCGGCCTGAGCGGCCGATCATCTACGAGGCGCGAAGCCGAGCTTTCGTAGGGCGGGATGTATCCCGCCATGGGCGGCTGATCGGCCACTGCGGTCATTGGCAGCATGTGCTTTGGGAGTTAGCACCTCTCCGCTTTGCAGTTATTAATAGCGGCCTGCCGACAAAATCAGACCCCACGCCTCCGAGCGGCCGCTTACTGTATAGTGCTACTCACCTTTGCAACCCGAATTAACTCTACATATATTCCCGTTCGCATATGCTGGAAGTAAGCTTCGAGCCGCCAGCTTATGCGCCTCCATGAACGGGGAAGGAATGAAGTATGAACTATCGAACTGTAGTTTTGATGCTCTTAACCTTAGGCCTTGGTGCTTGTGCATCAGGAGGCTCACGAACCGTGAGTGGTTCAGATGTTGTAGATGTTATTACAACCTTTAAGAGCGGAGAACTTCGTCTCGAATGCGATACAGCATGTTCTGGCGCATGGGGTGCTGCTCGCAGAAGGGCAAAATCACTATATGACGCTGCGCTATGGACAGATCTTGTGCATGAGGTCGCGAAGGTCGGTTTTAGGATAGATCAGACCTATTTCTATCTGGGGCGATCAGCCGAAGGGCTTGGGTATAACGAAGCTGCATCGACGTATTACAGCTTGGCCTTAGCTAATAGCTATAAGTGCGCAGGATTTATTAATGTCTGCGATGGATTGGAAGTTCCACGAGAATCCAGAAAGGCTTTAACTCGCATAACCACAGCCCCTAAGGATGCAGCTCCCAAGGCAGCCGAATCAGTTGTTACGTCGCCATCCCCGGCAAATACATCGATATCCATCAGCGAGACACCACAGCAGGCACAAAGTGAGTTGCCACCACCATCACCCCCTTTAGCAATTGTTTTCGGTAATAACGAAACCCTCGTCAAAGATATCGAGGCCATGAGAAAAGAGAATCTGGCCAAAGACGGATTCGAATCCAGTGTTGAATATGCACAGAGGAAGCAACGATATTTCGATCAATTCGGCGAGGGCAAGGGATACCGTATTACGCTCGACATCGACAACGCACAAAACAGGGAAGACAAGCTTGTCTATTTTAACCCGGATACCGAAGAGCTACGGATAGCTATGCCTTCAATCAGTCGTGACCTAGTGATTCTGGATAACGGCGAGAAGAATGATTTTAAATGGATTCACCATTCGTTTGTTCAGGTTTATTCGGCCGAAAGCAAGCTCAGAACATATAAAGCAAGCAACCGGCTCGGCGCATCGATTGATGTTGTCGAAATGGCCGTTACCAGATACGGTCTGGCAGTTCTCAGTCAGGCCACAAAGGACTATGGCAAGGATTTCCGGCAAACATTCACCACCCGAGCAGGGAAAAATGAAGCGCGCGAACTCCTAGAGAATGGAAAGATCGTTCTTGAGGTCACCTTTGATCACCGGTATCCGAGCAACATAGGCAATCCATTCCTGCTCAGGAATGAGGACAAACACAAGCCTACGTTTGACAGGCCTATAGATATGACAGATACACGCTATGCAGTGCCAGTTAGATTACTTAAAGCCCGCCTGCTCAGCAAAGCTGGAGTCGAGGTTTTCTCTGCAACAGGGCAACAGGTAGACGTCGAAGCAATTACTGACTAGCCGTTTCGGCTGCGAATCAATTATCACTTTTCCTGTATAGCCCGCTCAAGCCCGTCGACCCCTGCCTGATCGAATGTTAAATAGCAGTCGCCAGGAACTTCGCGGGTAGCAGCGTTGCCAATGAGCCATCATCCGCTACCAGCACAGTACTTGAGCATCCTTCACGCTAAGAGGGAATTCGAGTTGGCAATCATGGGCAAAGATCCATTTCCAATGGATCCAATCGGAATCCCATTTTGCAAGCCCGACTGGGATCTGCAAGATGATGACTTATGTAGCGGGCATCATGTGCTGGCGTCATTAGGGGTAGATATGATGGCCGTGCGTGGTGTGTTCGCCGTGCCGGCAGATTATTTTCAATACCTAGCCAATGCGAGGGGTATTGTCTTCTTAAACCTTTCATACCACTTCTTAGATGGTCCATGCCGCAAAGGGCGCCACCGAGCAGAGTTGATACAAGCCGCCACCATAAACAACCCTGTCTTGTCAAAGTCAAGGCGCATTATTCTATGCGGAGAGGCATCAAAGTATCGCTGGTACGGCGATAAGCCGCCACATGCTCATGAAGTCGTTCACCCAGATGTACGATGCCGAATCAGCCGCTTTTCGAATGTCGCAGATCAATGGCGGGAATGGTGGTCCGTTAACGCGATAGCTCAAAGGTTCAGAGTTGCTGTCTGATGTAGTGTATTCCAGTAAGTAATGCATCGAAGGAGAGTAGAGGGTCGGGGCTGTAGAGCGAGCATCGAAGTGGGTGAGGCGGTCAATCGGATGGGCAGCGGCTGCTAACCGCACCGCTTCTGCCGTAAGCTGCAGTCAAGCCCAATGACCGCTCAGGCCGACTCCCGGTCCTCGGCCGGAGGGGACGATCAACAAGCTCGGCTCGACCACATTGTGAGCTATCCCTTAGCCACCACCGGCCAGAGGGTTGCATGCTAAGCAGATTGACCTGACCCCAAGCTTCTCCTTTGAATGCGCTTTCACGAAGACGGGGCTGTCGCGACTCCGGAGAGCTTGCTTGCCTCCGCGATGCTGCTCGGACTGGACCCGGAAAAGGCAGTCGAACAGCTGGCGGTCATGGCTGCCACCATCATGAAAACCTTGCGCGATCGCCTGCGCCAAGCCGACGCCGATCAGGAGGATATCAACAAATTGGAGAGCGCATTCAAGGTTGCCCATGCGGTGGCCAATCACTGGTTCGATCCGATCGAGGTTCCGGCGAGACAGGGCTGGTACCGCCGGGCCTGAGTCGCCGGCCTTGCGCAGATGGGCTATTGCCGATGCCTTGCGCATACCGTGGTAGGATTTTGCTCCAAGTCGATTCGGCTCGCACTCATGTACAAAGGTACGCGACATTCCAGAGGTGTCTGGAGTTACAAGGCGAGCTCGGCATGCTCTGCATCGATCTCATCCGCGGAGGCCTCTGTGGAGGCCGTCCAGAAGAGTTGCCATACGCTCGTTGGTCTTCGCCTTTTGCGTTCCGAAGACTTCGGTGTCCTGATGAGAAAAATGGCCACCAATGGTCCGAGAGTCGTCAAGGCTCGAATTGGCCGAGCGCAAGATGAGCTTCGCCTCATAGGTGTTCCGGAATCCCTGATTTTTTCCGCACCAGGCTATCTTCTGGTTGCGCCAAAACTGCGTACGGTGCTCTCCAGGTTGCGACGTCTCGAGACGGACCACACTCCTGCAGAGCTCAAGGAACTTCAGGGTCACCTTAAAAATCACGGGGGCCAGCTGGACGTAACGGCGTCAAGAACTGGCCCAGACTTCGCGCGAAGTACCGTTTATCGCATTGCGAAGAATGGCGCCAAGGTCAAATTGCCACGCAACGCGCCCGACCGAAAAAGCCGAGAGAGGCAGATTTCTGGAAGGCCTCAGAGCGCCAGTGGGTCCGGGGCGCAAACGGCCATGGCCCAGGCATTGAAAAAGGCAATTGCAGCTAAGCCTGGCGGCGGCCGGTAAGACGGCAGCCTGGCTGGGGCGACATGCGGGGCTCGAACCCGCGGCCTCCGGAGCCAAAATCCGGCGCTCTGCCATCAGAGCTAATGCCGCCGCAGGAAAACTCGAGGCGCGAGCCGGATTCGAACCGGCGGAAGGCGGTTTTGCGCACCGCCGCAATTGGCCACTCTGCCATCGCGCCGAAAGTGGTAGTGCCACGAGTCGGGATCGAACCGACGACCTATCGCTTACAAGGCGACTGCTGCTGCCAGCTGAGCTACCGTGGCGCTTGAGGAGTTTTTCGAATGCCGACAGAATCTTGCATGTCGCGTGAATCCGACGTCATGCCCTGACGGCCCGCGATGCGCGAAGCCAGCGCCCGGGTTGGGTGCTGCCGCCTCAATGAGCCTCGCTGGAGACCACGATGTCCGCCAAATCCGACCGGGACAACCGGGCAAACCAGTTGAACCCCAACAACGACACCTACTACAGCTCACGAGGCCTTTCCGGTGCTGGGGGTGACGACGATGACGACGCCGGCTATGCGCCATACCTCGACCCCGCTTACGATCAAGAAAGGTTCGCACTGCTGAACGGATGCCCGCCGCGGACCGAAACCTTTGCATTCGGGGCGGTAACGCTCGAAGGCCGCACCGCTTATCGCACGGCAGCCTTTGCGGCGCCGGGGAGCTCGGTCGGGAAGGCGGCCGCGATCGTGCAGTTGGAGGACTATCTGGGTGGTTTCACCAACTTGGCCAGGGCTCTGTTACAAAGGGTATTGGGATCCCAGGATCTCGGGATCTTTGCAATCTTCGATCCGACGGAGAGCTGTCTTCCTTGGCATGTTCCCTTCTATCAAGAGAACCTGGAAGCAACTCGCGCATCGATCTCTGCTGACCGTCTGCAGTTCACCTCGGTCCGTCTGAAACCCATGCCTCGACCGCCGGACTCATCCTTTCTCGACGCGCTCTCACCGGGTGCTTCGAGGCGCGCAGATCAAGCCTGGCATGAGCTAGCGGCCACAAAGCTGGACATATTGCCCTTCATTGAAAAGTTGCGCGAAGCAGTTGTCGTCGACGCGCCTAGCTGGGGAACTTTCACAGTACCTCCCTCGGGATACCTGTCTCTCGACGATTATCGCAAGGCATGGTTTCGATTGTGCGGGGATCCCACGCGCTGAAGAGCCCGTGGTGACGAGGCCCGACTCGCGCTGGAACTGGTCCGGCCGCTAACCCCTCTACTGGACAGTCTTGCCGTCAAGAAAATCCCAAACGGTAGCGGACTCTATTACCTCAACAAAGCTCGTAGCTGAAAAGCCATCAGGGTACAGTGACGTAGAAGTTGCACTATCGGAATCCCACGCTATGAGCTCGCCGCTCGTCTTCCCGGCTTGAAAAAGGCCATCGGGGTCGTCCAGCCAGTGTCGATCATCACGCAACGCGATCAGAACTTCTTCCACCGACACCTTGAGAAAATCGTGGAAACGCTGGTGGTCGCATTCGATGGACGTGTCTACGATCCAGGCAGTGATTTCCGGCATGCAGTCCCCCTCCAGGGCAAGCGCCTGGTGCAGCGATCCTCCGTATTCCATTGCGCTACGAACCCCCTTCACCTTCCTTTGCAACTGCAGTCCAGCCTTTCGCAGCGTTGAGTGGCGGTGCGTCCACGCCTCCTTCACAGATCGGCGCACATAGGTGGATTTCAGTTCGAGCACGAACAGTCGACCATCGCGTGCGCAAATCAAATCGATTTCACCCACATCCGGCGCGTCGGCCAAGAGCGGCAGCAGCTCATAATTCACCAACACCCGGAAACCGCGTTGAACGAACAATGCCCCCAGTCGCTGTTCAATGCGTCGGGTTTCGTCGCGTGCATCTGCTCTGCGCGCCCCTAAGCGGCGCAGGTTGTTGACCGCAGCTGTGTAAGCGGTAACCGCGCGGCGTTCT
>JAGRFY010000057.1:20846-33964 GCA_020445765.1 Rhodocyclaceae bacterium | reverse complement strand
GCTACGCCGCGCCTTCCGCCATCCGATTGACCCACGTCAATCCGCGCCGGGCAATCGCCCGCCGGGCGACGGCACCCGCTGTTCGCCGCCCGGCGCGAGGCCGGCGATGCGCGGCGTGTCGCACACCACGTCCGCGTTCTGGCCGCGGTGGCGCAGCGCGTGGTCGATCAGCACCAGCGCCAGCATCGCCTCGGCGATCGGCGTCGCCCGGATGCCGACACAGGGGTCGTGTCGCCCCTCGGTACTCACCGTCTGCGGCGCGCCCTGCTTGTCGATCGAGCGCCGCGGCAGGCGGATGCTGGAGGTAGGCTTGATCGCGATGCCGACCAGGAGGTCCTGACCGGTCGAGATGCCGCCGAGCACGCCGCCGGCATGATTGCTGACGAAACCCTCGGGCGTCAGCTCGTCGCCGTGCTCGGAGCCCCTCTGGGCAACGGCGTCGAAACCGGCGCCGATCTCGACCCCCTTGACCGCATTGATGCCCATCATCGCATGCGCGATGTCGGCGTCGAGACGATCGTAAACCGGCTCGCCCCAGCCCACCGGCACACCGCTGGCGACGACGTCGATGCGCGCGCCGATCGAATCGCCGGACTTGCGCAGGTCGTCCATGAAAGCCTCGAGCTCGGGCACGATGCCGGCGTTCGGCGCGAAGAAGGGGTTGCGATCGACTTCGTCCCAGGACTCGAACGGGATCTCGATCGGCCCGAGCCGCGACATGTAGCCCCGGATCACGATGCCATGGTGCTGCGCCAGCCACTTGCGCGCGATCGCCCCGGCCGCCACCCGCACGGCGGTCTCGCGCGCCGACGAGCGGCCGCCGCCGCGGTAGTCGCGGATACCGTACTTGTGCCAGTAGGGATAATCGGCATGGCCGGGACGGAAAGTCTCGGCAATCTTGCCGTAGTCCTTGGAGCGCTGGTCCTGGTTGCGGATCAGGAGCGCAATCGGCGTGCCCGTGGTCCGCCCCTCGAACACCCCCGACAGGATCTCGACGCTGTCCGGTTCGCGACGCTGGGTGACATGGCGGGAGGTACCCGGCTTACGACGGTCGAGTTCGGCCTGGATCTCGGCCGCCGAGATCTCCAGCCCGGGCGGGCAACCGTCGACGACGCAGCCGATCGCCGGACCGTGGGATTCGCCGAACGAGGAGACGCGGAAGAGCAGACCGTAGTCGTTACCGGACATGGAGCGGGACACCGAGTTCTGTGGACGCCACAGTCTATCAGGCCGGCTGGCCGGGACACCGATCCCGCGCCGACAGCCGACCCCGCGAATTGTGCAATGCGGCCCGCCCGGGTCAGCCGGATTCGGCGCCCAACCCCCGCAGGTAGCAGTCGATCCACGCGCGCGCGTCGTCCAGGCCGATCGCATTTGGCTGCATCGCCCAGTCAGCGATGAGGCCGTCGATCAAGACCATCAGGCCCATCGCCGCACGCCGCGGCTCGACCCCGGGATCGAGCTGGCCGCGGGCAGCCGCCGCCCGGATCGCCTGCTCGATACGCCCCAGATGGCGATCGCCGGCTTCCATGCATTGATCGATGGTCGGCACCATTTCGTCGACGTATTCGCACTTGTGCCACGCGATCGAGAACACCCGCAGATAGCGCGGTTCGTCGAGGATGCGCTCGAGGATCGACAACAGCCGCATGCGCAACTCGTCGAGCGGACGCAAGGCAGCGTCGTAGTCCGCCTGCTCGATCGACTCAAGCGGCAGGATCGCGCGGCTCATCATGGCGTCGAACAATTCGCCCTTGTTGGCGAAATGCCAGTAGATCGCACCGCGGGTGACGCCGGCGTCGGCGGCCACTTCGGACAGGGACGTCCGCCCCACGCCCTTGCGGTAAAACACCCGCTCGGCCGCGTCGAGGATGCGGTCGCGGGTGGCCAGAGCCTCTTCCTTGGTTCGTCGCGCCATCACCGGCTCAGCGGTTCCCGATGCCGACGATTGGACCACAAAGACCCGAAACTGTCACTTTACATACATTCATGAATGTCAATAAAATGGCGGCGACCGACCCCCTCTCCCAAGCCAGCCCGATGATTCGCTTTCCAGGCCTCGCAGAAGGTGCCCGCAGGACCGCATTCGCCGTGCTCGCCGCCAGCATCGCCGCGTGCACTTCCGAAGCCCAGCAGAGCGCACCCCCGCGCGGCCCGACGGAGGTTCAGGCGATCACGCTGCGGGCCGCCGACCTGCCCCTCGAACTCGAGTATCCGGCCCGCGTGCATGGCTCCCGCGAAGTCGAGATCCGCCCCCGCGTGGGCGGCATTCTCGAGAAACGCAACTACGTCGAAGGGACTCGCGTCGAGGCAGGCCAATCGCTGTTCACGATCGATCCGCAACCCTACCGCAATGCCGCCGCCCGCGCCGAAGCCGACCTCGCCGCCGCGCGCGCCCGCGTCGCCCAGGCCGGTCGCGAGGTCGACCGGCTGCGCCCGCTGATCAGCGCCAAGCTGGCCAGTCGCCGCGATCTCGACAATGCGGAGTCCGGCCTGCAGATCGCCGGCGCCGAGCAGCAGGGCGCCGAGGCCCGACTGCGCGAAGCGAAGCTGAACCTCGAATACACACGGGTCGAGTCGCCACTGACCGGCATCGCCGGGCGTGCCCTGCCGTCCGAAGGGGCCTTGCTCGCCGGCGCCGAGACGCTGCTCACCCGAGTCACCCGGATCGATCCGGTGCACGTGCTGTTCGGCGTGCCCGACAACGACCAGCTGCGGCTGCAGCGCGAGGCCGCCAGCGGCGAACTGAAGCTGCCGGCCGACAATCGCTACCAGGCCGACATCGTGCTGGCCGACGGCAGCCGTTATCCGGTGCAGGGCGCGGTCGATTTCACATCGGTACTGATCGACCGCGCAACCGGCACCAGCGAAGTGCGAGCGGTCGTCGCCAATCCGGACGGTGTGCTGCGGCCGGGCCAGTTCGTCCGCGTACGGCTGCATGGCGCGCTACGCCCGAACGCCGTCGAAGTCCCGCAAAGGGCGGTACTGGAGGGTCCCTCGGGGCGCTTCGTGTATGTCATCGAGGATGGCAAGGCCGCAGTGCGGCCGGTCGACACGGCGGACTGGCGGGGGGATGCGGTGGCGATCCGCAGCGGCCTTGCCGACGGCGACCGGGTAATTGTCGACGGCGTGCTGAAGATCGGCCCCGGCGCCCCGGTCAAGGCCGCCGACGTCGCGCCGGGCGGTTGAGATGACGGCCTCCCGCCTCCTCGCCTGCAAGCTGCGCGCCCAGGCATCGCGGCCGCGACCGCAGGGTCGCGCCTGAGATGTTCTCCCGCTTCTTCATCGATCGGCCGATCTTCGCGACGGTGTTGTCGCTGTTCATCGTGATCGCCGGCCTCGCCGCGATGCGCGGCCTGCCGGTGGCGCAGTACCCGGAGATCGCACCGCCGGTGGTGACCGTCGCCGCGACCTATCCCGGCGCCTCGGCCGACGTCCTCGAGAAGACCGTCGCCGCGCCACTCGAGACCCAGATCATCGGCGTCGAGGGCATGCTCTACATGAGTTCGACCTCGTCGTCGGCGGGGCGTGTCGAGATCCAGGTCACCTTCGACATCGGCACCGACGTCGACCAGGCGGTGATCAACGTCAACAACCGGGTCAAGCAGGCCGAACCGAGGCTGCCGCTCGAGGTGCGGCGACAGGGGGTCAGCGTCGAGAAGGGCTCGTCGGCCTTTCTTCAGGTGCTGGCGTTCACGTCGCCGGACGAGCGCTTCGACGATCTGTTCATCAGCAATTACGTGACGCTGAACGTGCTCGACGTGATGAAGCGCGTCCCCGGCACCACCAATGTCCAGATCTTCGGCGCCAAGGACTACGCGATGCGGATCTGGCTGCAGCCCGACCGCATGGCCCGGCTGCAGCTCACCACCGCCGACGTGATCTCGGCGATCTCCGAGCAGAACGCCCAATACGCGGTCGGCGGCATCGGCCAGCCGCCGGCCAGCGATGGCCAGGCGATGTCGCTGACCGTCAATACCCGGGGACGGCTGGCCGAGGTCGCCGAATTCGAGAACATCATCGTGCGCGCCGATGCCGGTGCCGCGATGCTGCGCCTGAAGGATGTCGCCCGGGTCGAGCTGGGCTCGCGCGACTACAACTTCCAGGGCCGCGTCAACGGCCGCTCGGCGACGCTGATGGGCATCTTCCTGAAGCCCGGCGCCAACGCCCTCGACGTCGCCCGCGAGGTACGCGCGACGATGGAGGAACTGGCCGGCCGCTTCCCTGACGGCCTCACCTACACGGTCCCCTACGACACCACCGATTTCGTCGATGTGTCGATCCGCGAGGTGCTGAAGACGCTCGGCGAAGCGATGCTGCTGGTGTTCCTGGTGGTGTTCCTGTTCCTGCAGAACTGGCGGGCGACGCTGATTCCCACGCTGGCGGTGCCGGTGTCGCTGATCGGCACCTTCGCCGGCCTGCTGCTGCTCGGCTATTCGATCAACACGCTGACCCTGTTCGGCATGGTGCTCGCCATCGGCATCGTCGTCGACGACGCCATCGTGGTGCTCGAGAACGTCGAGCGGATCATGCACGAGGAAGGGCTGGAACCGCGGCTGGCTGCGATCCAGGCGATGCGCGAGGTCACCGGTCCGGTGATCGCGATCGTGCTGGTGCTGTGCGCGGTGTTCGTGCCGATCGCGTTTCTCGGCGGGCTCACCGGCGAGCTCTACCGCCAGTTTGCGGTGACCATCGCGATCGCGGTGGCGATCTCCGGCGTCGTCGCGCTGACCCTGACACCCTCGCTCTGCGTGCTGATCCTGAAGCACGAGCACAAGGCCGAGAACTGGTTCTTCCGGGGCTTCAACAAGGTCTTCGCGGTGATCACCCGCCGCTACACCGCCGGCGTCGCCTGGTTGATCCGCCGCGGCGTGCTGGCGCTCCTGCTGTTCGCCGGCATGGTGGCGGTCACCGCCCAGTTGTGGCAAACGACGCCGGGCAGCCTGGTGCCGGACGAGGACCAGGGCTACTACATCACCGCGGTGTATCTGCCCGACGGCGCCTCGCTCGAGCGCACCGACCGCATCGTGCGCCAGGTGGACGCGATCCTGCGCAGCAATCCCGACATCGAATATACGGTGGCGTTCACCGGTCTGGACTTCCTCGGCGGCAGCTTCAAGAGTAATGCCGCGACCTTCTTCGTGACCCTGCGCCACTGGGACCAACGCGCCAGCACGGCGGCCCAGCTGGTCGGCGAGACCTGGATGAAGACCGGCGGCATCCAGGAGGCGCTGGTGCTGTCGTTCACGCCACCGGCGATCTTCGGCCTCGGCAATGCCGGCGGCTTCGAGTTCTATCTGCAGAGTCGCGGCGACGCCGGCGCCGCGCGCATGGCCGAAGTGTCGCAGCGCTTCCTCGGTGCGCTGAACCAGGATCCCGCGTTCGCCATGGCACAGACCCTGTGGCGCCCCAACGTACCCCAGCTCTACGCCGACGTCGACCGCGAGAAGGCCAAGGCGCTGGGCGTGCCGATCGATGCGCTCTATGCCACCCTGTCGGCCAACCTCGGCAGCTACTACGTCAATGACTTCAACAAGCTGGGCCGCAGCTGGCAGGTGCTGCTGTCCGCCGACAAGCGCTATCGCAACGCCCCCAACGACATCGGCGACATCCACGTGCGCTCGGAAGCCGGCGAAATGATCCCGATGAGCGCGCTGGCGCGCATCGAGCGCAGCAAGGGGCCGGAGACGCTGGAGCGCTTCAACAACCTGCCAGCGGTCAAGATCCTCGGCAGCGGCGCGCCCGGCGTATCCACCGGCCAGGCGATCGCACGCATCGAGAGAATCGCCGCCGAGACCCTGCCGTCAGACTTCAGCCTCGACTGGAGCGGCGCGGCCTACCAGGAGCGCCGGTCAAGCGGCACCTCGGGCATCGCGCTGGGCCTCGGCGCGCTGATGGTGTTCCTGATCCTGGCGGCCCAGTACGAACGCTGGTCGCTGCCGCTGGCGGTGATGCTGGCCCTGCCCTTCGGCACCTTCGGCGCGCTCGCTGCGGTATCGCTGCGTGGCCTGACCAACGACGTCTACTTCCAGATCGGCCTGGTCACGCTGCTCGGACTGGCGGCGAAGAACGCGATCCTGATCGTCGAGTACGCGATCTACAAGCACGGCGAAGGCATGAGCGCCGCCGCGGCGGCGATCGAGGCCGCCCGCCTGCGTTTCCGTCCGATCCTGATGACCTCGCTGGCCTTCATACTCGGCGTGCTGCCGCTGGCGATCTCGACCGGCGCGGGTGCCGGCGCCCGGCATGCGGTCGGCACCGGCGTGATGGGCGGCATGCTTGCCGCGACCTTCCTGGCGGTGTTCTTCGTTCCGCTGTTCTACCGCGTGATCGCCGAGCGCAAGCTGGCCGAGAAACGCAGTACCGGCGCATTGTTCGACGAGATCCGCGAGCGCCACGACGAAGCCCACCGCAAACTGGTGGCCGAGCTCGAAGACGCGGACGGCGCCCAGCGCACCGGCCACTGAAGATGCGCGCCCGGGCATGCCGCCAGTGCGCGGTCGCCCCGAGCACCGCGGTCTCGTCGCAATAGCGACGCAGCGACGCCGACGCCACCTCGTGGTCGTCGGCCGCGGCCGGGATCGGGAGCGGCGGCGCCAGGTCGCGCATGCCGGCGACGAGTAACAGGTGCTCGGGCGCCGGTGCGGCAGACGCCGACGCTGCCGCTGCGGCTAGTTGAAGAAGCCTTCGAGCCGCTCGAAGACCTCGTGGTCGGTACCGTGGCGGCGAACCGCGATCACGTCGACCAGCTTCTCGACCTGCCGCACCATCTGCTCGAGTCGCTGATCCTCGAACACCAGCAGCCAGATCCGGCTGGTGTCGCCCCGGCCCACCGGCATGCACAGGATGCCCTCGACGTTGAACGCACGGCGTGCGAACAGGCCGCAGATGTGCGACATCACGCCAGCGTGGTTATGCACGTCGATCTCGAGCACGACCTTCTGGAAGCCTTGTTCGGCCAGCGGTTCCGCAACGTGTTCCATGGCCTCAGCCTCCAATCATTTCGGTGTTGGCACCGCCCGGCGGCACCATCGGGTAGACGAACTGCTCGCGATCGATCGACGCGTGGATCAGGCACGGCCCGGGCTCATTGAGTGCGTGGGCGAGGGTCGCGCGCGGATTGTCGGCGCGGTCGAGGTCCACGGCGGCAATGCCGAAGCCCTCGGCGATCTTCAGGAAATCGGTCGGGCGGGCGTATTTCGACGCATAGGTGCGCTTGCCGTAGAACAGGTTCTGCTGCTGATAGACCAGACCGAGAGAGTTGTTGTTCATCAGCACGATCTTGACGTTCAACTGCTCCTCGGCAAGGGTCGCCAGCTCCTGGATGTTCATCTTGAAGCTGCCGTCGCCCGAAAAGCACACGACCGTGCGCTCGGGATCGGCCAGGGCGGCACCGATCGCGGCCGGCATGCCGAAGCCCATCGTGCCGAGGCCGCCCGAGGTCAGCCACTGGCGGGGCCGGCGGAACGGGTAGGCCTGGGCCACCCACATCTGGTGCTGACCGACATCGGTGGCGATCACCGCCTGGTCGTCGAGCGCATGGGCCACCGCCTTGATCAGGCCGTAGTGGCTGCGCGGGTCGTCCTCGCCGGGCATCTGCAGCGGGAACCGGGTCTTCAGGCTCTCGACGTGCGACAGCCAGCGCTTGCGCAGAATCACCTTGATGCGCGGCAGCAGGGCCTCGAGGGCCTGACCGACGTCGGCGGTGATCGCGACATGGGCGGTCTTGATCTTGTGGATTTCGGACGGATCGATGTCGATGTGGACGATCTTCGCCGTCGGGCAGAACTGGGCCGCCTTGCCGATCGCGCGATCGTCGAATCGCGCGCCGACGCACACCAGCAGGTCAGCCTCCTCGAGCACGTAGTTGGTGTAGCGCGCGCCGTGCATGCCGAGCATGCCGATCGACAGCGGATGGTCCATCGGCATCGCACCGAGCGCCATCAGGGTCATCGTGGTCGGCAGACCCGCCTGCTCGGCGAGCGTCACCGCCGCATGCGACGCGCCCGAGGCGATCACGCCGCCCCCGAGGTACAGCACCGGTTGCTCTGCGGCATTGATCATCTCGGCCGCCTGTTCGATGGCGCGGAGGTTCACCGTCGGCGTGGCATCCGGCTGCGCCGGCGGGGGCAGTTCGTCGATCTCGATGGCTGCGCTCTGGACATCCTTGGGAATGTCCACCAGCACCGGTCCGGGCCGACCCGACATCGCGATCCGGAATGCATCGCTGATCACCTGGGGCAGGTCGTGCACCGAGCGCACGAGGAAATTGTGCTTGGTGATCGGAATCGTCAAACCATAGGTGTCGACTTCCTGGAAGGCATCCGTGCCGATCATCGACAGCGGCACCTGGCCGGTGATCGCCACCATCGGGATCGAATCGAGCTTGGCATCGGCAATCGCGGTCACCAGGTTGGTGGCGCCCGGACCGGACGATGCGAAGCACACCTCGGGTCTGCCCGAGACGCGGCTCATGCCCTGGGCCATGAAGCCCGCACCCTGTTCGTGGCGGGTCAGTACGTGATGGATCGACTCGCTCTGGGAAAGCGCGTCGTAGAGCGGCAGGATCGCGCCGCCCGGAATTCCGGCAATGGTCCGGATGCCCTGACGCTCGAGCATTCGAACGATCAGCTGGGCGCCTGTCATCTGTGGCATTTGGTCTTGCTCCTGGAAGAACCGCTGCCACCAGCCTGCAGGAAAAACAAACCCCCGCCGGCTGGTGCGCCGGCGGGGGTTTCAGTAATTTGGTCTGCTTCCTGTACCCTAAGCCGAGCGCACGCCTACGCGTACGACGCGTACTACAGCGACTACGGGCAGCGACAGGATCCAGGACAGGTTGCAGTTCATTTTGTCTGCGTCGAACTCGAAACGGCGTCAGGTCTTATATAAGACCGAATGAAATCATATCGCGCTGCAAAAGACAAGTCCCGACCGCGGTACGATGTCACGCCGCATCGATGCACGGCATCGGATGCGGCCGGCCTCCTCAGGCCTCGCCCGAGGGGTTCGGCTCGCGCAGCTTGCGCCGCAAGATCTTGCCGACGTTGGTCTTCGGCAGTTCGTCACGGAACTCGACCAGGTGGGGCACCTTGTAGCCGGTGAGGTTCTCCCGACAATGGGCGATCAGCGCTTCGCGGGTCAATGACGTGCCCTTGCGCACGACGAACACCTTGACCGCCTCGCCCGAACGCTCGTCCGGCACCCCGACCGCGGCCACCTCGAGCACCTCGGGGTGGGCGGCGATGACGTCCTCGACCTCGTTCGGATAGACGTTGAAGCCGGACACCAGGATCATGTCCTTCTTGCGATCGACGATGCGCACGAAACCTGCATCGTCTACCGTGGCGACGTCACCGGTACGCAGGAAGCCGTCCGCCATGATCGCACGCCGCGTGTCCTCCGGCCTGTTCCAGTAGCCCTTCATCACCTGCGGCCCGCGGATGCACAGCTCGCCGGGCTGGCCGATCTCCAGTTCGTTGCCATCGTCGTCTCGGATCGAGATCTCGGTCGACGAGATCGGCAGTCCGATCGAGTGGTTGAATTCGGTCAGGTCCAGCGGGTTGATGCAAGCTGCCGGCGAGGTCTCGGTCAGGCCGTAGGCTTCGACCAGGGTATGGCCGGTGACGGCGCGCCACTTCTCGGCGACGGCCCGCTGGACCGCCATGCCGCCGCCGAGGCTGATGCGCAGGTCGGAAAAGTCGAGCGCGGCGAAATCCGGGTGGTTGAGCAGCGCGTTGAACAAGGTATTGACGCCGGTGATCGCTGTGAATCGGTGCTTGCCGAGCTCCTTGACGAATGCCGGGATGTCACGTGGATTGGTGATCAGCACATTCTCGGCGCCGATCTTGAAGAAGGTCAGGCAGTTCGCCGTCAGCGAGAAGATGTGGTAGAGCGGCAGCGCGGTGATGACGATCTCGGAGCCTTCGGACAGGAAGGGCCGGATCCAGGCATGGGCCTGTTCGAGGTTGGCGACGATGTTGCCGTGAGTCAGCATCGCGCCCTTGGCCGAGCCGGTGGTGCCGCCGGTGTACTGGAGGAAGGCGATGTCGTCGTGACCGACGGCGGGCGCGTCGAGCGACTGCCGGGCGCCCTCCGCGAGCACGTCGGACAAGCGGCGGTGGCCCGGCAAATGCCAGCTCGGCACCATCTTCTTGACGTGGCGCACGACGAAATTGACGATCTGGCGCTTGGGGAAACCCAGCAGGTCGCCGAGCGCGGTGACGATCACGTGCCGGATGCCGGTATTCGGCAGCGCGTGCTCGAGCGTCTGCGCGAAGTTCTCGACGATGACGATGGTCTCGGCACCGGAATCGCGCAACTGGTGCGCCAGCTCACGCGTGGTGTAGAGCGGATTGCAGTTGACGACCGTGCAGCCGGCCCGCAGCGCACCGAACAGGCAGACCGGGTACTGCAGCACGTTGGGCATCATCAGGGCGACCCTGGCGCCCTTCTCGAGACCCAGCGACTTCTGCAGATAGGCGCCGAATGCGGCGCTCCGGCGCGACAGCTCGGCATAGCTCAGCCGGGCGCCCATGTTGGCGTAGGCGGGCTTGTCACCGTAGCGCTCGACGCTGCGCTCGAACAGATCACCCACCGACGCGAAGCTGTCCGGGTCGATCTCCGCCGGCACCCCGGGGGGATAGCTGGCGAGCCAAACCTTGTCCATGCCCCCTCCTCGTCCGATCGCGACGGTGGGCGGCGCCCGCTGCCGGGCCGGCGCCGGTCAGTTAGCTTCGTCTTCCTCGGGCCAGTTGCGGATGTAGTTCTTCAGCATCCGGTTCTCGAAGCTCTGCTCTTCGAGCACGGCCTTGGCGACGTCGTGAAAGGACACCACACCGAGCAGCGTACTGCCGTCCATCACCGGCAGGTAGCGCTGGTGGTGGTCGACCATGAGCCGGCGCAACTCGTCCATCTCCATGTTCGACGAGGCCGTCAATGGCTCGCGTTTCATGACCTGGGCGATCGGCAGTTCGGCCCACTGGGCGCCGCCCGAATGGACGCCGCGAAGGACCTCGCGGAATGTCAGGATGCCGGTCATGACGCCACGATCGAAGACCACCAGCGAGCCCACGTCCTGATCGTTCATCACCGCCACCGCCTCACCGAGCGAGCGGTTCGGCCCGATCGTGTACAGGACCTTGCCCTTGATCGCCAGAATTTCGCTTACCAGCATCGTCTCGCACCCCGCCTCTGTTCGGTCTCGGACGCCGCTCCCGACTCGACGCCCATGCGCGCAGATGTTAGTGCATCGTCGCCGGGGGCGAAAGTCGGCGTCATCGCCGGCTCAGCGCTCGAGTTCATCGAGCTTGCCCGGCTTGCCGAGCCAGGCGTCCGCGTCCGGCAGCGGGTCCTTGCGCTCGATGATCGCCGGCCAGTCGCGCGAGAGCTCGGCATTGAGTGCGATGAAGTGCTGCTGATCGTCCGGCACGTCGTCCTCGGCGAAGATCGCCTCGGCCGGACACTCGGGCACGCACAGCGTGCAGTCGATGCATTCCTCGGGATCGATCACGAGGAAGTTGGGCCCCTCCTTGAAGCAGTCCACCGGGCACACATCGACGCAGTCGGTGTATTTGCACTTGATACAGTTCTCGGTGACGACGTAGGTCATGGTTGCTCTCCGAATTGACCGGCACACGGTCGCCCCGGGCTCGGGGCCGTCTCCGGCGTGGGAATCGACGCTGACGAGCGGCGACTATAGCGAAACATCGAAGCCCGCAGCGGCTGGGGCGAAACTGGACACGCCGCCACCCGGACACGGGCTTGACGCGCGCGCAGTAATTAGCATAAGTTCCGGTCCAAGATCAGACCGGCCATACGAACCGGCGTTTCCCATCTCCGGTCACCCCCGACCCGCAGCATCCACCGGACAATCGACCTTTCAGTTGTAACCCCTGACGCGAGGAATCATGAGCGAGCATATCAATTACGTCACCGACGGCAATTTCGAAGCCGAGGTGCTGCAGTCCCCTACCCCGGTCCTGGTCGATTACTGGGCAGAGTGGTGCGGTCCCTGCAAGATGATTGCGCCGATCCTCGACGATGTCGCGAAGGAATATTCCGGCAAGCTCAAGGTCGCCAAGCTCAACATCGACGAGAATCAGGACACTCCCGCCAAGTATGGCATTCGCGGCATTCCGACGCTGATGCTGTTCAAGGGTGGCAATGTCGAGGCCACCAAGGTCGGTGCACTGTCCAAGTCCCAGCTGACCGCGTTCATTGACAGCAACATCTAAGAAGCCACGAGTTTCGCCAGACTCGACTGCGGTGCCACGGTGCCCGCCGGAACAGTCTGCGCAGCCAGAGCAGGCCGCGCCGCAGTCGACGCCCCCGCCCACGCCCCTTCCCTCTAGTTCGCCCCCCCAGGTCACCATGCAACTATCAGAGCTCAAGACTCTGCACGTCAGCCAATTGCTCGAGATGGCCAATGCCGCCGAGATCGATGGCGCCAACCGGCTGCGGAAGCAGGAACTCATCTTCGCGCTGCTGAAGAATCGCGCGAAGAAGGGCGAGCCGATCTTCGGTGACGGCGTGCTCGAGGTACTGCCCGACGGCTTCGGCTTCCTGCGATCGCCCGACACCAGCTACCTCGCGGGCACCGACGACATCTACGTCTCGCCGTCCCAGATCCGCCGCTTCAACCTGCACACCGGCGACACCATCGAAGGCGAGATCCGCACGCCGAAGGATGGCGAACGCTACTTCGCACTGGTCAAGCTCGACAAGGTCAATTTCCATCCGCCCGAGGCCTCGAAGCACAAGATCATGTTCGAGAACCTCACGCCGCTCCACCCGACGGAGTGCCTGAAGCTCGAGCGCGACATCCGTGGCGAGGAGAACACCACCTCGCGCGTGATCGACATGATCGCGCCGATCGGCAAGGGGCAGCGGGGCATGCTGGTGGCCAGTCCGAAGAGCGGCAAGACCGTGATGCTGCAGCACATCGCCCACGCCATCACCAGCAACCACCCCGACGTCGTGATGATCGTGCTGCTGATCGACGAGCGGCCGGAGGAAGTCACCGAGATGCAGCGCTCGGTCAAGGGCGAGGTGGTCGCCTCGACCTTCGACGAGCCTGCGACGCGTCACGTCCAGGTGGCGGAGATGGTCATCGAGAAGGC
>JAGRFY010000057.1:20646-20836 GCA_020445765.1 Rhodocyclaceae bacterium | reverse complement strand
TCGAACACAAGCGCGACGTGGTCATTCTGCTCGATTCGCTGACCCGCCTCGCCCGTGCCTACAACACCGTCGTACCGGCGTCCGGCAAGGTGCTGACCGGTGGTGTCGATGCCAACGCCCTGCAAAAGCCCAAGCGCTTCTTCGGGGCGGCCCGCAACGTCGAGGAAGGCGGATCGCTGACCATCATCGC
>JAGRFY010000057.1:0-20594 GCA_020445765.1 Rhodocyclaceae bacterium | reverse complement strand
CAAGGGCACCGGCAACTCCGAGATCCACCTCGACCGGCGCATGGCCGAGAAGCGCGTCTATCCGGCGATCAACGTCAACCGCTCCGGCACCCGGCGCGAGGAACTGCTGCTCAAGCCGGACATCCTGCAGAAGGTCTGGGTGCTCAGGAAGCTGCTCTACGGCATGGACGACATCGAGGCGATGGAATTCCTGCTCGACAAGATCAAGGCCACCAAGAGCAACGCCGAGTTCTTCGACGCGATGCGTCGCCCCTGAAGCGTCCAAAACCAGCACCCATCACCGGAACGGGGTCGAACGATCGCCGTTCCGGTGGGCACCGGGGCCCCGCCGGTGCATTCGCTGCCATTCCACGGGAATTTCCCGTCGTCCGAAGTCCCGTGCCGTGACAGCGTTCGCGACGCCGTCGGCCGAAACCCGGTCATCGTGAAAAATTGCCGCCTGCCACTCACTCTGTCGATGCAAGGCCGAGCCGCTATGCCTTAGCCTTGCAACTCCGAGCGAATCCTCGAAATCGCTTTTCATAAGAATATTAGCAGTTTATATGGTCTTGCAGCGCCTGCACCCGGCGCATGATCGCCGGACGCGATCGCCGCGACAGGAAATCCTCAGGAGGTCTTTCAGACATGAGCAGTAGTCTCGCCGCCCGGGCGGCCGTCGGAGTTCAATCGCAGGACGCACGCGGCGGCATCAGCCCGCTCAAGTTCTGCCTGGTGCTCGGCCAGCTAGGCCTGCTGTTGCTGCTGATGCGCCAGTTCCAGATCGAATCCGCCGCCTTCCTGCGACTCGCGCTGCTGGCCTTCGGTGGTTTCGCGGTTCATGCCTGGCTGCCGCTGCGTTGGCGGATGCCGTTCTTCGTCGCCCTGAGCCTGGCCGGCATCGTGCTCGTGATGGGGGCGCAAAATGCCTTCTGGCTGGTCGCCATCGGGCTCGCGCTGATCGGCATATGCCATCTGCCACTGCCGCTGTATGCCCGTGTCACGTTGCTGATGGGCGTTGCCGTGCTGTTGGTGCTGCAACGGGCGGGAATGTTCCCGTTCCCGTGGTCGGAGGCGATCTGGCCGATCCTCGGCGCGATGTTCATGTTCCGGCTGATGGTCTACTTCTACGACCTGCGCCACGAGAAGCAGCCGACCTCGCCGACGAGTTCGCTGGCCTATTTCTTCATGCTGCCGAACGCCTGCTTCCCGCTGTTCCCGGTGGTCGATTACAAGACCTTCCTGCGCAGCCACTTCGACGACGACGCCTACCGCATCTACCAGTCCGGCATCGACTGGATGCTGCGCGGCGTCATTCAGCTGATCCTGTACCGGGTGGTCTATTACCACCTCACGCTGGCACCGCACGAGGTCGGCACTCCGGCCGAGCTGAGCCAGTACCTGGTCGCCAACTTCCTGTTGTACCTTCGCGTCTCGGGCCTGTTCCACCTGGTCGTCGGCATGCTCTACCTGTTCGGCTTCCGCCTGCCCGAGACCCACAACCGCTACCTGCTGGCCTCGAGCTTCACCGACTTCTGGCGCCGCATCAACATCTACTGGAAGGACTTCATGCAGAAGCTCTTCTACTATCCGGCGGTGTTCAGGCTGCGCGCGCTGGGCACCGAGAAGGCGTTGATGGTGGCCACCCTGTACGTCTTCCTGATGACCTGGTTCCTGCACGCCTACCAGTGGTTCTGGCTGCGCGGCACGGTGCTGTTCGTCGCCCAGGACATCCTGTTCTGGACCATCCTCGGCGTTCTCGTCGTCGCCAACTCGCTGTGGGAAATCCGCCATGGTCGCAAGCGCAGTCTCGGCAAGCCGGTGCGCAACGCGCGCACGATCACGATCCAGATTGCCAAGACCTACGCCACCTTCTGGTTCATCTGCGTGCTGTGGTCGTTCTGGACCACCGAATCGCTCGAGGCCTGGTTCTCGCTGTGGGGGGCGCTTGGCGGCGAATACAGCTGGCGGGTGCTGATCTTCCCGCTGGTGATCCTGGCCGTGATCACGCTCGGCAGCCTGCCGAACGACAGCCTGCGCAACCAGAAAGGCAAGGGCGAGCAGGCCATATGGACCCGCAGCACGCTGACCACGATGGCAATGCTGGTGGTGCTCGTCGGTCTCAGCGTCGAGAGCATTCATTCACGCATCGGCGCCGAGTTCGGCACCTTCGTCCACTCGCTGCGCTCCGGCCAGTTGAGCCGGCTCGACATGGCCAAGCTCGAACGCGGCTACTACGAGAACCTGCTCGACGTGAATCGCTTCAACTCGCAGCTGTGGGAGATGTATTCGAAGAAGCCGGAGAACTGGCTCGACATCGACAACACCAACATGAAGCGCTTCGTGGGCGGCTTCCAGCAAACCGAGATGATCCCCTCCTTCGTCCGCGAGACCAAGTACGGCAACCTCAGCACCAACGCGTTCGGCATGCGCGACCAACCCTACGCGCAGACGCCGGCCCCGGGCACGCACCGCAGCGTGCTGCTCGGCGCATCGGCGGTGATGGGCTGGGGAGTCGGTGACGGCGAGACCTTCGAGGCCCTGCTCGAGGAGCGCATCAACAAGGACTGGACCGGCCGCGGCGTCGAGCACTTCGAGATGCTGAACATGGGCATCGCCGGCTATCAGCCGCCGCAGCAGATGGTGATGATGGACAAGGCATTGGCCTATCGGCCGGATGCGGTCTTCTACATCGCGACCGGACGCGAGATCAAGCGCTCGGTGGATTACCTGGTGCAGGTGGTCGGCAAGGGCACCGAGATCCCGTATCCGGAACTGCGCCAGATCGTTGCCGACGCCGGCGTCGATACCGGCACCGATCCGGCCGCCGCGGTCAAGCAGCTGCTGCCCCACGGCGAAGCCGTGATACGGGCGGTCTACAAGCACATTGCCGGACTTGCCCGCGAGCGTGGCATCGTCCCGGTCTGGGTGTTCCTGCCGCAGGTGCCGGAAGGCGAATGGCAGCAAGTACTGCCGGAGGCCCGGCAGGCCGCGAGAGATGCCGGCTTCCGCATGATCGACCTGTCCGGCGTTTTCGCTGGCCGTGAGCCTAACGACGTGCGTCTGGCCGAATGGGACGCCCATCCCAATGTCCTGGGCCACCGGCTGCTGGCCGACAAGCTGTACGCGGAACTGTCGCGTCAGCGCGACGCGATCTTCAAATCCCCCATGAACAACCGCTGAAATCATCGATAGGAGACCGCCGATGGACCAGGCTCAACTCACCGCCGAGATCAAGGAATTCCTGCTGACGGAATTCCTGCCCGGCGAAGATCCGGACGAACTCACCGAGGATCTGCCGCTGATCAGCGGCGGCATTCTCGATTCGATCGCGACACTGAAGCTGGTACTGCACTGCGAAGAGCGCTACGGCATCACGATCGAAGCGCACGAGGCCGACAAGGAGCACCTGGACACGCTTCACGACATCACGACCCTGGTGGCCTCGAAACTCGGCAAGTAGGAGACGCCATGGACACCGCCAAGCCACTGCATCAGGCCTTCATCGATGCCGCCGCGCGTCATCCGGACCGGCCGGCGGTGGTCGAGCCCGGCAAGGGCGCGATCAGCTACGCCGATCTCGACCGCCTGTCCGACCGTCTGCGTGACCGGCTGGTGGCGCTCGGCGTACAGCCAGGAGACCGCGTCGGGCTGTACCTGCGCAAGTCGATCGACTCGGTCGCCAGCATCTACGGCGCACTGAAGGCCGGTGCCGCCTACGTGCCCGTCGACCCGGGCGCGCCGCCGGCCCGCGACGCCTACATCCTCGGTGATTGTGCGGTGCGCGTCGTGATCGTCGAGCAGCGCTTCGTGGACGGCCTGCAAGCTGCCTGGAACGAGGCGGTCGCGCGGCCTCATCTGATCGTGCTGCCGGAAGCCGGCGGCGGCCAGGGCCTGGGCGAGGCGCTCGACGAGGCCGACCGCGTCGCCGCCGCACCCTTCGCCGCGACCGCGGTGCCGAGTCCGGAGGCACTTGCCTACATCCTGTACACCTCGGGTTCCACCGGCAAACCGAAGGGGGTGATGCTGTCGCACGAGAATGCCGTGAGCTTCGTCGACTGGTGCACCTCGATCTTCGAACCGGTCGCCGAAGACCGCTTTTCGTCCCATGCGCCGTTCCACTTCGACCTGTCGATCCTCGACCTGCACGTCTCGCTGAAACATGGCGCAGCGGTCGTTCTGATTCCCGAGGAACCCGGCAAGGATCCGCAATACCTGGCGCGTCTGATGGCCGACGAGAAGATCTCGATCTGGTACTCGGCACCGTCGATCCTGTCGCTGATCGCCCAGTTCGGCAACCTCGCCGAACAGGACACCAGCCGACTGCGGATCGTCCTGTTCGCCGGCGAGGTGTTTCCGGTCAAGCACCTGCGCCGCCTTTGCGAACTGCTGCCCGGGCCGCGCTACTTCAATCTCTACGGCCCGACCGAAACCAACGTGTGCACCTACCACGAGGTGGAACCCCCGGTACCGGCCGAGCGCACGGTGCCCTACCCGATCGGCAAGGTCTGCGAGAACCTCCGCGGGCGGGTGGTCGACGAGGACGGTGGCGAGGTCGCCAAGGGTTCGCCGGGCGAACTGTGCATCACCGGCCCGAATGTCATGCAGGGCTACTGGCATCTGCCCGAGCGCACCGCCCAGGGCTTCTTCGTGGACCCGGACGGCACCCGCTGGTATCGCACCGGCGACATCGTCGAGGAAGCCGGTGACGGCGTATTCACCTATCGCGGCCGTCGCGACCGAATGGTCAAGCGGCGCGGCTACCGGGTCGAACTCGGCGAAATCGAAGCCGGCCTGTACCAGCATCCGTCGGTCAAGGAAGTTGCCGTGGTGGCCCTGCCGGACGAGGAAGCGGGCGTGCGCATCGCCGCGTTCCTGAGTTGCAAGGAAGGCAAACCCCCCGGCCTGATCGCCATGAAGCGCTACTGTTCCGAGAAGCTGCCGCTGTACATGATCCCCGACGCGATCAAGTGGCTCGAGGAAGGGCTGCCCAAGACCTCCACCGACAAGACCGATTACCAGCGCCTCAAGGAACTCGCCTGATGGATTTCGCCTTCTCCGAAGAACAGAAGCTGCTGCGCGACAATACGATCCGCTTCGCCAAGGGCGAACTCAACCGCCACGTCGCCGACCGCGACCGAGATCAGGCCTTTTCCCGCGACCTGTGGAAGAAGTGTGCCGAGATCGGCATCCAGGGCCTGCCGGTGCCGGAACAGTACGGCGGCACCGGCCTCGACGCGCTGTCGACCGCGATCGTGCTCGAAGCCCTGGGCTACGGCTGCGAGGACGGCGGACTGGTATTCTCGCTCTCCGCCCATCTGCTGGCCTGCGTGGTGCCGGTCTGGAAGCACGGCAACGACGCGCAGAAGGCCCGCTACCTCGGCGGCTTGTGCGACGGCACCCTGGTCGGCGCGCACGCGATCACCGAACCGGGTTCGGGCTCGGACACCTTCTCGATGCGCACACGGGCGGAGCGCGACGGCGACGGCTGGCGCATCAACGGCACCAAGACCTTCATCTCCAACGGGCCGGTCGCCGACGTCGCGGTGATCTTCGCGGTCACCGATGCGCAGAAGGGTTTCCACGGCGGACTCACCGCCTTCCTGGTCGAGCGCGGCACCAAGGGCTTCACCGCCGGCGCCAAGTTCGAAAAGATGGGCCTGCGCACGTCGCCGGTCGGCGAGCTGGTGTTCGAGGACATGGTTCTGCCTGCCGAGGCCGTGTTGGGTCAGGTCGGCGGCGGCTCGGCGGTGTTTGCCACCGCGATGGACTGGGAGCGCTGCCTGTTGGTGGCCGGCCACGTCGGCGCGATCGAACGCCTGCTCGACACCTCGGTGACCTACGCACGCACCCGCCAGCAATTCGGCCAGACGATCGGCAAGTTCCAGGGCGTCGCCCACCGCATCGCCGACATGAAGGTGCAGCTCGAAGCCGCGCGGCTGTTGAGCTATCGCGCCGCCTGGCGATTGCAGAACCTCAGGAACGCCTCGCTCGACGCCGCCATCGCCAAGCTCCACGTCAGCGAATCGCTGGTCAAGGCCGCCCTCGATACCGTGCAGCTGCACGGTGGCTATGGCTTCATGGTGGAGTACCAGGTCGAACGTGCCCTGCGCGACGCGGTCGGCAGCACGATCTATTCGGGCACCTCCGAGATGCAGCGCAACATCATATCCCGCTGGCTCGGCCTCTGATCTCGTTCCGGTCTCTGCACGCCGGCCCGGCGGACGGTCGGGGCCAATCGCCGGTGGCCATCGCAGCCGGACGGAGCCATGGCCGTCGGCGACAGTGATGGATGCCCGGGATTCACGACGATGAGGCGCCGGCTCGCGGCGTCGCTGGCCAGATCCAGCATCGTGCTGCTCTTCGGCCCGGTCACGACCGTGGCCGCCGCCACACTGGTGGTCGGTCCGGGCCAGCCGATCGCCACGGTCGCCGATGCTGCCCGCCTCGCCCGCGACGGCGATACGGTCGCCATCATGCCTGGCGCCTACCGGGGCGATGTCGCCGTCTGGCGCCAGAAGAAGCTGAGAATCATCGGGCTCCCCCCCGGAGCGGTGCTTCAGGCAGCGGGCAACAGTGCCGAAGGAAAGGCCATCTGGGTCTTCCGGGACGGCGATTTCACCGTCGAGAACGTCGAGTTTCGCGGTGCCCGGGTCGCGGATCGGAACGGCGCAGGGATTCGCTTCGAACGCGGGCGGCTGGAAGTCGTCGGTTGCCGATTCATCGACAACCAGACCGGTATTCTGACGGCCAATTTCTCCGATTCGATCCTGGTCATCCGCGATTCCGAGTTCCGCGATGCACCGGCGGTACCCGGCGGCCTGCCTCATCTGCTCTATGTGGGACGAATCGATTTCTTCGAGATCAGCGGCAGTCACCTGCACGGCGGACATCGCGGTCATCTGCTGAAATCCCGGGCCCGCCGCAGCCGAATCGCCTACAACCTGATCCTCGACGATCCGACCGGCAGCGCGTCATACGAGATCGATCTACCCGACGGTGGCGACGTCGAACTGGTCGGCAACATCGTCGGGCAGAGCGCACACACCGACAATCCGACGGTGATCGCCTACGGCGCCGAGGGCGCCATCTGGCCGAACAACCGGCTGCATGCCGCCCACAATACGATGCTTGCCAGCGGCTGGCGCCCCGCCTGGTTCGTCCGTTCGTGGATAGATGGGGCAGAAATCGTCACCCGAAACAACGTCACCATCGGGCTTGGCGTATTCACCTCCCTTCTTGCCGGCGATCACCGCGGGAATCTCGCGCTGCCGCCCGACACCTTCGATCTCGCGACGCTCGAACTGCGCCCCCCATTCGACCGAATGGTGGCGGCCTGGCCGCCCGCGCCGCCAGTCGAAGGACTGCACCCGCTTCGACCGCTGCGGCGATTCGTCCGCCCCATCGGCACAGTCGTACGCGATGATTTCGGCGCTGCTGCACCGGGCGCCGTCCCGCCCTGAATTCGCGTGCGTCGAGGCCTGCTTGCCGGCAGGCGATCGCGCAGCTCTCGCGCCGCGCAGCCGGACGAGGCTGCGGTTAGAATGAAGCGTCGCCCGGAGCGATGCCCCCGAACCACCAGCCACCATCAGACCATGACCGCCGACCAGTCACTGAAGGACATCTCGCCAGCCCGCAAGGCCGCCATCCTTGCCGAGGCCCTACCCTACATCAAGCGCTTCTTCGACAAGACGATCGTCATCAAGTACGGCGGCAACGCCATGACCGAGCCGCACCTGAAGGATTGCTTTGCTCGCGACGTGGTGCTGCTCAAGCTGGTCGGGCTGAATCCGGTCGTGGTTCACGGTGGCGGCCCGCAGATCGAAAACCTGCTCACACGAGTCGGCAAGAAAGGAGAATTCGTTCAGGGCATGCGCGTGACCGACGCCGAGACGATGGAGGTCGTCGAGATGGTGCTGGGCGGGCAAGTCAACAAGGAAATCGTCAATCTGATCAACCAGGCCGGCGGCAAGGCCGTCGGCCTGACCGGCAAGGACGCAAGCTTCATCCGCGCCAAGAAGCTTCTGATGCAAAAGCAGAACGCGCCACTGGGGGACACCGTCGACGTGGGCCAGGTCGGCGAAATCACGCAGATCGACCCCAGCTTGATTTCGTTCCTGGACCAGGGCGACTTCATCCCGGTGATCGCGCCGATCGGCGTGGGCGAAGACGGGGAGACCTACAACATCAACGCGGACGTGGTCGCCGGCAAGCTGGCCGAGATCCTGAAGGCGGAAAAGCTCGTCCTATTGACCAACACACGGGGCGTGCTGAGCAAGAACGGAGAGCTCCTGACCGGGCTGACTCCGCGCGAAATCGATGCCTTGGTCGAGGACGGCACCCTTTCCGGCGGCATGTTGCCGAAGATCGGTTCCGCCCTCGACGCCGCCCGCAACGGCGTCAAGACGGTTCACATCATCGACGGTCGGGTGGAACATTGCCTGCTGCTCGAGATCCTCACCGACCACGGCGTCGGCACGATGATCAAGAGCAAGTAGGCCAGCGCTCGGATCGGCGGCCGCAACCCGGCGATCACCGTCCCGTGGCCGCGGATTCCGGCTGAGGTTCAGCAGCGGGCGCAGGTTCCTCCCATTTGCCCGCCCGCTTCAGCATGTCGCGCAGACCCGGCAGCGGAAAGCCCAATTCATAGGCCTTGTGGGCACTGGCAAGGGCCTGCTTGTAATCCTTCCGATTGAAATAGGCGAGACCGATGTTGTAGTGCACGTTCGCGCTATTTTGCGCCAGTTCGCGGGCACGCTCGTACTGGGCAACCGCTTCGGTCGATTGCCCCCTGCGGCTCAGGTAGTTGCCGTAGAGCACGCGCACCATGGCGTCGTCCGGGACGAACTGGACACCCCGCTCGAACCAGCACTCGACCGGCAGTTCGGCGCCCGACGGCGGATTCGCGCCGACCTTCAGCGAGAGTCTGGCCATGGCCTGCAATGCCCGGTAATGATTGGGGAAGACGCGCAGCGTATAGGCAATGTCCGGCCCGATATCAGAGCCCGAGCGCCCGCTGCGCAAGGTCGCGACATCATTCGTGAAGTGACGTCGCTCGACCACCTGGAGATCCTCCGCGCGGGCAACGCGGTAATCGTACGGTCCAAAACCGGACTTCGCGAAAGGATTGCCACAACCCGCCATCTGAGCGTGAGCAACCCGGGGCAGGCTGCCCGCCAGCAACAAGGCAGCAACCACGGCCACGCCAGTCTTGCGCATCATCTGATGTTTCCCAAACCAAGCGCCCGGTTCCTCCGGGCCGTTAAAAGATCACGTGCCCGAACGAGCCATGCCTGAGAAAATTACGGCACGCCCCGCCAACCGAGCCTCATGGACATCTACACCAAACTGACCAGTCGCTACCTGTTCCCTCTGCACGAGCGGCTCAAGGGCCATGATACGGCGTCCATCCTCGCCGAGCTAGAAAACAGCCAGTGGCTGGCACCCGACCTGATCGCCGAGCGACAGGGTCGGGCACTGCGCCAGCTGCTCGACCACGCGATCCGGACTGTGCCTTATTTTCGCCAGCGACTGGATGCAAGGATAACTCGGCCCGATCGAAGCCTTGAGGACCTGTTGCACGAATTGCCAGTGACGGACAAGCCCACCATCCGGGCTCACTTCGCCGACTGGCGCGCCGAAGGCGCGGACGGATTGACCGAGCTGCGAACCAGCGGTTCGTCGGGGGAGCCCCTGCGCTTTCTGCTCGGACGTCATCGCATCAGTTTCGATATCGCGGCAAAGTGGCGTGCGACCCGCTGGTGGGCAGTGGACGTCGGCAGCCGCGAGTTCGTGCTGTGGGGTTCCCCGGTCGAGACCGGCGCACAGGACCTGATCCGAACGATCCGCGACCACCTGCTTCGTTCACGACTGATCCCCGCGCGCTCCCTCGACGATGAACACGTCGACGCCATTCTGGACCGTCTCCGCCGCTACCGGCCGACCATGATGTTCGGATATCCTTCGGCCCTGGCACGAATCGCCCGCCGTGCCTTGGACAGAGGCGACTGCGCCGATGCCGGCGTGCGCGTGGCGTTCTGCACGTCCGAGGTCCTGCGCCCGGAGTGGCGAGCGCAGATCGCCGAAGCCTTCGGCTGTCGCGTCGCCAACGAATACGGCGCACGCGACGCGGGATTCATCGCCCGCGAGTGCCCGCACGGAAGACTCCACATCACGGCGGAAGAAGTCATCGTCGAAATCGTCGACGACGATGGTCGGGCCGTGGCCGATGGCGTCGAAGGCGAAATCCTGGTCACCAACCTGGCGGGTCCTGAGTTTCCGTTCATCCGCTATCGTACCGGCGATCGCGGTATCCGCTCGAGCGAGCGCTGCCCTTGCGGCCGCGGCCTGCCAGTGCTCGAATCGATCTGCGGACGCGCCAACGACGGCCTGGTGGCACGGAACGGTGCATGGATCCACGGCAGTGCCGTCAATCACATGATTCGCGACATCCCGGGCCTCGATGCCTACCAGGTGGTGCAGGAAAGCCGCGAGCACGTCGTGCTGAAGCTGGCGATGACCCAGACGCCCACGGCGGAGGTGACCTCACGACTGTCGATCGGCATCGAACGCCTGCTGGGCGAGGGCGTCGACGTCGAAATCCGGCAAGTGGCGCAGATTCCGCCGCAGCCGAACGGCAAGTTCCGCCACATCGTCAACCGGATTGACGAAACCGGGACGCCGGCCGCGCAAGGAGCTGCTTCATGAAGACGAAACCCGGAATACCGGGTCTGCGGACCGCGCTGACGATGTTCTCCCCGGCCGGCCGCCGGGCGAAACTCTCGACCCTGATCTACCATCGCGTGCTTCCCGAGCCGGACCCGCTGCGCACGGGCGACCCGGACGCCGACACTTTCCGCTGGCAGATGGCGTTGCTCGCTCGACACTTCAATGTCCTGCCCCTTCCCGAGGCCGCCCGGCGCCTGCGGGACGGTACCCTGCCCGCACGCGCGGCCTGCGTGACCTTCGACGACGGCTACGCCGACAACTTCACGATCGCGCTGCCGATCCTGCAGGAAGCCGGCATCCCCGCGACCTGCTTCGTCGCCACCGCCTATCTCGACGGCGGCCGCATGTTCAACGATACCTTGATCGAGTTGGCCGCACGGCTTCCGGACGGGCGGCACGACTTTTCCTCGATCGGACTCGGAGAACGCGCCCTCGCCGGCACCGACGACCGGCGTGCGCTCGTCAGCGCGTTGATCGGCAAGTTCAAGTACTTCGACCCGGCCGAACGCGCGGCCACGGTCGAGGCACTGGCCGCCTCGTTCGGCGTCTGCCTGCCGAACGATCTCATGATGAGCGCCGACCAATTGCGAGCGCTGCACGCCGCCGGCATGGAGATCGGGGGCCATACCGACACGCACCCCATCCTCGCGCTGCTCGACCCCGAGCGGGCACGCGAGGAGATCCTCGCCGGCCGCAAGCGCCTCGAGGCCCTGATCGCGGCACCAGTGCGCGTATTCGCCTATCCCAACGGGCGGCCCGGCAAGGATTACCGCGCGGAGCACGCAGCGCTCGTCTCGCAGTGCGGCTTCGAAGCCGCAGTATCGACCGTGCCCACCACCGCGACCACGGCGAGCAGTGCCTTCGAACTGCCGCGCTTCACGCCATGGGACCGCACGCCGGGACGCTTCGGGCTGCGCCTGCTGCACGCGCTGGTTACCTCACGCTGAAACAGAAGGCAATCAAACGCATCCGATGAACCCGGATCTCGACCATCTTCAGGCCGGCCTGATCGCTGCGCTCGCCGCGCAGATCGCGCCCGGCCGGGGGCTGTTCGACCCCCATTCCCGGCAGACCAGCCCACCCGACCATTACGGCCAGACCGCGGCCGCGCTGGCCCTCGCCGCCCACGACCGGGCGCTGTGGCCCACGGCACGCAACGCCCTCGCGGCCTGGATCGCAATCGACGATGCAGCGACCGGCCACCTTCCCTTCAATCGCCTCCTGCTCCGACTTCTGGAACGGGTCGCGGCCGATACCTGCATCACGACCGGCCAAACCGCGCCGATACCAGCGGCCGCCGCCCGATGTACGCTGCAGCAACGCTATCCATCGAACAACTGGACGCTGCTCGCGCAGACCTGCCGCCTGATCGAAGCGCCCGAACGCGAACGAGCGGGCCATTCCGCCCGCCTGGGGGAGCTGTTCGACCGCTGGACCACCCCTGCCGGCGCCTTCATCGACTTTCCTGACCGGCCGGGCAAGCATTTCTCGACTCCGATCGCCTACCACCACAAGGCGCTGTTCCTGGCCGCGCTGGCGGCCTGGCACCACGATGATCCCGCGCTCGCGAATCATGCCAGGCGGATGCTCGACTGGCTCGTGCATTGCTGGGACCCAGCCGGCTATGCGGGTGGTCACGGGCGCAGCAACCATGCGCTGTTTGGCGACGGCTGCCTGCTCGGCGCACTGATTCTGCTCGGCTTCGACCGTGATGACCCGGCTTCGCCCGTCACCGCGCTCGCTCGCCGGATCGAAGGCCAGCGCCGTCCCGACGGCCTGCTGTGGCTCACCCCATCCGGCGCCGAGACCGGCGACGCGAGCTGGGACGGCTACATGCACCTGTCGGTGTACAACGCCTGGACCGCCGCGGTGATTGCCATCGCGCGCCACCTGCGTCGCCACGCGACCCGTCCGCACCAATCGCCCGCCCTCGTGTGGAACGGCTCAGCCCATGGCTGCTTTCACGACGCCGAGGCCGGCATACTCTATCTGCGGACCAGCACTGGCCTGAATGCGATGGTCGTCACCCGCGGCCAGCCGCCTCAATCGTTCAGCCGCGAGGAAGCGGACTTCCGCTACGCCGGCGGACTTGTCGTGCACCTTTCCAGGGCCGGCATCCCGCTCTTGGCGCCGCCGGTGCGCTGCAGCCGGTCGCGCCTGCTCGCGGCCCCAGCGCTGGCAGCCTGGACGCCCGTTCTGCAGTACCACGACAAACTGTTCGCGCTGACCGACTTCGACCGTGTGACAGTGGATGCGAACGAATCTCGCGTGTCGATAGCGCTCGCGGGCCAGCCGGTTGCGCTGACCCGAAACCCTCCGGGCAGTATGCTCCAACGGCTCGTCACCGCCATCGACTGGCGCCTGCTGCGCGGCCGAATCGGCCGCCGGGCGAGCCTCGACCGGCCACGTCTCCGGTCCGTTTCGGCGACACTGAACATCGAACTGTCCGCGTCTGAAGCCACCGTTTCAATCGAGCTGCAGATCGACAAACGCGTGCTCGACGAACTCTACCTCCTCAATCCGGGCGGACACAGCCTCATCACCACCCGCTCGGGTGACGGTGCCTGGCGGACAATGCAACTCGGGTCGAGCCTGCCCAACGCTTGGAGCCGATGCCGGGCAGCCGAGCAGATCGGAGCGGCGACCAGGCACTATCGCATTCATCTCCACTTTTCACCGGAACCCGACTGCTCGCTCGAAAGCGACACGGTCGAACCCTGATCGACAGATGGTTCGCCGATGCCCGGGGATGTCCCCAGGCATCGGATCGCTTGCACGATGCAGTAGCTCCGATCGGGGCGCAAGGCCAGGCCCAGCTTGTCCGGGCGGGCCGCCCGTACACACGGAGACGGTCAGCCCCCCGGCGGCACGGTCCTGCTGCAACGCCGGATAAGTCGGTCTCGTCGGCGCCTCGTGAAGCGGTCGATGCCTGATCCGTTTGAAGGTTTCCTCGACATGCGAGAGTGGCAACTGGCCCCGAGCTGCCCGCCCGGGCAATGGCATACGTCGAACAGATTGACCGTCTGCGAGCGAATTCGTCTGCCAGGCCCGGCAATGCGGATCAGGCGCACTTTCGTTGATTCGATGCCAGATCACAGCTTGCCGCATCGCACTTGGTCGGCGCAGTCATCATGACGACCAAATCGTGCCCGTCCCGCAGATGTTTTTACACGCAACGCCACCCATGGGTGTCCCCGTGCATGGACAAAGGCACCGGCCGCCGGTCAGCCTTGGGGATAACAGCTCGGCAAGCCGCTGGAGTTACCCCCAGGCGCATTGGATTACCAGCATTGACAATGAATCGACCAGGGCTGACAAAAAGGCCGGAATCCATCCTAATCAGTGGATTCCGGCCATTCCTGGACGTCGTGAGACGTGTAACTGGTGGCCGAAGGACACTGCCATTCTTACCAGAACACCAATAAAATAGAGGCGACATCGAAGATCAATGTTGGAGTTACCCCCAAAGTTACCCCCAAGAGGCCTCTGCTGGTCAAAGCAGATGGACAGAGGATTCACTCCCCCACCGTCTGGACTCTACAACGGCCGGACCAGAACACCTAGCATCCTCTATGAGCAGCTCCCAGTTGCATCAAGTCCTCGAAAGACTCCAAAGTGCGCCGGCGACGAGGGGCTGCCTAGGCGGCAGGTACATGTAGAGCGCCGCATGTTGCACAAGCATCCTCATGCGACTAACATAATCTTAGCGCTGCCAGCAGCAGCGTAGCTTGGTCAGCCCTGCAACCAAGCCGGTCAATGTACCGGGGTTTCTGTCCAGGCCCCAGATCGTCGGTAAGCATGTCGGCTCCATCGGCATCACTTGGGCTTGGCCCAGTTCGAAACCAGTCTGCGTCGCTTTTGCGCACAATCGCTTCTGCTGCCCAGCCGATCGCCGGCCCCAGAACCCTGCAGTTTTCCCTGCCTGGGGAAGCGGGCTGACTGCATCGGGTTTCCTGGCCAAATTCCGCTCGACGCTCCCATTCGCTAGACGACTCGCGGCTTCATCAGAGCGCCGTCGCTGTCCTTCCTTGCGATCGGACTCCACGTGGGCATCGCCCGCATGGCTGTCCCTCAGCTCATTGCTTCCGACGGGCCCCATGTGTCGCCCGCGGCTCGTCGCATTGCTCATTTGAACGACCCATGCCCTTCCGCAACGCAACTTCGCCGTCAGGTGAGCATGCCTACCGCGGCGAGAAGGAGAAAGATCATGACCGAGAGAATCCTTCGTTTGCCCCAGGTCATCCACATGGTTGGCCTGAGCCGCGCATCGATCTACAACAAGGTACGCGACGAAACCTTCCCCCGCCAGGTGAAGCTCGGCCGTCTGTCCGGATGGCTCGAATCCGAGATCCAGCAATGGATCAAGGATCAGGCAAGCGTCAGTCGGCCCATGCCTCACTGACGGCGCGGACCTGGACCGCGCGGCCCTGCCTTCCGATCCCGCGTAACGTGCGACCGGGGCGGTCGGCGCAGACTCGCCGACTGCCACCTGGTCCGCGCTTGGCGCGCGGTGACAACCGCCCGCCCAAGCTTGGCCGGAACCCCGATCCCGCAAGGGCCTGGACGGGCAAACCACACCACGGTCGGGCCCTCCTGCCCTGCTTCGATCGGCCGCCTCACCGCGGCAGATCGGGCATTGATCGCTTCATGAAGCCATCGAAGAGGGGCACCGTGAATGCCGTGTCGCCGTGCGCCGGCGCGTAGACCATGCCTTTCTGGATCAGGCGCGCCCGAATCGGCGCCACGGAGTTGATCGGCTTGCCCAGCACCTCAGCGATGTCGGCCGATCGATGAGGTCCGGCGCCGAGTTCGGCCATTGCACGCATGTAACGCCTTTCGGTCGGCGTCAGTCGATCGTAGCGAACCCGAAAGAAGCTTGCGTCGAGCTCGGCGATCGCGATCTCGGTCGCCCGTCGCGCATCGGCCAGATCGATCGGCGAATCGTCGGCCGCTGCCCAGGCGTGCTTGCCCCACTCCTGGAGGAAATACGGATAACCCATGGTCTGCGCCAGGATCTCGTCTACGGCGTCTTGCGTGAAGATGATTCCCTCCTCCGCGGCCGGCACCTGCAGCGCCTGGGCCGCGGCTACGGCCTCGAGCGGCCCGATCGGCACGAACTCGAACAGCCGCTCGGCGTAGGACTTTGCCCGCCCCATCTGGCCGAGCAACTGCGGTAGGCCGGCAGCGATCAAGGTGACCGGCAACTGGCGTTGGCTCGCCCGATGCAACGCACTGATCAAGGCCGCCAATTGCTCCTCGGCGATGTACTGCAGCTCATCGATCACGAGGATCAGGGCCGAACCCTTGTCCGCCGCCTCCTCTCCGATGGTACAGAGCAGGTCGGTCAGATCGGATTCCAGGTCGCCGCTGTCGGCCAGGCCTGCTTCACCATCGAGGTCGATGTTGAACTCGACATCCTCGTACTTGAGCTTTGCCGATCGAACGAAACCTGCCAAGGCGCTCCAGGCGCGCCTCGCGTAGTTCTTTGCGGCTTCGGTACGACTCAGGCGGACCAGACCCGCACGCAGAGCCGGCACCAGGATCGACGGCAGCGACCGATTCTCGGGGGCCTCGATGTTAACCGTCGCCATGCGCTCGGCTTCGGCCTGCATCGCAATGCGCTGCAGCAGCACGGTCTTGCCTACGCCACGCAGTCCATAGAGGACAACGCTGCGCGCAGCGCGGCCGTGGGCGATACGATGCAGCGCGATCGTCGCCCGCTCGATGATCTCGTCCCGGCCCGCGAGTTCGGGCGGAGGGGTACCCGCGCCAGGGGCGTAGGGATTGCGTCTCGGATCCATGACTATACGCAAATAGGCATTTATTAACAGAATACGGTAACTGCAGTAATTCCGCTATAGCGGACGGAAATGCGCGCTTTCGTCGGCGCCCCGCATCCCGACAAGTCCGGCGCGCAGCTGCCGCGGCCGAATCGCTTACGGCCACACTCAGCCAGCCGCTGTCGCCGACCGCATCCCGGGGAAGGCCGACAACGTCCGCTTCCATCACGCGAGCGCCCGGACCAAAGATTGGCGCGCGGCAGCCGATCAGAGAAAATGCGGCATCCCTTCTACCCCTTGCCGCCTGCCCCATGACCGAACGCGTTCCCAAGGCGATGGCAGAGAAGTTCGCTGCCGTCACGATGCTCACCGATGCGTTCTGCACGCGATATCTTGACGAAGAGTACCGCCGCTTGATTCACCGCGTCGTTGGCGCGCTCGCACGCAAACGCCCGTCGCCGCTGTCGAGCGGCAAGGAAAACGTCTGGGCGGCGGCGGCAGTGCATGCGGTCGGCCGGGTCAACTTCCTCGACGACCCATCGACCGATCCCCACTGCAAGCCGAAGCTCATCTACGAGTTCTTCGCCATCGCCGAGAGCACCGGGCAGAACAAGTCCAAGGTGATCCGCGACTTGCTCAAGATGGGACCGTTCTCGCACGAATGGGTCCTGCCCAGCCGAGTGGCAGACAATCCGGCGGTGTGGATCCTGCAGGTCGACGGCCTGATGATGGACATTCGCGACGCCCCGCTCGAACTGCAGCGACTGGCGTATGAGAAGGGACTAATCCCCTTCATTCCTTCGGAGCCGCCGGAAGACGCAGCATGAGCCGGATCTCGCTTGCTGCCATGGCTACGGCCATGCACAGCGCCCAGGCCCTGGACATGAGGGGCAAAGAACAACTTGCCGACGAGTTGTTCCATGCCCAGCCGAACCTGCTCGCTTCGGTGCTGGTGCTGCCACGCCTCGGCGTGGCACCGTCGAAAGTCGAGTTCGCGCTGGACATGCTGTTCGTCTGCTTCCTGGCGATGAAGGCATCGAAGATGAGCTGGCCGCTCATCACCGAGGCTGACCAGGACCGTCAGTTGCAGCGCTTCGTCGCCATCGCCGGATTCACGGACGACCTTGGTGCGAGTCTCCAACATCGCTCGATCCAGCAATACATCGCAGACCACCCAGAGAAGGATCTGGTCGCCTACGTAATGGGGGAGACTTCGAAGTGGCTGTGTCAGATCGCTCCCGAGGACTCCGACAAGCACGTGATGTTGGCCATCTGGAACTTGGTGAACTGCATTGGGTTCGTTTCAATCGCAGGGCCAAAGGGGAAGACACCGCGGAGCCAGTCCAGATGAGCAAAGCCCGAAAAATTCGCTGCGAAGCCTGTGGCAAGCGCGTGACCAGTCACGAGGTAGTCAGCTTCGGCGATGCGGTTGGCGGCTACCGGGACCTTTGCGGTCAGTGTTTCAACGCCGAAGTGGCCCGCCTTAGCAGGCCGGTGAGAAACACATGATTCCTCCCGGAATTTACCCTTCCGATTGTTTTTCCCGGCGCCGAAAGAGCGCCGTTGCCCGCTCTCGCGAGCGTTTTTCCCCTGCTCGCCTGCAATATTGCCCGCGGCAGGCGCAATGGTCCCTATGCCGCTCGCGGATGCATCAGGTTGAGCAGCCGCGTGAGGTTGTAGGCGGCAAAAGTGAAGAGCGCCTGGCCGGAGAGCTTTTCCAGCCCCTTGTGCCTCGTCTTCCTCAATCCGCCGACGGTCTTGATCCAGCCGAAGGCTTCCTCGATCATCTTCCGGCGCCGCAGGCTCATCGCGTAGCCCTTGCCGCGGGCGGTACGTCCATCGATGGCGCTGCCGCTCGCCTTACGCGCCACATGCGGACGAATCCCGAGGCGCTTGCAGGTTTCGGCGAACTCGGCGACGTCGTAGCCCTTGTCGGCACCGACAGTGGCTCCCGGTTTGTTTGAGCTTGTCCCCGAAAAACGGACGCCATGAATTGGCCTCAAAGCCAACATGGAGGACGTGATGATGAGGAGCAGGATCTCAAAACGAGCCTATACGGTGCAGTATCGCGAGGAAGCGGTACGGCAAGTAATCGAAGGTGGCCGGACGACAGCGGACGTGGCGCGTAGTTTGGACATGTCGGAGAAGACCTTGGCCAACTGGGTGCGGCGGGCGCGCTCGGGCCGGCAGCTGGTAACCCGGGGGGCGGAGCTTCGGATCGACGAAGCGCAGGCGGAGCTGAGCCGGCTGCGCACGGAGAATGAGCAACTGCGTATGGACGTCGAAATCCTAAAGCGAGCCGCGGCGTACTTTGCCAAGACGTCGCGGTGAGGTACGCCTGGATCCAGTCTGAGCGCCAACGCTATCCGGTGTTCCGATTGTGTCGCCTGCTGGCGGTCTCGCGCAGTGGCTTCTATGCCTGGCGGACACGCCGACCCTCGGCACGGCGGTGCAGCGATGATCGGCTGGTTGCGGAACTGCGAGCTCGTTTCGCCCGTCACCGCGGCAAGTATGGCCGTCCCCGCCTGACGGCAGATCTGCGGGCGGCCGGCTTCGCGGTCAATGCCAAACGCGTTCATCGGCTGATGCGCCAGGAAGGTCTTCAGGCCCGTCGCAAGCGGCGTTTCGTGCGCACGACCGACTCGCGTCATACGCTGGCCACGGAACCGAACTTGGTGGGCCGTCGGTTCGAGGCCAGTGCGCCGAACAAGCTCTGGCTGGCCGACATTACCTACGTGCCGACCGCACAGGGCTGGCTGTATGTTGCCCTGGTGCTGGACATGTTCAGCCGCCGCCTGGTCGGCTGGGCGATGTCCGCACGCATCGACGGACAGCTCACCGAGCAGGCGCTGGCGCTTGCGCTGGGGCTGCGCCGACCGGCCGCCGGATTGATGCATCACTCGGATCGGGGCAGTCAGTATTGCGCCCACGACTACCGCGAAGCGCTCGATGACTGGAAGGTCACCGTGTCGATGAGTCGCCGTGCCAACTGCTACGATAACGCGCCGATGGAATCGGCCAACGGAACGCTCAAGGTCGAACGCGTCCATGATCAGCAATACGGCAGCCGGCAAGAGGCGATCGACGACTTGACCGAGTACATCGGCTACTACAATTCTGAGAGGAGGCACAGCGCTCTGGGCTACCTGAGCCCGGTCGAATTCGAGAGGCGCTGGATGGCAAGAAGCACGGGCTTGTCTCTCGATTCCGCAAGTTACCCACCGTCGCGCGCGATGCCTGCGTATGAGGCGCCGCACGCTCGCGCCCGTGGATAACTTGCTACCGAGTCGCCATTTATGGCGTCCATCGAATGGGGACAGGCCCATGTTGATGCTGCGCGACATCATGCGCTCGGCCGCTTCCCACTCGGCGCGCCCATTCGCCTGGGTGGTTTCGACATCGACAATCAGCCCGTGGCGGTTCTCGGAAAGCGCGTGCGTCATGTAGCGCAGCTTCGCCTCGGTGAATTCACCCTTCTTGAACAGGCGGGCCTCGGGGTCGGTGCTGCTCTCGTGCGTCTTGTTGCTGCGCTTCTCGCCCTTGAAATCGACTTCCGGGTTGCGTCCCGCCGGTCGATCCGGACCGCCGCCGTCCTTGCGCACGAAACTCTTGTGGCTCGCCCAGGCTTCGATCATCGTGCCGTCGACGCTGAAATGCTCGTCCGAGACGAAGCCCTGCCATTCGGCCAGTTGCAGCACGCGGACGAAGAACTCTCGCGCCATGTCGGTGCACAGCAGCCGATCGCGGTTGATGCTGAACACCGTCCTGTCCCACACGGCGTCATCCATGCCCAGACCGACGAACCAGCGGAACAGCAGGTTGTATTCGAGTTGCTCCATCAGGAGCCGCTCGCTGCGCACCGTGAAGAGCGTTTGCAACAGCAGCGCTCGCAGCAGGTGCTCGGGCGGAATCGACGGCCGGCCGGTGTGCGAGTAGCGCTCGTCGAACAGCCCACTCATGTTGGCCAGGATCGCATCAACGAGCACCCGCAACCGACGCAGCGGATGCTCGCGCGGGATCCGTTCCTCGAGGCTGACGTAACTGAACATCGACGACTGGGGGTTGGCTTGGCCACGCATGCGCGAAATCGCAGAAAAGTAGGTGGTGGGT
>JAGRFY010000056.1 GCA_020445765.1 Rhodocyclaceae bacterium | reverse complement strand
AGATCGCCGCCGGCGACAAGATGCTGGGCGAGTTCAACCTCGAAGGCATCCCGCCTGCCGCCCGCGGCACGCCGCAGATCGAGGTGTGGTTCGACATCGACGCCAACGGCATCCTGCACGTGTCCGCCAAGGACAAGGCCACCGGCAAGGAAAACAAGATCACGATCAAGGCCAACTCCGGCCTTTCGGACGACGAGATCGATCGCATGGTCAAGGACGCCGAGGCGCACGCCGAAGAGGACAAGAAGGCGCACGAACTGGTCGACGCCCGCAATCAGCTCGACACCCTGGTGCATTCGGTGAAGAAGGCGCTGGCCGAGCATGGCGACAAGGTGGACGCCGACGAGAAGGGCAAGATCGAAGCCGCCATCAAGGAGGCCGAGGAAGCCATCAAGTCGGGCGACAAGGCGGCGCTGGAGGCCAAGAGCGAGGCGCTGGCCAAGGCCAGCCAGACGCTCGGCGAGAAGGTCTATGCCCAGGCCCAGGCCGAAGCCCAGACCGAGGGCAGCGGCACGTCGTCGGGCAGCAGCAAGACCGACGATGCCGACGTGGTCGACGCGGAATTCACGGAAGTCAAGGACCAGAAGTAAATCGAACTCTCCACCGCCCGCCGGCGGTGCCCCGGTAACCCGGCCGGGCCGTGACGGCGCATCCGCGTCGTCCGGCTCGGCCTTTGCGCAGGCGAGCCACACCAGCAATGGCAAACAGGGACTACTACGAAGTTCTCGGACTGAACCGGGATGCCTCCGAGGAGCAGATCAAGAAGGCCTACAAGAAGGCCGCGATGAAGTACCACCCCGATCGCAATCCGGGCGACAAGGACGCCGAGGAGCATTTCAAGGAGGCCAAGCTGGCCTACGAGATCCTGTCCGACTCCCAGAAGCGGGCTGCCTACGACCGCTACGGCCACGCCGGCGTCGATCCGTCGGCCGGCGGCATGGGCGGCGGACAGGGCTTCGATGGCTTTGCCGACGCCTTCAGCGACATCTTCGGTGACATCTTCGGCGGCGGCCGCGGCGGCGGTGGTCGTTCGAACGTCTATCGCGGCGCCGATCTGCGCTACAACCTCGAGATCTCGCTCGAGGAAGCCGCCCGCGGTGCGGAGAAGACGATCCGCATCCCGACCCTCGAGAACTGCGAAACCTGCGGCGGCAGCGGCGCCAAGCCGGGCAGCCAGCCCAAGCCCTGCCCGACCTGTGGCGGTGCCGGGCAGGTGCGGATACAGCAGGGCTTCTTCTCGATCCAGCAAACCTGCCCCAAGTGCCACGGCTCGGGCCGCATCATCCCGGATCCTTGCCGCAGCTGTGGCGGTGCGGGTCGAACCAAGAAGCAGAAGACGCTGGAGGTCAAGATTCCGGCCGGGATCGACGACGGCATGCGGCTGCGCCACGCCGGCCACGGCGAGCCGGGCGTCAATGGCGGGCCATCGGGCGATCTCTACGTCGAGATCCACATCCGTTCGCATCCGGTGTTCCAGCGCGACGGCGACGACCTGCATTGCGAGATGCCGGTCAGCTTCAGCACCGCAGCGCTCGGCGGCGAGATCGAGATTCCGACGCTCGACGGCATGGCGCGCATCAAGGTGCCTTCGGAGACCCAGAGCGGGCGCGTGTTCCGCCTGCGCGGCAAAGGCATCCGCAATGTCCGCAGCCATGCGCCGGGCGACCTGATGTGCCATGTGGTGGTCGAGACCCCGGTGAATCTCACCGAACGTCAGCGTGAGCTGCTGCGCGAGTTCGACGAGATCTCGGCGGACAACGCAGACCGCCACAATCCGAAGGCCAAGGGCTGGATGGACAAGGTCAAGGAGTTCTTCGGCGCGTGACGCGGCGATCCGGCGACGGCGCAAAGCCGGACGCCGTCAACGGGCGCGGCGATGCGGCGGAAGCAGTAAATATCCCCCGGCAAAGCCGGGGGCATTAGGATGTGAGCCGCTCGAAGCGGCTGGGAGGGGTCGCTAACGCGGCCCCTCAGTTCATGGGCCACCGTATCGGTGGCTGCTCACCTCCAAAGGCCGAGCTGATCCAATCGCTCGTCCTCCTTCTCCTGGTTTCGGATGTACTCGCGAATTACAGCTTCGTCGCGTCCGACTGTCGAAACGAAGTACCCGCGAGCCCAGAAGTTCTGCCCAACGAAGTTCCTCTTCCTCTCTCCATAGACCCGCGCGAGGTGGATGGCGCTCTTGCCTTTGATGAATCCGACCACCTGCGACACCGCATACTTCGGGGGAATCGAAAGCATCATGTGCACGTGATCGGGCATCAAGTGCCCCTCCTCGACGTAGCTCTCCTTCTGTGCCGCGAGCCTGCGAAACACCTCGCCGAGGTGCTCCCGCAACTGCCTATACAGCACCCGGCGCCGACACTTCGGTATGAAGATAACGTGGTATTTACAGTCCCACGCCGTGTGCTCAAACTTTCGAACTTGTCCATCGGGATTCTTCCTCTCATGTGCTTGGCGGCTCACGATTGGAAGTGTCCTCGGTGGGCACCCCATGAAACGTCAAACTTCTACTGCCTCCCCGGCAGAGCCGGGGGGCCTCCCTCGGTAGGCTAGTCGTCGGGCGCAGCGGACACCGTTCGGCGATGGCGAAGCGCCGGGGAAGAATATCCGGATCGAGATTCAACCCTAAACCTTTCGCGCGACAGGTCGCTAGCCCTATCTGCATCGCTGGTTTCCGATGGAGAGGCGTCCATGTTCGCCCGTGTTCTGTACAAGCTGCTGATCGTCACGTGCCTGGGGCTCGCAACGCCGGTCCTGGCCGTCACGGGCGTTACCGACAACCGCATCGTGCTGGGGCAATCGGCCGCCCTGAGCGGACCCGCCGAAGCGCTCGGGCGCGAAATGCGACTCGGCGCCAAGCTCTACTTCGACGAGGTCAATGCCGCCGGCGGCGTCCATGGCCGTCGCATCGAACTACGCTCGCTGGACGACGGCTACGAACCCGACCGCGCCGCGGCCAATACCCGGCTGCTGATCGAGCGCGAGCAGGTATTCGCCCTGTTCGGTTACGTCGGCACCCCGACCAGCAAGGCGGCACTGCCGGTCTTCACTGAAGCCCGGGTCCCGTTCATCGCACCATTTACCGGCGCCGAACTGCTGCGCCAGCCCTTCAATCGGCTGATCTTCAATCTGCGTGCCAGCTACTACGACGAGACCGCCAAGATCGTCGACTCCTTCGTCGCCCTCGGCATGCGCAAGGTCGCAGTGTTCTACCAGAACGACGCCTACGGCCAGGCCGGATTGACCGGCGTCGAGCTGGCGATGAAGGCCAAGAACCTCGAACTCGTCGCGACCGGCACGGTCGAGCGCAACACCACCGAGGTTGCCGCGGCGGTCGCTACGATCCATGCAGCCAAGCCCGACATCGTGGTGATGATCAGTGCCTACCGCTCCTGCGCCGCCTTCATCAAGGCGATGCATGCGGCCGGCAGCTTCGCCTCCTTCTACAACGTATCCTTCGTCGGAAGCCGCCAGCTTGCCGACGAACTCGGCTCGCAGGGGGTCGGCGTCGGCATCTCGCAAGTGATGCCCTTCCCGTGGAACGAATCGCTGCCGGTCGTGCGCGAGTATCGCCGGCTGCTGGCCCAGGTCAATGGCGAGCCGTCATTCACCAGCCTCGAAGGCTACATCGCGGCCAAGGTCATGGTCGAGGGTCTGCAGCGGGCAGGCCGGGAACTCGACCGGGATCGGCTGATGTCGGCCCTCGAGACCATGGGCCAGTTCGACACCGGCGGGTTTGTCGTCGGCTTCGGGCCCCGCGACCATGCCGGCTCGGACTTCGTCGAACTGACCATCATCGGGCGCAACGGGAGGTTCCTGCACTGAGCGCCGCGCACGCGATGCCGCCGGGCCGACGCGCCACGATCGGCTCAGGCGCGTCGCCAGCTGGTACCCGCCGCCGAATCCTCGAGCACGATGCCGGCCCGCGCCATGTCGTCGCGAATCGCATCCGCCCGCGCGAAGTCGCGGGCCTTCTTGGCCGCCGCGCGTTCGGCGATCAGGATCTCGATGCGCGTCTCGGTCCACGCGCCGTCCGCCACCGCCGTGCCCGCCTGCAGGAAGGCGACGGGATCACGCTGCAACAAGCCCAGCACGCCGGCCAGCGCCTTCAATTGACCGCTGACCACCGGATCGCCGCCGCGATTGACCTCGCCGGCCAGTTCGAACAGCACCGCCAGCGCCTCCGGGGTGTTGAAATCGTCGTCCATCGCGGCCCGGAATCGCGCGCCCGGACCGGATTCGAATGCCACTTCGACGCTCGCCGGCGCGACGTTGCGCAGCGCGGTGTACAAGCGCGTGAGCGCATGGCGCGCATCGTCGAGCAGGGCGTCGGCATAATTGAGCGGGCTGCGATAGTGGGCGCGCAACATGAAGAAGCGCACCACCTCCGGGTCGTAGCGTTCGAGCACGTCGCGGATGGTGAAGAAGTTGCCGAGGGATTTCGACATCTTCTCGTCGTCGACCCGGACGAAGCCGTTGTGCATCCAGTAATTGACGAAACTGCCGTGGGCGCCTTCGCTCTGTGCGATCTCGTTCTCGTGGTGCGGAAACTGGAGATCCTGGCCGCCACCGTGGATGTCGAAATGGTGGCCGAGCAGGCGCGAACTCATCGCCGAGCATTCGATGTGCCAGCCCGGACGCCCTTCGCCCCATCGCGACGCCCAGCGGGCGTCCTCGGGCTCCTCCGGCTTGGCGTGCTTCCACAGCACGAAATCGAGCGGATCGTGCTTGCCGTCGGCGATCTCGACCCGTTCGCCGGCCCGAAGGTCGTCGAGCGACTTGCCCGACAAGCGGCCATAGCCGGCAAAGCTGCGCACCGGAAAGCAGACGTCGCGACTGCTGGCCTGGTAGGCGAGGCCCTTGTCCTCGAGCGCTGCAATCAGATCGAGCATCTCTCCGACATACTCCGTAGCCCTCGGCTCGTGATCGGGTCGCAGCACGCCGAGCGCATCCGCGTCCTCGTGCATCGCCGCGATGAAGCGATCGGTCAGCGCGTGGATCGGCTCCTCGTTGTCGCGTGCCCGGCGAATGATCTTGTCGTCGATGTCGGTGATATTGCGGACATAGGTCAGCGCGTAGCCGCTGGCCCGCAGCCAGCGCGCCACCATGTCGAACACCACCATGACTCGGGCATGGCCAAGATGGCAGTAGTCGTAGACGGTCATGCCACAGACGTACATGCGTACTTTTCCGGCCTCGATCGGCCGGAACGCTTCCTTCCGGCGCGTCAGGGTATTGAAGATCTCCAGCATCTGCCGTGGCATCCGAAAAAAGGTTCTGGAAGGTATTACGGAAGGTCCGCCGCGCAATTCGGAACGCCGAGGTCACCGGCTTCCAGGCACGCGCCAGGAATCGCGCACGGGCTGATTTTGAGGCCATTTACCTTCTTGGTAAAATGGCATGTTGATCCCGTCGGTGACCGCGGAAAACCACGCGAGTCTAACATATGAGAAATCCATTGCTGCGCCGCCTCCTTGCCCTGGTCGCCGCAAGTTCGATCACGCTGCCGGCCATCGCCGACGCCGGCAAGGTCCAGGAACTCGTCAAGCAGGGCCAGTACGAATCGGCCCTGTCGGAGGCCGACGCCGGCCTCGCAGGGCAGCCCAAGGATCCGGAGCTCAGGTTTCTGAAAGGTCTCGCACTGACCGAACTCGGTCGCCGCGAGGAGGCCATCGAAGTCTTCCAGAACCTCACCGCGGACTACCCGGAACTGCCCGAACCGTACAACAACCTGGCGGTGATCTACGCCCAGCAGAAGGAATTCGACAAGGCGCGATCGGCACTCGAGATGGCGATTCGCACCCATCCGGCCTACGCCACCGCCCACGAAAATCTCGGTGACATCTATTCACGGCTGGCCAGTCAGGCCTACAGCAAAGCCCTGCAGCTCGACGCCGGCAACAGTGTTGCCGAGGCCAAGCTGGCGCTGGTGCGCCAACTGGTTTCCGCGGCCGCCGACCCGTCCGCCGCGCTGGCCGCGACCAAGACCGAACCGACCGCAGCGACGCCGGCCGTAGCGGCGCCGGCCACGGTCGCGAACGCGGCGCCGGCGAACACGCCGCCCGCGGCGACGACCGATGCCGAACGCCACGTGCGCGACAGCGTCGCGGCCTGGGCGCAGGCCTGGGCGCACAAGGACGCCAGTGCCTACCTGTCGTTCTACGCGCCGAATTTCGTCGTTCCGGGCGGCCGCTCCCGCTCGGCCTGGGAGGCGGAGCGCCGCCAGCGGGTCGGCGGCAAGCCGGGCAAGATCTCGGTGGAACTGGAGAACGTCCGGGTGGAACTGAAGGGCGACACCGCCAAGGTCGATTTCCGCCAGCACTACCGTTCGTACAATTTCGACGCGTCTGCCGACAAGACGCTCGAATTGATCCACGACGGCGGCAAATGGCGCATACGGCGTGAGATCGTGAGCGGTTGATGGCGCATGCCCTGGATCGCTTCCTGATGATGTTCGCCGCCCTGGCGGCACTGCTGCTGTCCGCGCCGCTCGCCGCCGCGGAAACGGGCACGGACCCGGAATCCGCCCTGCAGCAGATCATCGAGGAGATCCAGGCCAACCGGCTCGACCAGGCCCTTGATCACACGGATCGCCTGATCGATGCCTTCCCGAACTTCCGCCTGGCGCATCTGATCCGCGGCGATCTGCTGATGGCACGGGTCCGGCCGATCGACGCGATCGGTGGCGTGCAGGGGGTTTCGAGCGCCCGGCTCAACGACCTCCGGGCCGAGGCCCTGGCGCGACTGCGGGCCCGCAGCCAGCGCCCGCAGGCGGACCAGCTGCCGCGGGATCTGCTCGGGCTGGCGCCCGAGCAACGCCATGCCGTACTGGTGGATACCGCCCGGTCCAGGCTCTACGTGTTTCGCAATGAACACGGCGCACCGCGCCTGGTGGCGGACTACTATGTCAGCCAGGGCAAGGCCGGGGCCGAGAAACGGCGCGAAGGCGACAAGCGCACGCCGCTCGGGGTCTATTTCGTGACCTCGTCGATCCCGCCCAACCAGTTGCCGGAGTTCTACGGCAGCGGCGCCTTTCCGATCAACTATCCGAACGAATGGGATCGCCGCCTGGGCCGCGACGGCTACGGCATCTGGCTGCACGGCTCGCCACCTGACACCTACGCGCGCCCACCGCTGGCCTCGGACGGCTGCGTGGTGCTGGCGAACCAGGATCTCGACGCCCTGTCCGGATTCGTCGAACCCGGCCAGACACCGGTGGTGATCGGCCAGCACACCGAATGGCTCTCGCCCGACGCCTGGCGGCGGGAGCGCTCGGCCGTGGTACAGGTCATCGAAGCGTGGCGTCAAGATTGGGAAAGCCGGGACACGACGCGCCTGCTGCGCCACTACGCCAGCGATTTCCGCAGCGGCACGCTCGATCTCGCGGCATGGCGGGAAGAGCACGCACGCATCAATGCGACCAAGCAATGGGCCAGCGTGTCGCTCGCCCAGCTGAGCATCTTCCGCAGTCCCGGCCGCGACGACGTGCTGGTCGTCAGCTTCCTGCAGGACTACCGCAGCAACGATCTGAACACCACGATGAAAATGCGCCAGTACTGGCACAATCGGGACGGTCGATGGCAGATCGTCTACGAGGGCCCGACCGAAGCGCTCGACTGACCACAAGGAATCGCCTCATGATCAAAGCGCTCGCGGCGTTCGCCGCCGCCAGCCTGGCCGTCACGGCCTGGGCCGCCAATCCGACCGTCGAACTCAATACCTCGGCGGGCACGATCACCCTGGAGCTCTATCCGGACAAGGCGCCCGACAGTGTCGAGAATTTCCTGGGCTACGTTCGCTCGGGCCACTACGACGGCACGATCTTCCACCGGGTCATTGATGGCTTCATGATCCAGGGCGGCGGATTCGACGTCCAGATGAACCAGAAGGCGGTGCGCACGCCGATCCGCAACGAAGCCAAGAACGGGCTCAAGAACACCGCCGGAGCGGTCGCCATGGCGCGGACGAGCAATCCGCATTCCGCCACCGCACAGTTCTTCATCAACCTCGTCGACAATGCCACGCTCGACTATCCATCGCCGGACGGCTGGGGCTACGCGGTGTTCGGCGAGGTCACCGGCGGCATGGACGTCGTCAGGCAGATCGGCCAGGTCCGCACCGGCACCGTGGGGTATTATCGCGACGTACCCGTCGAGCCGATCGTGATCGAGTCTGCACGCATTCGCGAAGGCGCGGCCGCCTCGAACTGAACCCCACCCTGCGGAGAACCCATGGCAGTCAAGCTGCACACCAATCACGGCGAGATCACGATCGAACTCGATACCGAACGTGCACCGGAATCGGTGCGCAATTTTCTCGACTATGTCGAATCCGGCCACTACGACAACACCGTCTTTCATCGCGTGATACGCGGTTTCATGGTCCAGGGCGGCGGTTTCGAGCCGGGCATGAAGCAGAAGCCCACCGGCAGCCCGATCCAGAACGAAGCCGCCAACGGCCTCAAGAACGCACGCGGCACGATCGCCATGGCACGCACTAATGCGCCGCATTCGGCCACTGCGCAGTTCTTCATCAACGTCGCCGACAACGGCTTCCTCGACCACCCGGGCCAGGACGGCTGGGGCTACGCGGTGTTCGGCAAGGTCTCGGACGGCATGGACGTGGTCGACAAGATCGAGGCCACCAGAACCGGCAGCCGCGGCTTTCATTCGGATGTGCCGGTCGAGGACGTCGTGATCGTCAAAGCCGAAGTGCTCTGATGCTTCATCTGGAGGTCGGGGCCGGCGAACGCCTGCTGTTCATCTCCGATCTCCACTTGTGCGAGTCGCGGCCGGCCACGACCGCAGCCTTCCTTGCATTCCTTGGCGACGAAGCGCGCCGTTGCGACCAGCTGTTCATCCTCGGCGACCTGTTCGAATACTGGGTCGGAGACGACGACGACCGGCCGCTGGCGGTCACCGTCGCAGAGGCGCTGGCGGGCCTGCATGGCGACGGCGTGGCGATCCGCTTCATGGCCGGCAACCGCGATTTCCTGATCGCCGCCGGCTATGCCGAACGTGCCGGCCTGTCACTGCTGGACGATCCCTGCCTGCTCCATTGCGGCAGTGATCGCCTGCTGCTGATGCATGGTGACAGCCTGTGCGTCGACGACCTGCCCTATCAGGCGGTACGGGCGCAGCTGCGCGACCGGGACTGGCAGCGCCAATTTCTGTCGCAGCCCCTGCCCGAGCGTCGGCAACAGGCGCAGCAGGCGCGGGAAATGAGCCGCCAGGCGACGTCCGGCAAGGCCGACGCGATCATGGACGCGACGCCTTCGGCGATCGAGTCGGCGATCGCAGGCGCCGGATGCACCGCGCTGATCCACGGTCACACACATCGCCCGGCACGACACCACCATATCGTCGCCGGTCGCGACGTGACGCGCTGGGTGCTCGCCGACTGGCACGAGCACGCGACCTACCTCGCGTGGCAGCACGGCGACGCGACCGCAGTCGCGTCGAGCTGAAAACCGGACCCGTTCGACCCGATCAGATCAGCGCCAGGCCGCGGGCCAGGTCCTGCTTGACGTCTTCGATTGCCTCGAGTCCGACCGCAATCCGCAGCAAGCCCTCACCGATGCCGGCCGCTTCGCGCGCTTCGGCGCCGATCCGGCCGTGGGTCGTCGACGCCGGATGGGTAATCGTCGTCCGGGTATCGCCGAGATTGGCGGTGATCGACAGCAGACGACAATTGTCGACCACGCGCCAAGCCTCCTCGCGCCCGCCATGGACCTCGAAGCTCACGATCGCACCGCCCGAGCGCTGCTGCCGCTGGGCCAGCCGGAACTGCGGGTGGGACTCCAGCCCCGGATAGAATACCCGGGCGACGCGTTCGTGGGCTTCGAGCCAGGCGGCGAGTTCGGCGGCCGCGGCCGACTGCGCTTCCATGCGGATACGCAGGGTCTCGAGACCCTTGAGGATGACCCAGGCATTGAAAGGCGACAGTGACGGCCCGGCCGTCCGCAGGAACTTGAAGACTTCGTCCATGTCCGCCTGCGAGCCGGCGACCGCGCCGGCGATCACCCGGCCCTGCCCGTCGAGATACTTGGTTGCCGAATGCACCACCAGATCGGCACCGAACGCCAGCGGGCGCTGCAGCGCAGGCGTGCAGAAGCAGTTGTCGACCACCAGCTTGACCCCGCGCTGGTGCGCGATCTCGGCCAGTGACTTGAGGTCCACCAGCTCGGTCAGCGGATTCGACGGCGTCTCGACGAAGATCATCCGCGTTTCCGGCCGGATCGCCGCATCGTATGCGGCGAGATCGCTGGCGGGCACGAAATCGGTGGTGATCCCGAAGCGCGGCAGCAGGGTGCCGAAGAGCTGCTGCGTGGCGCCGAACAGGCCACGCGAGGCCACCACGTGTTCGCCGGCGCTCATCAGCGCCATCACGGTCGCCAGGATCGCAGACATGCCGGAGGCGGTCGCGATGCATGCGTCGGCCCCTTCCATCGCGGCGAGCCGTTCCTGCATCGCCGTCACGGTCGGATTGGTGAAGCGCGAGTAGACGTTGCCCGCCTCCTCGCCCGAGAAACGTGCGGCCGCCTGGGCTGCGGATTCGAACACGAAGCTCGAGGTCAGGAAGATCGCCTCGCTGTGCTCGTTGAACTGGCTGCGCTCGGTGCCCGCGCGCACCGCCAGCGTATCCTGATCGTATCGCTGCATAGTCTTGAAATGGGCCGGCGTCGGGCCGGTCAGTGCTCCTGTTCCGAGGACACCAGATTCAGATCGAGCTGGCCGCCGCCGTCACCGTCATGGTCGTCGATGACCGCCGGCGCCTTGCCCCGCTTGTTGGCCACGCCGGACAGATACTCTGCGGTGATGTCGCCGGTGACGTAGCAACCGTCGAAACAGGACGTCTCGAAGAAGTTGATTGCCGGATTGATCGCGCGCACGGCCGCCTTCAGGTCGTCGAGATCCTGGTAGATCAGCCCGTCGGCACCGACCACCTGGTTGATCTCCTCCTCGGTCCGGTTGGCGCCGATCAGTTCCTCCTGGGTCGGCATGTCGATGCCATAGACGTTGGCGAAGCGTACCGGTGGCGCGGCGGAGGCCAGATACACCTTGTTCGCGCCTGCCTCGCGAGCCATGCTGACGATCTCCTGACTGGTCGTGCCACGCACGATCGAGTCGTCCACCAGCAGCACATTCTTGCCACGGAATTCCTGGTGGATCGCGTTCAGCTTCTGGCGGACCGAACGTCGCCGCACCGCTTGTCCGGGCATGATGAAGGTGCGCCCGATGTAGCGGTTCTTGACGAAACCTTCCGAGTACGGAATGCCGAGGCAATGGGCCATCTGCATCGCCGCCGGCCGACTCGAATCGGGAATCGGGATGACCACGTCGGGGTGCACATTGGGCAGGCTGCGGCGGAATTTCGCAGCCAGATACTCTCCCATCTTGACGCGTGAGTCGTAGACCGAGATGCCGTCGATCAACGAGTCCGGGCGCGCCAGATAGACGTACTCGAACATGCACGGCGCCTGGGTCGTCTCCTCGGCGCACTGGCGGCTCGCAAAGTTGCCGCGGGTATCGATCAGCACCGCCTCGCCGGGCGCGACGTCGCGCACCAGATCGAAGCCGAGCACGTCGATCGCCACGCTCTCCGACGCCACCATCCATTCGGTGCCGCCCATCGCCGCGTTGCGTCCGATCACCAGCGGACGGATGCCGTACGAATCCCTGAAGGCGAGCAGGCCATAGCCTGCGATCATCACCACTGCCGCGTAGGCGCCACGGCAGCGCCGATGCACGCCGGCCACCGCCCGAAAGATCGCATCCTCGTCGAGCCGATAGCGATCGGAGGCTTCCTGCAACTCGTGCGCGAGCACGTTCAGCAACACCTCGGAATCGGAATTGGTGTTGATGTGGCGCAGGTCGGACAGGAACATCTCGCGCTTGAGCGCTTCCGAATTGGTCAGGTTGCCATTGTGGGCAAGCATCAGCCCGAACGGCGAATTGACGTAGAACGGCTGCGCTTCCGACGGGTTGTAGGCCGAACCGGCGGTCGGATAGCGGACGTGGCCGATACCCCAGTTGCCCGACAGATTGCGCATGTTGCGGGTCCGGAAGGCGTCCCGGACCAGGCCGGGCCCCTTGTGCATATGAAAGCGCCCGCCTTCCGCGGTGGCGATACCGGCCGCGTCCTGCCCACGGTGCTGGAGCACCAGCAGGCCGTCGTAGAGGAGTTGATTGACCGGCGTGGTCGCTACGACCCCGAGAATCCCGCACATGACATTGCTACCTAATCGAAACGAACACGTTTTGCCACCGCTTCCGGCAGCCACGGCCGCGACGCCAGCACGGCGGCCTGCAACGGCGGCGTGAAAGCAGCTTCTCGCCACCAGGTGGCCTGCGAGATACCGGTCAGGCCACCGAACAGCACCACCAGCATCGCGATCACCAGGCCCTTTATCAGGCCGAAGCCCGCGCCGAGCACCCGGTCGGCAACGCGCAGGCCGGCGGCCTTCAGCAACTCTCTCATGACCCAGCGAATTGCGCCACCGGCCAGCAGTGTCACGACGACGATTGCAATGAAGGCGATCCCCTGTCGCAACCACGGCCCATCGACGAACACCATCGACTGCGCCAGTTGACCCGAAAACAGCAGGGCGAGCACCAATGCCAGCCCCCATGCCGCCAGTGCCAGCACTTCGGACACCAGCCCGCGCCAGAATCCCAGCACCGCACATACTACGAAAAGCACGACGACAGCGATATCGAAAGGTGTCACGGCATCAATTCAGTTGCAGCACGCTGCCGCCCAGCCCCATGCGGCGAACTCTCGCCAGCACCGATTCGGCATCCGCGCGCTCGTCGAACGGTCCGATCCTCACTCGTGTCTTGTCTCCGCTGCGTTCGGTAAAGGCCGAAAAGCCGTCGGCCTTGAGCCGGCCCTCGAGGCTGGTCGCATTGCCACGGTCGCGGTAGGCACCGACCTGGACGACGAAGCGGCCGTCTGCCGCCAGATTCGTCGGATCTCGCCCGGCCAGAATCGCAGCGGCGCGGGCGGCCTCGTCCATCGCCAGCGCCTCGGGCTGGGGGGCAGGCCCGCTCGCCGGCGGCGCTTGCTCGACCGCCGGCTTCCGCGACAACGCCGGTTGCACCGGCTCGCTGTCGGCAGGTCCGGTCGCGGCATCGCTGGCCGTTGCGCCGGCCGGCGATTCTTCGGCGGCGCCCACGTCTGGCTTGGCGGCCTCCTGAACCGGCTCGACGGGTCGACTCGGCACGCGCGGCTCGATCTGACTCGCCATCGAATTACTGCCGGTCTGGGGCGGGATCCTGACCTGGATGTCCTGCTCGAGCGGCCTCGGTTCGCTGTCCATGACCATCGGCAACACGATGACCGCGGCGAGGGCAAGGGCGGCGGCACCCACCAGCCGCCGGCGGGCGCGCTTCTTGATTTCGATCTGCTTCTCGTCGTCCGCCATCACTACCCAGTCAGCGCGAGGCTCGCGCCATCGGCAGCACCGCTGCGACAGTCAAGAACGAGCCGAAGACGACGATTCTATCATCCTCGGAGGCCCCCTCGCGGGCCGCCGAGAAGGCCTCGGCCGGGCTGTCGAAGAGGCGCAGATCGGTATCGCCGACGACCTGCCGGATGCGCTGGGCAAGCGTTTCGGCCGGCATCCCCCGTGGCCCGTCGAGGCCCGCCAGCAGCCAGTGATCCACCCGCCCGCGCAAGCGTTCCGCGACGCCTTCGACGTCCTTGTCGGAGAGCATCGCAAACACGGCCCAGGTTTCCGGGAAATAACCCATGTTGGACAGGTTTTCGGCCAGCACGCCGACCGCCTGGACGTTGTGAGCGACGTCCATCACGATCGTCGGCCGACCCGGCAGAATCTGGAAGCGTCCCGCCAGCTCGACCAGCATCAGGCCTTCGCGTACCGCCTGCATCGGCACCGGCAGCAGGTCTCGCAGTTCGTCGAGCGCGGCCATCGCGGCTGCGGCATTGAGCAGTTGATTGGCCCCCCGGAGCGCCGGAAAGGCCAGACCACCGCGGCGCAGCGTCCCGCCCCGCCCCCAGAATGCCCACTGCTGGCGGTCGCCGCCAAAACCGAAGTCGCGCCCACTGACCTGCAGCCGCGCACCGATCTCGTCGGCATGCACGACGAGCGAAGCCGGCGGTTCCGGATCGGCACAGATGGCCGGCTTGCCGGCGCGGAAGATACCGGCCTTCTCGAATCCGATGGCCTCGCGATCCTGGCCCAGGAAATCCATGTGATCGAGGGCGACACTGGTGACGATCGCGCAATCCGAATCGATCACGTTGACGGCGTCGAGGCGACCGCCAAGGCCGACCTCGAGGATCACGACGTCCGGCGCCGCTGCGCGAAACACCGCCAGGGCCGCCAGCGTGCCGTGCTCGAAATAGGTCAGCGGGGTGTCCCCGCGAGCAATCTCCACCTGCGCCATCGCCCGCACCAGGGCCTCGTCGTCGGCTTCGCGGCCGTCGATGCGAACGCGCTCGTTGTAGCGCAGCAGGTGCGGCGACGAGTACAGCCCGACACGGTAACCCGCCGCCTGCAGGATGGCCTCCAGCATTGCGCAGGTCGAGCCCTTGCCGTTGGTGCCGCCGACGGTGATCACCGGGCACTGCGGCTCGAGTGCGATCCGTCCGGCGACACCGGCGACGCGCTCCAGGCCGAGTCGCACGGTCTGCCCGTGGCGCGCTTCGAGCAGGGCGAGCCACCCCGCCAGGGTCTCGGGCAATTGCACGGCTGCAGACCCCTCAGGCGCTGACGGCAGCCTGCCGGGACAGCAAGGTGATCAGCGCGATCAGGCGCTGCGGCAGCTCGCGTCGATCGACGATCATGTCGATCGCGCCCTTTTCAAGCAGGAATTCGGATCGCTGGAATCCTTCCGGCAGGGTCTCGCGCACGGTCTGCTCGATCACCCGCGGTCCAGCGAATCCGATCAGCGCCCCCGGTTCGGCCAGCACCACGTCGCCCATGAAGGCGAAGCTGGCGGACACGCCGCCCATCGTCGGATCCGTCAGCACCGTGATGAAGGGCAACTTGTGGGCCGACAGACGGGTGATTGCAGCCGTCGTCTTGGCCATCTGCATCAACGAGAACAGGCCTTCCTGCATGCGTGCGCCGCCGGTCGCGGTGAAGCAGATGAACGGCAGCTTTTGTTCGAGGGCGACCTCGACGCCACGTACGAAGCGCTCACCGACCACCGAACCCATCGAGCCACCGAGGAAATCGAACTCGAAACAGGCCACCACGACCGGCATCGAATGGATGGATCCCTGCATCACGACCAGTGCGTCGGCCTCGCCGGTATCGGCGGCGGCTGCCGACAAGCGATCGGGATACTTGCGCGAATCGCGGAACTTGAGGGGATCCATCGGAACCACCGAATCGCCGATCTCGGTCCGGCCGTCGGCGTCGAGCAGGGCATTCAGACGCTCCCGAGCCCGAATCCGCTGGTGATGGCCGCATTTCGGGCAGACCGAGCAGTTGGCATCGAGGTCGGAACGGTAGAGCACCGCCTCGCAGGCCTCGCACTTGCTCCAGAGCCCCTCCGGAATCGACTTCCGACTCGACGCGTCACGGTTGATCTTCGGCGGTAGCAGCTTCTTAAGCCAACTCATTGGACAACCCTCCCATCACTGCGCGATCGTACAAGGCCGGCTTCGCCCGGCCAGCGCGTCCGGCCCGCACCAAGCCGTGTGTCCACAAACCCCCGCCCGCCCGCTGCCGGTCGGACGTGGCCGTGCGCCGATCCCGAGCCAGCGCGCACCCGCGGGGCGGCATCGCTTGTTCATCCCACCGTCGGCAGCACAGCTTCATGCGGTCCCCTGCGGGAGCGAATCGAGGGCCTCGCGGATATCGCCGATCAGCGCCCTCACCCGCACCGGCGCATCGGCCTCGCCGGCGCGCTCGATCTCCTCGATGATGCGGCTTCCAATCACGACGGCATCGGCGATCTCGCCGATGCGTTTGGCCGACGCGGCATCGCGAATGCCGAATCCGACGCCGACCGGCATGCCGACGGCCTCGCGAATCGCGGGTATCCGGGCGGCAACCTGGCCGTGGTCGAGGTGGCCGGCGCCGGTCACGCCGGTCAGCGAGACGTAATAGATGTATCCGCTGCCGAAACGACCGACGTCACGCATGCGCTGTTCGGTCGAGGTCGGTGCCAGCAGGAAGATCGGATCGATCGCAGCCGCCTTCAGGCGGGCCGCGAAGGCTTCGCTCTCCTGCGGCGGATAATCCACCACCAGGACCCCGTCGACGCCCGCCGCCGCGGCATCGTCGACGAAGCGCTCGATTCCCATCGCCTCGATCGGATTGGCGTATCCCATCAGCACGATCGGCGTGTCGGCATCCTGCTGGCGGAACTCGGAGACGATCCCGAGCACCCGACGCAGGCTCATGCCCGCCGCCAGCGCACGCTCGGACGCCCGCTGAATGGTCGGGCCGTCGGCCATCGGGTCCGAAAACGGCACGCCGAGTTCGATGATGTCCGCCCCACCGTCGACCAGCGCGCGCATCAGCGGCAGCGTCGCCGCGGGTGACGGGTCACCAGCGGTTATGAACGGAATCAGCGCCTTGCGCCGCTCGGATTGCAGGCGCGCGAATCTAGCCTGGATTTTCGACATGGACGGATCGCTCTGTTGATACGGACGGCCGGGCCGCGCGCTTAGAACTGGATTCCGGATCGTTCGGCGACGGTATGCATGTCCTTGTCGCCGCGCCCGGAAAGATTGACCAGGATGATCCTGTCGCTCGGCAGCGTCGGTGCCAGCCGTGCCGCGTGAGCAAGTGCGTGCGACGATTCCAGCGCCGGAATGATGCCTTCGAGGCGGCACAGATCATGGAAGGCCTGCAAGGCCTCGTCGTCGGTGACGCCGACGTATTCGGCACGGCCGCTGTCCTTGAGCCAGGCATGCTCCGGTCCGACCCCCGGGTAATCGAGGCCGGCCGAGATCGAATGGGTCTCGATGATCTGGCCATCCTCGTTCTGCAGCAGATAGGTTCGATTGCCATGCAGCACGCCCGGCTTGCCGGCCGATAGCGACGCCGCATGACGGCCAGTGTCGAGGCCGTCGCCAGCGGCCTCGACACCGATCAGGCGAACGTCCGGATACGGGATGTAGGGATGGAAAATGCCCATCGCGTTCGATCCGCCGCCGACGCAGGCGATCACGTAGTCCGGCTGCCTGCCGGTCAGTTCCGGCACCTGCTCGATGCACTCGCGGCCGATCACGCACTGGAAGTCGCGGACCATCTGCGGATAGGGATGAGGCCCGGCCACCGTGCCGATGATGTAGAAGGTGTCCGCAATATGGGTCACCCAGTCGCGCATCGCCTCGTTGAGGGCATCCTTGAGGGTCTTCGAGCCCGATTCGACCGGCACCACCTCGGCCCCCAGCAGCTTCATCCGGTAGACGTTGGCGGCCTGGCGGCGGACGTCCTCCGACCCCATGTAGACGACGCACTCCATGCCGTAGCGCGCGGCCACGGTAGCGGTTGCGACGCCGTGCTGGCCGGCACCGGTCTCGGCGATGACCCGGGGCTTGCCCATCCGTCGCGCGAGCATCGCCTGGCCAATGCAGTTGTTCACCTTGTGGGCGCCGGTGTGATTGAGGTCTTCGCGCTTCAGGTAGATCTGGGCACCGCCCAGTTCGCGGGACCAGCGCGCCGCGTGATAGACAGGACTGGGCCGTCCCACGTAGTGCTTGAGCTCGTATTCGAATTCGGCCTGGAATGCCGGATCCACACGACAGGCCTCGTAGGCCAGCCGCAGTTCCTCGAGCGCCGGAATCAGCGTCTCGGCGACGAATATGCCGCCGTAGGGGCCGAAATGGCCCTTCTCGTCCGGCAGCGTATAGGAGGCATCAGCCATCTGCATTGCGAACTCCTGCTACGAAACTCTGGATCTTCGAGGCGTCCTTGATGCCCGGTTCCGACTCGACCCCGCTCGACACATCCACGGCCTGCGGACGCAGCCGACGAATTGCATCGCCGACGTTGTTCTCGTCGAGTCCGCCGGACAATACCAGCGGGCGGGAAAAACCCTGTGGAATCAGAGACCAGTCGAAGACCTTTCCGCCGCCACCGTAGCCATCGACGAAGGCGTCGACCAGGATCGCCCGGGCAGAAGGAAAGCGCGCGGCGTAGTCTACCAGATCGAGCCCCGGCCGCATCCGCGCGGCCTTGAGATAGGGCCGGCCGGCCGCGAGGCAATCGTCTTCGCGCTCGTCGCCGTGGAACTGCAGCAATTGCAGCGGCGCTTCGGCGAGCACCGCGGCGACATGCGCCGGATCCGCATTGACGAACAGACCGACCGGCGTCACGAACGGCGGCAACAGCGCGCACAGCTCGGCGGCCCTGCTCGCGTCGACGAAGCGCGGACTCGGCGGATAGAAGACGAAACCGACGGCATCGACGCCGGCATCGACGGCCGCCCGCACATCCTGCTCACGGGTCAGCCCACAGATCTTGATACGGGTACGAGCCAAGTGGTCAGCCCAGATGCGTCTCGGGGCGGCAAATGATACGCCCATCACCAGGCAGCGACCATTCCGGGGCATACACGACGCCGCACAGGTAAAGACCATCGGCGGCGAAGGTCGGCGCTGCCTGCGCGCGATCGCGCCCCGCAAGCACCTCGGCGAGGCGCTCGACCGGCCAGGCGCCGGAGCCGACGTAGACGAGGGCACCAACGAGATTGCGGATCATGTGATGGAGGAAGGCGTCGGCCTCGAAATCGAAGCTGATCATGTCGTCGCGCGCCTCGATCGCGATCCGGCGCATCTCGCGCACCGGCGACTTCGCCTGGCAGGCCGATGCGCGGAAGGCCGAGAAATCCTGCCGTCCCAGCAGGCACTGGGCAGCACGGCGCATCCGCCCCGCGTCCAGCGGGCGGTGGTACCAGCCGACCCGTCCAGCCAGCACCCCTGGCCGGACGGGCCTGTTCATCAAGAGATAGCGATAGTGTCGTCCACGCGCAGCGAAGCGGGCATGAAAGTCGGCTGCGACCTCATGCGCCCACAATACCGCGATCGCGCGCGGCAGGTGGGCATTGACCCCGCGTACCCAGGCACTCGTCGGTCGCACGGCACCGGTATCGAAATGCACCACCTGAGCGGTGGCATGCACGCCACTATCGGTACGACCCGCGCAAACCGTGCCGATCGGCTCGTCGGCGATCGCCGACAGCGCGGACTCGAGTGCATCCTGGACGCCACGGCCATCGGGCTGCGTCTGCCAGCCGGCGAAGCCGCGTCCGTCGTACTCCAGTGCCAGCGCTACGCGACGACGACCAGACATGCCAGTGCCACCGCCACCAGCGACAACGCCCAGGCGTCGCAGGCACCGAAGGGATGGGCCGTAATCGCGACGGTCTGCGGCGTCGCCCAATCTTCTTCGTCGTCGAGCCAGCGCCGCCAGTCCCGCCCCGACGACTCGGTGACCATCTGCATCACCAGGCTCAGCCTCACAGCCAGCCGATCGGCATCCCAGCCGATCACGGACAGCGGTCGTGCCAGTGTGGACAGTCCCTGCAACAGTTCAGCGGCGGGCAGGCGTTCGAGCAGCAGGGTAACCAGCGCCAATGCGATCAGCAGCCGTCCACCGTGGATGGCCGCGAGCAGCAGGCCCTCGAAGGTTGGCGACAGCCAACCCGGCTCCGCAAACAGACGTTGGCCGGGCGTAAACCACGCGAACATCACGACGATCGCCAGCATCAGGAAGCGGCTGCGTCGCAGCATGCGTAGCAGCCGCCGCCGGGCGCCGGCAACAGCGGCCGCCACGGCGGCAAGACACGCAGCCGCCAGGGGAATACCACTCAATTGCTGGCTTCCGACCAGCAGCAGTCCGACCAGTGCCGTGGCGACGGCCGGATGCAGGACTCGCATACCCGCCCCGCGCGACGTCTGCTCACAGGCGCGACATGACCAGGCGCGCCTGCTCCTGCTGCTGGTTGTTGCCCTCGGCCAGCACTTCGTCGAGCAGTTCCTTGGCACCGTCCTTGTCGCCCATCTCCTCGTAGGCGCGGGCCAGTTCGAGCTTGGTATCGACTTCGGGATCGCCCGGCGTGTCATCGGCGACAGGCGACGCCTGTTCCGCCACTGCAGCATCGGCGGCGACCGGCGCGGCGGCCTCGGCCCCGGCCATCGACTCGACGGCCGCGTGCTCGGCATCCTGGGCTTCCAGGTCGAGGTCGATCGAAGAGATATCGAGCGCCGTCGCCTCGACATCGGCCGGCTTGGCATTGGCATTGGCGGGCTTGTCGAGGTCGAAATCGAAGTCCAGCAGGGTACCGTCGAAGCTGCTCTGTTCGAGATCGGTGGCCATCTCCTCGTCTTCGGTGACCGGGTTCGCCACGGTGGCGCTGAGATCGATGTCTTCGGCCGGTTCGTCGCCGGTGTCGATCTCCGCCGGCTTGTCGTCGGCCTCGGCGGAAAGGTCCAGATCGGGCAGCTCGAATTCTTCCGACCCGGCGCCGCTCAGCACCGAATCGTCGTCGTCCTCCGAGACGACGTCCAGATCGAAATCGAGCGCCGATGCAGTCTGGTCGGAATCGAGGCTGAGATCACTTTCAGCTGCCGTCTCGGCCACGTCGTCGACGACGCTCTCGACATCGACCGGCGGCGGCGACACCGCTTCTGCGGGGGATTCCGTGACCGGCTCCGCTGCCGGCTCGACGACGTCGCCATCCCCCATGTCGAGGTCGAACTCGAGCGTGGTCTCAGATGCGTCGGCTAGCACCAGATCGTCTTCCGCCTTCGGCGCATCGCCCTCGGACTTGATGATCACTGTCGAATCGTCGCCGCCGGCGATCGCGGCAGCAGACAGCTTGACGGTCATGTCGCCGTCGGTCGCCGGCCGTTCGATGCCGCCACCTTCGGTCGGCGGGGCTTCGGCGGCACCTTGCTCTTCCGGCGCCTCGCCCAGATCCAGATTGAAATCGAGAGAACTGTCGCCCGCCTTGGAAAGGCCGCCGGCATCGGTATGCGCTTCGCTGCTTCCGTCGAACTGGCTGAGCTCGCCCGGCATTGCCCAGGTGTCCTTCAACTTTGCACTGGCACCTTCGATCTCGGGCTTGCTGCCAGGTATCGCAAAATCGAGGGCCGACATTTCCATATCGGCCGATTTCGCCTCGTCCGATTCGGCTGCAGGCTTCGCTGTCGCGCTCGCCGCTGCCGCTGCTGCGGCGGTCGCGCCCACTGCGCTGGCGGCCGCAGCAGCCGCTGCGCCGCCGGCTTCCGAATAGAGTGGATTGTCGGGGTCGATCTGCCGCCCCATGTCGGCGGCGCGGGCCCAGTCGTCACCCTGCCCGCCGGTCAGCGAGTAGAGTTCCGAGGCGGTCGTCTCGAACTGGGACGTGCTCTTGCGCTGAGCGTAGATCTCGAGCAGCTTGAGATGGACGGCGGCGCGCGACGGATCGACCTTCAAGGCGTCCAGCAGAATCTCTTCGGCCTGGGCATCGCGGCCATAGGCCATGTACACGTCGGCTTCGGCAACCGGGTCGACGCCCTCGTCGGCATCGATCGCCGACATGCCCGACTGGCTGAAATCGGTCTGGATCACGCTGGATCCGGTGTCCACGCTCTGGCCACCGCTGGTGCCGAAGATCGAACTTCCACCCATCGACAGCTCCGACGGCGGATTCATCGATGCCTGGGCCTCGGCCTCGCCGCGCTTCTTGCGCGAACGCATCAGGCCGAGTGCGAGCAGCAGCGCAAGCACGCCGCCACCGGCGGCCACCAGCGTCGGATTGGCCATCAGTTCGTCGATGAATCCGGGTGCCGCCACCGGTGCGGGCGACGGCGGAGGTGCCACTGCCGGTGCAGGCGCCGGCGCAGGCGGCGGCTCGACCGCGGGCCTGGGCGCTGGGGCCACGGCCGCCGGCGCCGGTTCGACGGGCGCCGCGGGCTCGCCCGCAGGCGCAGGTTCTGTGGCCTTGGCGGCCTCGCTGTCGACGCTCGGCGCAGCTTCGGCGGCCGGGGTCGGCGACATCGCTGCGCCGGCTGCGGCGGGCGACGCGGCCGCCTGGGCCTCGGCGGCCGGCGCAGGGGTCACGGCACCCGCCTCGGCTGCTGGTGTCGCGACTGGCGGCTCGAAGCCTCCGGCCTGCGGTGCTGCGGCCGCCTGCTCGGCGCTTTGCTGCGCCTTGGCCAGGCCTTCGTTCTTCAGTTCGATCAGTTTCTGCAGCTCACCGATGTTGCGTTCGAGTTCGGCCAGGCGATCGTTGGCCTCGGCCAGCGCACGGTCGCGAGCCGCGAGATCCTCTTCGAGCATGCGCAGGCGCTCGCCCGCGTCCTGCGACAGACCCGCCCCGGTCTCGGTCCGCGAAACCCGCACCTGGTCACGTGCCGCATCTTCCGGCTTCGGCGCTTCCGCAATACGCGGCTTGATCAAGCCGCTCATCTGCTGCTGGCTTTCCGCCTCGGCGACCGGTGGCTCCTGGCGCACGGTCTCGGCCAGTCGCTGTCGATAGGCATTGAAGTCCGCCGATTGCGCAACCACCTCACGACGCGCTTCGCTCTGCGAGATCGCCGCCGCTTCGTCGGCTGACGGTATGCTGAGGATTCGCCCGGCCATCAGCCGGTTCATGTTGTCGCCGACGAAGGCATCCGGATTGCGGCGCTGCAGAGCGACCAGCATCTGTTCAAGCGAAATGTCCGGCGACTTGTGGGCACGGGCGATGCGGCTCAGGGTGTCGCCGCGCTTGACGCGATAGTCATCGGCCTTGGCCCGCGGCGGCTCGGCCGCGGCGGCCGCTCGGGAGGCTGCCACTCGAGGGGCAGGCGCCACCGGTGCCGGTGCCGGTGCCGGCGCGGCAGCGACGGCAGGTACCGCCTGGCTGGTGACCGCGCTGACCGGCTTCGGCGAACTGACCGACGGATCGAGCAGGAACGTGTATTCGCGGATCAGCTTGCCGTTCGCCCAGGACATCTCGAGCACCATATCGACGAAGGGCTCGTTGATCGGGCGGTCGCTGGAGAGCTTCAGCACCGCGCCATCGCCGCGTGGCTCGACTTCAACCTGGATCAGACTGATCACCGGCGAAAACGGAACGTTCGCGTTCTGGAAGCTCGCAGCAGGCGCCATTCGCGCACGCATCGACGAAACTTCGTCGGCATTGGCCTGCACTTCGATCTCGGCGTTCAGCGGTTGTCCAAGCGCGCTGAACACATTGATGCGCCCAAGTCCAGCCGCATTGAGCGTGAGGGGAAGCGCCGCCAGGCTCGCCGCCAGCAGTGTCTTCTTGAGCGAATTAGTCATGATCGTCATCGAAATCGCTGTTCCAGGCCGGATTTTTCGAGGTGACCCAAATTAGCATCATGCATTTAGGCTCGCAAGCTGAGAGAGTTTCTAACAATGCACATGGGGCATCGCCGCAACACCTCGACCCAAATCAGCTGCGACCACCAAGAAAAAAGGCCGCCGGTTTCAAAAAAACCACGCGGCCCTTTCCGCAACCGTCCGGCATACCGCGCCGGAGCGTTCAGGCGTCTAGCAGGATTGCCAGCATCCGGCGCAGCGGCTCGGCCGCACCCCACAGCAACTGGTCGCCCACCGTGAAGGCAGAGATGTACTCGCCCCCCATCGCCATCTTGCGTACCCGACCGATCGGGATCGTCAGGGTACCGGTCACCGCTGCAGGGGTCAGGTCTCGCATGGTGACTTCCCGCTGGTTCGGAACGACCTTCACCCAGTCGTTGGCCGTGGCCAGCATTTGCTCTATTTCGTCACAGGGGACGTCTTTCTTTAGCTTGATTGTCATGGCCTGGCTATGACAACGCATCGCGCCGATGCGCACACACAGCCCGTCGATCGGGATCGGGCGGTCCTCGAGCCCGAGAATCTTGTTGGTCTCGGCGCTGCCCTTCCACTCTTCGCGACTCTGCCCGTTGCCCAGGTCTCGGTCGATCCACGGGATCAGCGAACCGCCGAGGGGCACGCCGAAATTGGCGGTCGGGAAGGCCTCGGAGCGCATCGCAGCCGAGACTTCCCGGTCGATGTCGAGGATCGCCGAGGCGGGATCCTGCAGCAGCGGCCTGACGCTGGCTTCGAGGGCACCCATCTGCGCGAGCAATTCGCGCATGTTCTGCGCGCCGGCGCCGGACGCCGCCTGATAGGTCATCGACGTGACCCAGTCGACCAGATCATTCTGGAACAGCCCGCCGAGCGCCATCAGCATCAGCGAGACCGTGCAGTTGCCACCAATCCAGTCGCGACCGCCGGCAGCCATCGCATCCCTGATCACGTTCATGTTGACCGGGTCGAGAATGATCACCGACGCGTCCTTCATGCGCAGCGCCGATGCAGCGTCGATCCAGTGGCCCTGCCAGCCGGCCGCTCGCAACTGCGGATACACCTCGTTGGTGTAGTCGCCGCCCTGGCAGGTGATGACGATGTCCATCGCCTTCAGGTCATCGACGCTGCGGGCGTCCTTGAGCGCGGGCGCCTCCTTGCCGAAGTTCGGTGCAGCGCCGCCGACGTTCGAGGTGGTAAAGAAAACCGGCTCGATGTTCGCGAAGTCGTTCTCCTCGCGCATGCGCTGCATCAGGACGGAGCCCACCATGCCCCGCCAGCCCACCAGTCCAACCCGTTTCATCTGTGCCATCGTTGGTTCGATCCCGTTCTGTCCGATTCAAAGCGCAGCCAGCACTGCGTCGCCGATCTGCGTCGTTCCCACCTTTCTGGTGCCTTCTTCGAAGATGTCCGCGGTCCTCAGTCCATCGGACAGCACCCGCTTGACCGCAGCCTCGACGCGCTGCGCCGCCTCCTCCTGGCCGAAGGTATAGCGCAGCATCATCGCCACCGAAAGTATCGTCGCCAGCGGATTGGCCAGGCCCTTGCCGGCGATGTCCGGCGCCGAGCCGTGGCTCGGCTCGTACATGCCCTTGTTGGATGCGTCGAGCGATGCCGACGGCAGCATGCCGATCGACCCGGTCAGCATCGACGCCTCGTCCGACAGGATATCGCCGAACATGTTGCCGGTGACCATCACGTCGAACTGCTTGGGGTTGCGCACCAGTTGCATCGCCGCGTTATCCACCAGCATGTGGGTAAGTCGGACCTCGGGAAAGGCCTTGGCCTCGTCGGTCACGACGTCGCGCCACAACTGGGTGCACTCGAGCACGTTCATCTTGTCCACGGAGCACAGCCGGCGGTCGCGCTTCATCGCGATGCCGAAGGCGACCCGGGCGATCCGGCGGATCTCGGCCTCGCTGTAGATCATCGTGTTGAAGCCGACGGTCTCGCCGTCACGCTGTTCGATGCCGCGTGGCTGTCCGAAGTAGATGTCGCCGGTGAGCTCGCGCACGATCATGATGTCGAGGCCGGCGACCACCTCCGGCTTCAGCGTCGAGGCGTTGGCCAGTTCCGGATACAGAATCGCCGGGCGCAAGTTGGCGAACAGCTCGAGCGACTTGCGGATGCCAAGCAGTCCCCGCTCGGGGCGCTGGTCGCGGGGCAGTCCATCCCACTGGGGGCCGCCGACCGCACCGAGCAGCACCGCGTCGGCCTCGCCGGCGAGTCGCAGGGTCGATTGCGGCAGCGGCACGCCCTCGGCGTCCACCGCACTGCCCCCGATCAGGGCCTGCTCGGTCTCGATCGGAAGGCCGTCGCTTCGCAGGGCCGCGAGCACCCGCAAGGCTTCGGCGGTGATTTCCGGGCCGATTCCATCGCCCGGCAAAACGCAGATCTTCATCTGGAGCTTTCTCCCCGGCGCAGATGCACGCGCCTGGCAATCAGGAAAAGTAATAAGGATGCCGGACCCGCCGGCGCGCTTCGTAGTCGCGGATCTTGTCGGCGTGACGCAGCGTCAGACCGATGTCGTCCCAGCCGTTGACGAGGCACTCCTTGCGGAACGGATCGACCTCGAAGGGGATCGCATGGCCGTCTGGCCGACGGATCAACTGCGCCGGCAGATCGATGGCGAGGGCATAGCCCGGCGAGTGCTCCACCAGGCCGAACAGTGCGTCGAGCTCGGCCTTCGGCACCACCACCGGCAGGATGCCGTTCTTGAAGCAGTTGTTGTAGAAGATGTCGGCGAAGGACTCGGCGAGAATCGCTTTGAAGCCGTAGTCAAGCAACGCCCACGGTGCGTGCTCGCGACTCGAGCCACAGCCGAAGTTGGCGCGGGTCAGCAGGATCGACGCGCCTCGGTAGCGCGCCTGGTTGAGCACGAAGTTCGGATTCAGCGGACGCTGCGAGTTATCCATGCCGGGCTCGCCGTGATCCATGTAGCGCCACTCGTCGAAGGCGTTGGGGCCGAAGCCCGATCGCTTGATCGATTTCAGGAACTGCTTGGGGATGATGGCATCGGTGTCCACGTTGTTGCGGTCGAGCGGCGCCACCAGGCCCTCGTGAATCTTGAATGCTTCCATCGTGTCGGTTTCCGGCTGAGTCTCAGAGGATTTCGCGCACGTCGGCAAAGCGACCAGCGATCGCGGCGGCCGCGGCCATCGCCGGACTGACCAGGTGGGTGCGGCCACCGGCCCCTTGCCGACCTTCGAAGTTTCGGTTCGAGGTCGAGGCGCAGCGCTCGCCCGGTTCGAGCCGGTCGGCATTCATCGCCAGGCACATCGAGCAACCCGGCTCGCGCCACTCGAAGCCGGCGGCGGTAAAGATGTCGTCGAGCCCTTCGGCCTCGGCCTGGCGCTTGACCAGCCCGGAGCCGGGCACCACCAGCGCGAGGCGCACGTTGTCCGCCTTGCGTCGCCCGCGCACGACGGCAGCGGCCTGACGCAGATCCTCGATCCGCGAGTTGGTGCACGAACCGATGAACACCTTGTCGATGCGCACGTCTTCGATCGGGGTATTCGGCTTGAGCCCCATGTACTGCAGCGCCCGTTCCATGCCCTCGCGCCGGACCGCGTCCCGCTCGGCAGCCGGATCGGGCACCCGGCCGTCGATGCCGGTCACCATCTCCGGCGAGGTGCCCCAGGTTACCTGCGGCACGATGCGCTCGCCACGCAGCTCGAAGACCTTGTCGAAGCTCGCGCCCTCGTCCGAATGCAGCGTGCGCCAGTAGTCGACGGCCTTGTCCCAGTCGTCGCCGCCGGGTGCGAACGGCCGGCCCCGCAGGTACTCGATGGTGGTGTCGTCGACCGCGACGAAACCCATCCGGGCACCGGCCTCGATCGCCATGTTGCACACCGTCATGCGGCCCTCCATCGACAGCGAGCGGATCACCTCGCCGCCGAACTCGATCGCGTAGCCGGTACCACCGGCGGTGCCGATGTGGCCGATGATCGCCAGCGCCACGTCCTTTGCGCCGACCCCCTTGCCGAGCCGCCCATCCACGCGGATCAGCATGGTCTTCGACTTCTTCTGCAGCAGGCACTGGGTGGCCAGCACGTGTTCGACCTCCGACGTGCCGATGCCGTGTGCGAGACAACCGAAGGCGCCATGGGTCGAGGTATGGGAGTCGCCGCATACCACGGTCATGCCGGGCAGCGTCGCGCCGTTCTCGGGGCCGATGACATGGACGATGCCCTGGCGCACGTCCTTGAACGGAAAGTAGGCGAGCGCACCCGACGCACGGATGTTGGCGTCGAGGGTTTCCACCTGCTGGCGGGAAACCGGGTCCTGGATGCCCCGCTCCCAATGGTCGGTCGGTGTGTTGTGATCGGCGGTAGCGACGATCGAACTGGTTCGCCAGGGCTTGCGACCCGCCAGCTTGAGGCCTTCGAAGGCCTGCGGGCTGGTCACTTCGTGCACCAGGTGCCGGTCGATATAGATCAGTGCGGTGCCGTCCGATTCCTCATGCACCACATGACTCGACCACAGCTTTTCGTACAGCGTCTGCGCTTGCATCCCGAACTTCCGGAACTCTGGGGGATGCCGATTATTCCACAGGCGGCGCCCATTGGACAGGCGCCGGCGGGCGGCAAAAACTCAAGGTTTTCCCGCCCTTGCCTGACGATACAGCGGCATCACCCGCTCGGCATAGTCCGCCAGGTCCTTCTGGCGGCTGTCGTGCGACGGGTGGGTCGACAGGAACTGCGGCGGGCTGCCCTTCGATGCCGCAGCCATCTTCTTCCACAGCCCGACCGCAGCATACGGATCGTAGCCGGCGCGCGCCGCCAGTTCGACGCCGATGCGGTCGGCCTCGGTCTCGTGCAGCCGCGAGTTGGGCAACTCGAAGGTGACCTTGGCGAGCGAGCCCATCAGGTCGTTGCCGAGCTGACCGATGCCGAGCGCGGCACTGACGATCGCCACACCCATGCCGGTCGCCATCGAACGGGACACCCGCTCTCGTGAATGCTCGCGCAGCGCGTGCGCGATCTCGTGGCCCATGATCGCCGCGATCTCGCCATCGGTCAGTTCGAGCTGCTCGATCAGCCCCGAGTAGAACGCGATCTTGCCGCCGGCCATGCACCAGGCGTTGAGCTGGTCCGACTCGAGGACATTGACCTCCCACTGCCACTTGGCCGCGTCCGGCCGAAACACCGTGGTCTGAGGAATCAGGCGGTCGGCAACGGCGCGCACGCGCCTCAACTGGGCCGCATCCCGGTTGAGCGCGTCCTTTTCGCGCGCCGCTGCCAGCACCTGCTGGTATTGCTGAGCCGAGGCCTGTTCGATCTCGGCGGACGACACCAGCATCGCCTGGCTGCGATCGACGCCGACCGCGCCGGCCTGGGTGGTCTGAACCGACTGACAGGCCGGCAACACCAACGCGGCGGCGACCAGCATGATGCCGCCCAGATTCGTTCTCATCGTCATGCCCTGCCTCCATCCTCCGTGAAGCCGCGGCCGGAATGCGCGAGCCCGGCCAGGATCAGCAGCAGACCGGCCAGCGCGAAACCGGAACCCACCGTGTAGGTCCAGGCGGCCCCCAGCGGATCCCAGAGATAGCCGCTGACCAGACCGCCGAGCATACCGCCGGCGCCGAACGACAGACTGCCATACAAGGCCTGTCCGCGCGACTGGGCGCGACCCGGAAACCAGCGATGGATCGCCGCGATCGCCGCCGCATGATAGGCGCCGAAGGTCGCTCCGTGCATCAATTGCGCAAGCAACAGCACGAGCAGGGATTCGACCCCCCAGCCGATCATCAGGAAGCGCAGGACTGCACATGCGAAGGAGAACGCCAGGATCGTGCGCAGCGAGAACGCCTTCAGCAACTGCGGCATCGCCACGAAGACGGCGATCTCGGCGATCACGCCGAGGGTCCACATCCAGCCGACGAAGCCCGTCGAGTAGCCGGCCCCGACCAGGTGGATCGAATAGAAGACGTAGAGGGCGCCATGGGCCGCCGACATCAGGAAGCAGGCCGCCAGCAGCGCCTGGACCTCGTGCCGGCGCAGGATGTCGAGCATTGCGGTGCCATCGGACGGCGCCGACGGCTTCGCGGCCTCGGGCATCATCAGCGAGCACACGCCGATGCCGGCCAGGATCGACGCCGTCATCCACAGCAGGTTGCGCTCGGCCACCGAGTCGAGTGCATAGCCGATGGCCATCACCGCCACGATGAAACCGATGGAGCCCCATGACCGGATCTTGCCGTAGCGCCCCATCGAACCGCCGAGGTGATCGAAGGTAAGACCCTCGACCAGCGGCAGCGCGGCACTCCAGAAGAAGGACATCAGCGCCATCGCGACGAAGATGCCGCCGAAACTGTCGGTCACGAAGAAGCCGCTGAATCCGATCAGGCTGGCGAGCGCCGAGAGCCGCACGATGGCCACCCGGCGGCCGGCGCGATCGGCGATCAGCCCCCACAGGTTGGGCGCGACGATGCGCATCACCTGCATCAACGACATCAGCACGGCGATGTCGGCCGCGGCAAAGGACAACGACTGGAGATACAGCGTGAAATACGGTGCGAACGCCCCGATGAACGCGAAGTAGAAGAAGTAGTAGGCGGACAGCCGCCAGAACGGAATCATGCCGGCGGCGGGGTGCGCGTGTTCGGAGGCGCCCGATCGGATGCGTTCATGTTCTCGTCGTCGGTCGCGCCGGCTCGCCCGCGGAATCCGGCATGGCGGCCCGAATGCGGCAACCGGGCCCGGGGTCGTCGAAAAAGGCGCGGGCGCCGATGTGGCGCCCGCGGATCGTGCTGAGCCG
>JAGRFY010000055.1 GCA_020445765.1 Rhodocyclaceae bacterium | reverse complement strand
AGGAGAACTTCGACCCCGCGGCCGCTGGCAGCGTCGCCACCGGCCGCCTGTTCGAGGTGACGAATCCAGTCTCGGCCACCGCGACCAACCTGACCGACGGCACCGGACTTCTGGTTCAGCGCAACAACGTCATTCCCCGGGTTTCCCACGAGGGCCTGGCCTTCGACAGCCTCAACAACTTCTACTTCGTCGATGAAAACGGCAGCGGCTCGATCTACAAGTTCGCATCGGCCAATCCGAACGCCAGCTCCGGCGACGACTTCTTCGCGGCCGGGACGACCTATGCGATGAAGGTCGGCGCCGGCACGGCCGACAGTGCCGCAGGCAACTACACCTGGGAAGTCCTCGATCCCTTCGACGCCGACGGTCGCCGCGCCGCCGACAATGTCGGTGCGACCGGCTACAACCGCCCGGAAGACCTCGAGATCCGCACCCTCGCCAACGGCGACGAGGCCCTGGTGTTTGCCGCCACCGGCACCCACGACGTATGGACGGTCAACCTGACCCAGAGCACCGTCAATCAGTTCGTGACCCGTGACACCGTCGACATCGCGACCGGAACCGCCGTCGGCAACCTGCTGACGAGCCCGGACAACCTCGCCATCGATGCCGATGGCAACCTCTACATCATCGAAGACCAGGGCGCAGGCGACGCCGACATCTGGCTCGCTCGCGATACCGACGGCGACGGCATCGCCGAATACATCCAGCGCTGGGCCGCGATGCAGGTCAGTGGCGCCGAACCGACCGGTCTGTTCTTCGATCCGTTCAACCCGAACGTCGCCTACCTCAACATCCAGCACCCGGCCAGCGGTGACGACCGACTGATCATGATCACGGCAGCGGTACCCGAGCCGGAAACCTATGCCATGTTCCTCGCCGGCCTCGGCCTCGTCGGCAGCATCGTTCGCCGCCGTCGCGGCCGCGGCTGAGACCCGACAACACCAACGACAACACGCTGCAAGGTCTCTCGCCTGCGCATTCCCCGCTTGGGGGGGCGCAGGCGTTTCTTTGCTTGAAGTGATCGTTAGCGCCAGGCACGATGCCCGCGACAGCAGTCCGCGACGGTGACAGCGCGCTGCCGAGTGGTCACCGCCGCTGGCGTCAGCGCTTGTCGGCTCGCCCCTTCTTGAGCTTCGGCAGTCGGGCCACCAGCGCCGCGATCTCTTCGGCCGACTTCTCGCCGAGCAACAGCAGGCCGGCCCTCAGCAGCACCGCCTTGTCGGTACGCGCACCGGCCTTGCGCGCGTTGCGCCGCATCCTGCGAAGGCTTTGACGTTCCTCCTTGCCGCAGCGAATTTCGAACTCGGTCGCCTTCTGCCGTTTCGGCCGCTCGGGCGTCGGCGGCTTCGCAGCCGGTGACTTCTTTGCATGCGTCGACGAGGTCACCGCCGGCTTGCGCGGCGGCTTGGTCCGACTGGCTGCCGGCTTGCCGACGCCCTTGACATTGCCTGAACCGGCAGCATCCGCTCCGCGCGTATCGACATTGGCCACCGCTGTGCCGTCGTCGGCAACGGGCGCCGGCTTGGCCTCGGGCGCTGCCGCCTCAGGACCGGATTCGACTGCAGACTGAACGCCTTCACCGGCGGCCGGCGGCTCGCCCGGGACAGAGATACCTTGTGTTTCGACTTCGACCATGGCTGACCCCTGATTGGATAGTTATCGCTTCGACATGCCCCGCCAGCGCACACGTGAATGAGCCTCGCATGAGCAACGGGGCGCGCACTATAGGGCAATGCTGCGATTCCTTCCACCTCGTGTCATCGAAGGTCATATTCGACGTTCGAGCGGCCACCGGGCACGCCGTCTCGCGTGCATGGCAGCCTGACCCCGCGAAGCGCGCATAGCCCGAAGACGGCGACGTCATCTCGATGCAAAGCCCGTGCGCTAGGCTCGACGCTCCCTTTCGGATAGAGCCCGCGACGATGAACCAGACGGATGCCGACCCCAAGCCCCCGCGCAAGACGCTGGCGGGCGAACAGGAGGTCTGGGCGCGCACGCGCGGTCTCGACCACGTGCAGCGACAGCTGCTGATCGCCGCCGACGGCCGCTACAGCGTCGCACAATTGCGGGCGATGGCGCACGCCGTAGGTGGTTCGGCATCGGATCTGGAAGCATTGATCGACGAAGGCCTGTTGACCGTCGCGCCACCGGGCGCCGCGGCCGGCATCAGTACGGCGACCGCACTGGCGACCGGACGGCGCAGCCTGTTACTCGCCAGGCTGCATCTGATGCAGAGCTGTCCGATGATCTTCGGCGCCGACATGGGCCCTCGGGAACTGCTGGCGACGGCCGAGACGCCATCCCAACTTCGCGCTGCCATCGACGTGCTGACGGAACTCGCAGCGCAGCGCAACGCGACGGCCTTCTTTGCCGGCATCCGCCAGGTCGCGCTTCACCTGCTGCCGGCCACGCAGTCGCCAGCCGGGCCCGCCCACGGGCGCTGACGCCCCCCCTGGCGCATCGAGGCCTGCGACTCAGTAGCGTCGCGGCACGATCATCGAGTCCGGAATCGGAATGCGGATGTAGTTGGGGTGAAACTCCCGATGGGGCAACGAGACCGGCGTTCGGGGAATGTCGCGGTACGGAACCTGACTCAGCAGGTGGCTGATGCAGTTCAGCCGGGCCCGCTTTTTGTCCACGCCTTCGACCACCCACCACGGTGCCTCCGGAATATGGGAGCGCTCGATCATCACTTCCTTGGCCTTGGTGTAGGCCTCCCAGCGACGGCGCGACTCCATGTCCATCGGTGACAGCTTCCACTGCTTCAGCGGATCGTGGATGCGCATCAGGAAGCGCCGGTGCTGCTCCTCGTCGGTGATCGAGAACCAGTACTTGACCAGGATGATGCCGGAGCGCACCAGCATCTTTTCGAACTCGGTGACGCTGCGGAAGAACTCTTCGTACTCGTCGTCCGAGCAGAATCCCATCACCCGCTCGACCCCGGCGCGGTTGTACCAGCTGCGGTCGAACAGCACGATCTCGCCACCGGCCGGCAGGTGGGAGACATAGCGCTGAAAGTACCACTGACTCTTCTCGCGTTCGGTCGGGGCCGGCAGCGCGGCAACCTGGCAGACGCGCGGATTCAGGCGCTGGGTGATGCGCTTGATGACGCCGCCCTTGCCGGCCGCGTCCCGACCCTCGAACAGTACGACCAGCTTGAGCTTGTGCGCCACGACCCAGTCCTGGAGATCCACCAGTTCCGCCTGCAGGCGCAGCAATTCGGCGAAGTATGGCCGCCGATCCATGTCCGGCCCCGGCGCCTGCGCGCCGAGCGTCTCGCCGATCAGCGCATCGATGCGCTCGTCGTCGAGTTCCATCTCCAGTTCCTCGTCCAGACTGTCGATCAGCTCAGCCTGCAGCCGTGCGTGCATTTCCGCGCGGCCGTCATCGTCCTTCAGACTCATCCTCTGCTTCCTGTCGCGATTCCGGAACGGCGCCCGGCCTGTCTGGCCGCAACCGCTGGCGGCAAGGTCGCCCTCACCCGGGTCGCGGCGACACGCCTGTCCGACCGATCATCAAAGCACGCCACCGTGACGGCTCGATGACATTGCGGGCGCAGCCGCACGCAGGGCGCGACGTCATCGGCCCGTCACGTGTCGCTGATAAACCAGCCCTTCCACATACCGGGCAAGTCGATGGAACTCGCGCTCCCCCACTTTCTGTTCGGCGCCCTGCTTGCCGCGCTGACTCTGCCGCGCGCCATCCGCCGGCTGCAGCTCTCGCGGGCGAAGCATCCGTCGCTGGCAGGTCATACCAGACTGGCCCGGCGCGTCGGCCGGGCGATACCGGGCTACAGCTACGACGCCACGCGCTTCTTCGCCTGCGACGACGCGCCGGCCGACGTCGTCGGCGCGCGCCGCGCAGGCTTCGACCGGCTGGCGGACATCCTGCGCACGCGCCACGCTCGCACCGACGCGATGGTGCGTCAGGCGGCCCGGGACATCTCCGACCTGCAATTCACCAGCCGCTACCGGGTGCCGTTCCCATTCAGCGACTACCTGCGCGAACACCTGCCGTCCGGCGGATTCGTCGAAGACAGTCGCGGTGTCATGCTGCGCGACCTCGACGGCTTCGAATTCTTCGACCTCGGCGGCGCCTACGGCGTCAATCTGTTCGGCACCGACTTCTACAAGGCCTGCATCCGCGAAGGAACCGAGCGGGTCGCCGCGCTGGGCCCGGTCCTCGGCAGCTACCACCCCTGCGTCGCCGACAATGCCGCCGCCTTGAAGCGCATCTCGGGGCTCGATGAAGTCTCGTTCCACATGTCGGGCACCGAGGCGGTGATGCAGGCGGTTCGCCTCGCGCGCTATCACACCCGCCGCAGCCATGTCGTGCGCTTCTGCGGTGCCTACCATGGGTGGTGGGACGACGTACAGCCCGGCCCCGGCAATCCGCTCGCCCCGGGCCGCACCTACACCTTGCGCGACATGGACGACCGCAGCCTCGCCGTCCTCGGCAGCCGCCGCGACATTGCCTGCGTGCTCGTCAATCCGCTGCAGGCGCTGCACCCGAACGCATCGGCACCGGGCGACTCGACCCTGGTCGACGGCAGTCGCCGCGCCGGCTTCGATCGCGAGCGCTACACGCGATGGCTGTCGCGCCTGCGCGAGGTGTGTTCAGCACGCGGCATCGTGCTGATCGTCGACGAGGTATTCACCGGCTTTCGCCTGGCGCCCGGTGGCGCACAGGAGTATTTCGGCGTACGCGCCGACATCGTCACCTACGGCAAGACCCTCGGCGGTGGGCTTCCGGTCGGCGTCGTCTGCGGCCGGGCCGATCTGATGCGCCGCTATCGCGAGGACAGGCCGGCCGACATCTGCTTCGCCCGCGGCACCTTCAACTCCCATCCCTACGTCATGGGCGCGATGCAGGTATTCCTCGAGCGGCTCCAGTCACCGCAGATCCGATGCCTCTACGATGGTCTCGACGAGCGTTGGCGCGCCCGCCGCGAGGCCCTCAACCGACGGCTCGACGAGGCCGGACTGCCGCTGCGCATCGAAGGCATCGGCACCATCTGGACGATCGACTACACGCGGGCCGGCCGCTACCACTGGATGTTCCAGTTCTATCTGCGCGCCCACGGCCTCGCCCTGAACTGGACTGGCACCGGCCGCCTGATCTTCAACCTGGCCTATGGCGATGCCGACTGCGAGGCGGTGGCGGAACGCTTCGTCGCCGCCGCCCGGCAAATGCGCGAGGACGGCTGGTGGTGGACGGCGCCGGATGCGGACCATCGCGGCATCCGGCGTATGCTGCTGCGCGAGATGTTGTCCCGGCGCATCGGGCGGGCCTGAGCGCCCGCCCCGGGCGCAGCCGATCAGCGATCCCGGACGCGGACCAGCACGGCCTCGATCGCATCGATCGGGATCACCGCGTCGAAGAACTCGCGCCCGGCGACCTCGCCGAGGACCAGCAGCCGCTCGCTGGCGTCGCGGATCGTGCCCGACATCTCCTGCCCGCTGCGCAGCCGCAGCATCACCCGTTGACCCTTGTGGGCGAAGACGAAGGACTGGGTGGTGTCCGACGGCGAAATCGTCACGGGCTCGGCGGCCGCATGGGCGGCTGGGAACAGGCAGGCGATGGCGACGGCGAGTGCGCGCATATCGGGTTCTCCATGCAGTCGAATTGAATGGGGCGGCGCCAGTGTGCGCCTGACGCGCGACGGCATTCAAGCCCCGGTCAGCGGCTGCGCCGCAGACGCACCGGGTCGGCCGTGCCGGCCTTTTGACCTGCCGAGCGTGCCGGGAAGGGACTCGAGTCCCCACACCTTGCGGTGCCAGAAGCCAAGTCTGCGCGATCGTGTCCCTGGGCGCGCACGAAGCTGTTCAGGATGCGCCTGGCCAGCGGTCCACTCACGTTGATGTGCGTCTGCCCGGCGGCGTCGGTCGCGGCGATCTGCCAGCCGGCCTGAGCACGACCGGCAGGGCGTCGAGCGTGGTTCCGGCTCGTCGGTGTTGCCACAGCAGGGCTGCGGCCTGGCGGGTGTCGTTCATGGTCACTTCGATGTGGCGGGGTCGTCCGTAGTGGGCCGGGCGTCGTGTGCCGGGTTGGCGATCATGCCTCGCCGCTTGACCGACCAGGGTCGGCAACATCCCGCTGTGCCAGGCCGCTCATGACGTTTCCTGCAGCACCCAGTCGACGAACGCGCTGATGGCCGGCTTGTGCCGGTCGCTGTGGCGCACACTGAGAAAGTGCACCTGCTGCGTCCGCGCCTCGAATTCGTGCGCGCCGAGCTCGACCAGTTCGCCGCGTTCCAGCTCGCGCTGTGCCAGGCGGGTGCTCTCCAGCGCGATGCCCAGGCCATCCGCCGCAGCGGCGATGGCCATGGCGGCCCGGTCGAAGGCAGTGCGCGGTCGGCCCGGCAGCATCAGGCCCTGGCGCTCGAACCACTGTGGCCAGGTCACCGGGCTGAGCGTGGAGTCGATCAGTGGCAGGCCTTGCACCAGCTCGGCGGCCGGCAGGCCCTCGGTCAGCAGCCGTGGCGCGACCAGGGGCGCAATGCGCTCCTCGCTCAGGCCGATCGTCCCGACGCCGGAGCGCTCGGCGGGCGGCGACCCGTAGGACAGGGTGACGTCGACCTCGCGCACGATGCCGAGGTCCAGGGCCTCGGCGCCGGTGGTCAGGCGCACGTTGAGCGTCGGGTGGCCGGCCAGGAACTCCGCCAGCCGCGGCCCCAGCCACTTGATGGCGAGGCTGGGTGCACAGTGCACCGCCAGCACCTGATCCTGGGCTGGCAGCGCCACCTCGGCGCAGGCAGCCTCGAGGGCGTCGAAGACGCGCGACAGGCTCTGGTAGAGCCGCTTCCCCTCGAGCGTGGTGTGCACGCGGCGGTTGCGGCGGTCGAACAGCGATCGGCCGAAGTGCTGCTCCAGGTCGCGGATCTGGTGACTGACGGCGGACGCGGTGAGGCTCAGTTCATCGGCGGCGAGCGCGAAGCTCTGCAGCCGCGCCGCCACTTCGAACGTCCGCAGCCGGGTCAGTGACGGAAGCCTTCTCATCGGTAGTGGCAATAGATGAATTGAAATCAACTTTTGATGAAGATCAATCGTTTGTCAAATCGCCCGCAAGGGCCGAGCATGCGAGCCATTCCGCAATCGTCGATTGCAGCACCCGCCACCGAGGAGAGCCATCCATGTCCGCCGTCATCGACAAGATCAAGGCCGTTGCCACACAGGCTTCCACCGCCCAGCACGGCCCCGAGCTGATGGGCCCGAGCGAGTACCGCTACGACCCGCTGCGGAGCGAGAAGGTCTCGATCTATCAGCCCGACCAGCCCGGCCTCAAATTTCCCGGCCAGCCCGTCTTCGACGATGTGAAGCTGGAGCGCCAATACCGCAAGGAGCGCCTGGTGGGTGCCTGCCGCGCCTTTGCCCGCGCCAACTTCAGCTACGGCTTCGCCGGCCACCTGACGATCCGCGACCCGGAACATCCCGAGTTGTACTGGACCAACCCGATGGCGGTGCACTTCCGCCAGGTCAAGGTGAGCAACCTGATCCTCTGCGACCACAAGGGTCAGGTCGTTGAGGGAGACTACGCCCTCAACCGCGCCGGTTTCGTGCTGCACGCCGCCGTGCACGAGGCGCATCCGGACATCCTCGCCATGTGCCACGCCCATACGACCTACGGCACCGCCTTCGCGGCACTCGGCAAGCCGCTCGCACCGATCTCGCAGGACGCCGCGGCCTTCTTCGAGGACCACACGCTCATCACCGACGAAGCCGGCCAGGTGGCCGTCGAGGAAGGCGCCGGCCCCAAGGTCGCCGACTGGTTCAAGGGCGTGAAGGCCGCCATCCACCAGAACCACGGCCTGTTCAGCGCCAGCCGCCACAGCATCGAGGCGGCTGCCTTCTGGTTCATGGCGCTGGAGCGCTGCTGCCACCAGCAGCTGATGGTCGAGGCTACCGGCGTGACACCCAAGCTGGTGCCGGCCGACAAGTGCCGCTACAGCCGCGAGCACGTCGGCAGCGAATACATCGGCTGGCTTCACTTCCAGACCATCTGGAACGACCTGGTGCGCAGCGAGCCGGACATGTTCGACTGAGTGCGTGCGCGCTCGGGGCAAGCCCAGGGCCGTCGCCTCTCGATCCAGGCAGAAAGGCGGCTACCGTCGTCCTTTCTGCCTTGCGCCTTGCGGTAGCCATGACTGGGGCGAGCCGGCCCGGAACGAGTGCATCGACCTACAGCTCGATGTGCATGCCTTGCGGGTTGATTGGCCGCGCCCGCACGCCGCGGTTTCGGCGACTGCGGCGGCGAATCTCGTCGACCATGTCCTTCCGCGCGTGCCGATACGACGATGGCTGCTCTCGTTCCCCAAACGCTTGCGCTATCACGTCGACCACGCCGAGCTGCAGGACGCCGTGCTCCACAGTCTTCTGCACGCCGTCGAACGATGCCTGCGACAAGGCCGGGCGGACGCACACGGCGAAGCCAAGGCGCGCATTGACGCCGTCGTCTTTATCCACCGCATTGGCGGGCTGCTCAATGCCCAACGCCACCATGACGCGGTCGTCAGCGACGGCGTGTTTTCTGGAGAAGATGCCGAGACACTGCAATTCGGGGAGCTGCGCCTCGCCCCGGAAGGCTTGCAGCGACTTCAGGCGACGATCCGGAAGCGGATCGTCGGCCGCTTCGTCCGCCGCAGCCGGCTGGACAGGGCGAATGCCGAGGCCATGCGTGGCAGCGAACACGGCGGCGTGAGTCGTCCCGAGTATCGCGCAGGCCGATTGGTTTGAGTCAGACCGACACAGCCTGCTCGTCGAGGTTGCGATAGTCGGCCGCTTCGGCGTCGGCCGCCGGGAAGCTTCCGATTGGCGCCATCAGCCGGTGCTTGTTGAACCAGGCGACCCACTCGAGGGTGGCCCGTTCAACGGCGGCAACAGGATGACTCTCGACGCGGATCCGAACCCGATACGGGGTGCCGTTCCGCCCCGGCCGCTTCCGGATGTCGGCCATGTCTCCCGCGAATGGAATGCCGGGGGAGAGGCACTATCCCGTGCACCATGGATCAGCAACTTTGTGCCAAGAGTCCGCCACAAAGATGGATTCAGTATTTCAGGCGCGCCGGATCAATTCGCAACTTATTGTTTTTATTATGGTGCCCGGGAAGGGACTCGAACCCCCACACCTTGCGGCGCCAGAACCTAAATCATACGGAAGAACTATTGTCAGCTATTGTTATCTTTTGCATTAATGGAGAGAGTCTTTTGCCTGGC
>JAGRFY010000054.1 GCA_020445765.1 Rhodocyclaceae bacterium | reverse complement strand
TGGACGACAATCAGGGCGACCAGCCCCTGTCGCCCGACGAGCTCGCGTCGCGGGCCGCCGGCTGCGACGGCATCATCACGGCCGTTGCCGATCCGGTCACGCCGGCCCTGCTCGACGCCTGTCCGAAGCTGCGGGTGGTTGCCAATTGCGCGGTCGGCACCAACAACGTGGACATCCCGGCCTGCACCGAGCGCGGCGTCATAGTCACCAACACGCCGGGCGTGCTCGACGACACCACCGCGGACCATGCCTGGGCGCTGATGTTCGCGGCGGCACGCCGCGTCGTCAGTTCCGACCGCTGGCTGCGCGATGGCCACTGGCGGGCCTGGGGCTTCATGGACTGGCACGGCGTCGACGTCCATCACGCGACCCTCGGCATCATCGGCATGGGGCGGATCGGACAGGCCATCGCACGGCGTGCCTCGGGCTTCGACATGCGCGTCATCTACCACAATCGCAAGCCTTTGCCGGACGACCGGGCGCTTGCCTGCGGGGCCGCCTATGCCGGCTTCGACGAGTTGCTGTCCAGTGCCGATTTCGTCGTCGTGTCGGTGCCCTACGGGCCGGCCACGCACCACCTGATCGGTGCCCGCGAGCTGGCCCTGCTGAAGCCGACTTCGGTCTTCGTCAATGTCGCGCGGGGCGGCGTGGTGGACGATGCTGCGCTGGTCGACGTGCTCGCCGGGGGGCGCATCGCCGCCGCCGGCCTCGACGTGTTCGAGAACGAGCCGAACCTGCACCCCGGCTTCATCGGCCTCGAAAACGCCGTGCTGACGCCGCACATCGCCAGCGCCAGCCGGGCGACCCGGCTGGGCATGGCCGAGCTGGCGGCGCGCAACCTGGTGGCTGCGCTCGAGGGTTCGCGTCCGCCGAGCCTGGTCAATCCGGACGTGGTGCCGCGAACGGCCTGAGCCGGCGGCGCGCTTCGTCGATTCCTACAGCCGATGCGGCGCCGGCCGACATCGGCCGAATCATGTCCACGGCAGCATGGCTTCATGAGTCGGGGTGGGATCCCCGATCGATCCGAAAGGAGTGAATCATGCTGAAGTGGGCCTTGATCTTCTTCGTCGTGTCGGTGGTCGCCGGCATCCTGGGTTTCACCGGCGTCGCCGCCGGCGCGGCGTCGATCGCCAAGTTCCTGTTCTTCGCCGCCCTGGCGCTGTTCCTGATCTTCCTGGTGCTCGGTCTGACGATCTTCCGCACGATGACCTGACGGCGACCGGCGTCGATCACGCCTGCAGCGCCTGCGACTCCTCGACCAAGGCCTGCAGCAGGGCGCGCAGGTTGTGCCACGGCTCGGCCCCGCATCGGGTCACCGGGTCGGCCCGCACCTCGCCGTCGCCGGTGTGCATGTGGTTGGGCCAGGTCGCGAGCCCCGGGTGGCACGGCGCCGTGTCGATCCGCCGCCAGATGCCCTGTTGCAGCCAGCCCAGCGAGTAGGCGTCGGCGGCGGCGTAGCGGATCTCGATCGACGTACCGTCGCGCAGCTGCAACAACAGGGCGTCCTGGCGCAGATCCGGTTCGGTGGCCAGATGCTCGGCGAACGTTGCGCCGACCGCCCGTGCCAGCTCGAGGTGCAGATTCATCCGCGGCTCGCCGAATCCAATCGCCGCGCGAGCACCGTGCGAGCCACTTCGCGGGTGTCCTCGAGGATGCGCAGCGACAGCCATGCCTCGTAGGCCGGATGCTCGTCGACCTCGCCTCGTTCGATGCGCCCGGCGAGCGCCGCCTCGCCGTCGACCTGCCATGCCGACAGCAGCTGCGCGCGATGGCTGCGCAGTTCGTGGATCAATCGCGAGAGCCGCTCCATCTCGACCGCCTGCGGCAGCGGAATGTCGCGGTAGAAATCGTCCAATCCGGCCTCCTACATCTTCTGGTCGCTCAAGACGCCGCCATCGAGCACCGCCATGTCCGGCGTGACCTCGTCGAAGCGCAGCACCGTGCCGCCGTGTTCGCGGCTGAAATTCGTCGCGTCACCCAGCTGCGCGAACGATGCGATGGTCGGGCCCATCGATCCTCGGGCGTCGGAGCCGACGACGTAGAACGCGGCCCTGGCGTCGATCCAGTGGCCGCGAGGCGCGTCCCAGTCCGCCTTCCCCATGTCCTGCACGTAGAGTGCGCGCACCAGCCGGGCCTGTTCGGGCCTCAGGTAGACCGAGAACATCTCGACGGTATCGCAGAAGTACTCCGGGAATTCGGAGCCTTCGAAATGCACCTGTGCCTTTGGTCCCGGGAAATGGGCGAGCAGCATGCCGTCGAGTGCACAACTGGTCGATTCGGTGATCGCCTCCGCCGTCGGTGCGTATCGTTCGGCCTCGCCGCAGGCCGCGAGGCCGATGACGAGGATGGCGGCCATGCGCCAGGAGTGGCGTCGTGTCATCGCTCGAACCCATGCGCCGCGACGGCCAGTGGCGCGACGATCCACAGGACCATCACCAGGGCGAGTTTCCACGGCGCCGCGAGACCTTCGGGAAAGACCGTGGACAGCCCGTACAGGCTGCGCACCTCGTCGAGGCTGAAGACGTTCAGCACGCGGAACACGTCGGCGGGGTTGGCGAGCATCAGCCACGGCAAGATCTCGCCGCCGGTGCGACCGCCGGTGGCGACCAGCGCACCGAGCAGGAGCAGGTCGAACACCAGCACGAAGAAGAACCACAGCGCGATCGCGAGGCCCGACGCCCGGGTACGGTCGGCCGCGAACACCGAGACCGCAATCGCCATGCTGAGAAAGCTCATGCCGAGCAGCACCGAGGTCAGGACGAAGCCGGCATAGTGGAACAGGGCATTGAAGTCGAATTCGGTCAGCAGCATCATGCCCACCAGACCGAAGCCGGCGACCGTCGACAGCGCCAGCGCGGTGGCCAGGCCGAGGTACTTGCCGAGCAGCAGTTCGAGTCGGGTGATCGGCATCGACAGCAGCAGATCGAGGGAACCGCGTTCGCGCTCGCCGACGATCGCGTCGAAACCGAGAATCAGCGCGATCAGCGGGATCAGGTAGATCACCAGGCTCACCAGCGAGGCGATCGTGACCTCGATCGAGGCGAAGCCCACCGCGCCCTGCTGGGCGGCGCCGAAGTAGGCGATCACCAGCGCGAACGCGGTGAACACCAGGGCCACCGCCAGCACCCAGCGGTTGCGGATGCGATCGCGGAATTCCTTGCCGGCGATGGCGGCGATCTGGCCGGGTTCGAGCATCACCTCGTCATCACTCCGATATGCCGAAGAACACGTCCTCGAGCGAGGGCTCGCGAACGGAGATGTCCTGGATGAGCTCGCCGAGTCGCGCGAGGGCGGCGATCACCGCGAGCTTGGCATCCTTGCGACACTGCACCGCGACGTGCCCATCGCGTGCCTCGATCGACAGCACCGGCAGGTGCCCGAGTGCGTCGCGTACGGCGGCGAAGTGCGCCGCCGCGACCCGGACTTCGAAGCGGATCGGCAGGTCGGCCCGGTCGCGCAGTTCCGCGACCGAGCCGATCGCCTGCACCCGGCCGCGGGCAATGACCGCAAGGCGATCGACCCGCTCCTGGATCTCGGCCAGGATGTGGGAACTCAGCACGACGGTGACGCCATCGGCCCGCAATTCCCGCAAGGTGGCATAGAAGCGGCGGATCGCCTCCGGGTCGAGACCGCTGGTGGGCTCGTCGAGGAACAGCAGGCGCGGATCGCCGAGCATGGCCTGGGCGAAGCCCAGGCGCTGGCGCATGCCCTTCGAAAATTCGCGCACGCGACGCCGGCCGCAAGCTTCGAGGCCGACGCGTTCGAGCAAGGCCGCACATGCGTGCGCGGGCACGCCCTTCAGGCGCGCGAAGAACTGCAGGGTCTCGAGTGCCGACAGGTTGTCATAGAGCACCACGTTCTCGGGCAGAAAGCCGATCCGCCGCCGCACGTCGCGGAAGGCACGGGCCGAGCTTCTGCAGCCGTCGATCTCGATCTCGCCGCTGCTCGGTGCCAGCAGGCCCAGCATCATCCGGAACAGCGTGCTCTTGCCCGCCCCGTTGTGGCCGATCAGGCCGAACAACTCGCCGCTCTTCACGGCCAGGTCGACACCGTCCACCGCGCGCACGGCGCCGAAGTCGCGGACCACGCCGCGCACCCGGATGATCGGGTCTGCCCCGGCCGCAGTCGCAGTCGCGGCCGGCGGCGCGACCGCAGGCGCGACCGGAACGCGGACGGCGGCCGGTTCAAGGGTGGGCAGCAAGATGCTTTCCAATCCAGTCGCTCCAGTCGTCATGTGCTGCGTCCATGCGCGGCCGTCGATCGACCACGCTGGGCGCGCGCAGCAGCGGGAATTGCCGTGCCACCAGGTGCAGCGTCTGTACCGCCGGGCTGGCGAGCAGCAGCTTCATCATCGGATGGCGCCAGGTGAGCCGATCCACCAGGTCGTTGGCCTCGAAGGGCAGGTCGCCGACGCCATCGCCGTTGCGATCCCAGCCAACATAGTTGCTCCAGTGATTGCCTTCCTTGATCCCCCACAATTCGTCGCGTGCCGCGATGAATTTCACCTGGGTCTGGTTGGCGATGAAATCGTTGCCGTCGACCTGGTTGTTGATCGACCCGGCCCACAGATGCACGCCGACCCGGTTGTCCACGATCAGGTTGTCGCGGATCACGTTGTACTCGGCGTCATAGACGAAGAAGCCACGCGCGTTGCCGGCCACGACATTGCCCTCGATCACCGAATCCTGGATCGTGCGCAGCATGATGCCGTGGTCCGAATTGGCCCACGCCCGGTTGTTGCGCACGACCTGGTCGCGGGTCATCATCAGCGCCAGGCCGCCGCGGTTGTGGTGGGATTCGTTGTCCTCCCAGACATTGTGGTGGGAGTTCATGTAGTGGGTGCCGTAGCGCACGTGGTGGATGCGATTGCCCTTGAACAGCGCACGATTCGACACATCGACGTAGATGCCGTCGCGCACGAAGCTGATCTGGTTGCCGACGATCCGCGCGCCCATGCTGAAGTAGAGTTGGATGCCGTTGCCGCGCTGCGCCGACGGGTGGTCGCGCTTGCCGGTGATGACGTTGTTGCTGACCACCACGTCGTCGGACTGCTCGATCCACAGGCCGAACAGCACGTACGAGAACTGGCAGTCGTTCACCACCACGCGGTGCGAACCGCGCTCGAAATAGATGCCGGCATTCTGGGCACCGAGATCGTCGCCGGAGTCGGCGACGACGAAACCGTCGATGACGACGTCGGTCGCGGTGATGCGGATGGTGTCGCCGGCGAGGCCGCCGTCGATCGTCGGGTAGCCGGTGCCTTCCAGTGTCAGGGACTTGTCGATGTGCAGATTGCCGCGATAGCGGCCGGGCAGCACCCGCAGCACGTCGCCGGGACTCGCCGCGTCGATCGCGGCCTGGATCGAATCTCCCGGCCGTACTATCGCTTCCGCAGCCGTGGCCGGCCAGGACGCGATCAGCAGGAGCAGCAGCAGCGACCGCATCAGACCACCACCAGGCCGGTCGCCTTCAGCAGCAGGAACAGGCTCGCGCCGATCAAGAGGTTCTTGAAGCCGACGTAGCACAGCATGTCCATCGTGCCTGCCCGGCGATAGCGCCGACCCCACCACGGGCCTTCCTTGACGTAGGGCTTGGCGCCGAGGCGCACCAGCACCTCGAACACGCTCCAGCCGAACCAGGCGCCGATCACCGCGCCGGCGGCGAGGTGGCCGAGGGCGGCGATCACCCACATCGTGCTCGCCGCCAGTCCCAGGGCCATGCCGGCCGCCTGCCATGCCGCGTGGCGGCGGAAGCCGTCGCGGCTCCACGGCCACAGGTGGTCCCACAGTTCAGCCACCAGCCGTCGCGCGAGGCCGCCGCCCTCGGCGTAGGACGGCACCACCGGATCGCTTGGCATGCGGGGATCCACCATCGCTCAGCGCCTGCTGCCGTCGACCGGCACCGGCTTGATCGGAATGTAGTAGCCGTCGGCGCCGATCGGTGTCAGGGCGCGGCCGTCCCGCGTGCGCCGGCGCCGCTCCTGGGCCAGTGGCGGACAGCCGTGATCGTCGTAGTAGAGCACCATGCAATCCATGCACAACAGGCATTCGCGTTGGTCGATGCGGCCATCGCGATCGATCGCCAGCGAACCGCAGCCCTTGGCGCATGCCTTGCATGAGTCGCATTCCTGCTTTCGCTTGAGTCCGAACCAGCGGAAGGTGGTGGGCATCGCCAGCGCGGCGCCGAGCGGGCACAGATACTTGCAGAAGGGCCGCTCGATGAAGATCGAAAGGCCCAGCAGCGTGGCCGCGAACAGCGTGTACGGCCAGCTTCGTTCGAACGGTCCGACCAGGAAGGTGGTCTTGAACGGCTCCACCTCGGCCAGCTTCTCGGCCAGCCCCATGTCGATCATCGACACCGCCAGCAGGCCGAAGAAGATCCAGTACTTGAGCCATTTGAGGCGGTCGTGCAGCGCCTTCGGCGGTGTGCGCTGCAGGCGCTTCAGGCCCAACGCGCGACCGAGCTTGAACAGCAGTTCCGACAGCGAGCCGAACGGGCACAGCCAGCCGCAGAACAGGCCGCGACCCCAGACGAACACGGTAACGATGATGAACACCCAGAAGAGAAAGATGAACGGGTCGCTGAGGAACAATTCCCACTGCCACTGGAACAGCAGGGCGTGGAACCAGGTCAGCACTTGCGTGATCGACGGCTGCGCCAGCAGGCCGATGCCGACGAAGCCGATCGAAAGTACCCAGATCGCGTACTTGAAGCCGTTGACCGGCCATTTGTTCTTGTGGGTCGAGCGTCGCACCAGGCGGTCGCGACTGCCATAGACGGCGGCGGTTGCCAGCAGCAGCGAGACGAAGCCCAGAATCGCCGGGGCGCGCTCCTTCCAGATCTTCAACCAGGTCGGATCGGGGCGCTCGACCACCGGACGGCCGCCTTCGAGGTAGGCCTCCGGCAGCCAGTATTCGCTGTCGAAATTGGCGAAGGTACGCGCGCCGGTGGCACGGTCGACGCGATTGCCGAGAAACACCAGCCGCCACGGATAAGCATTGGAGAAGATGCCCTTGCCGCGGATGATGAAGATCGCCGACTCCCGGTAGGCCGGCGCCCCCGCCGCCTTGAGGTCGTAGAGGTTGAGATAGTCGAGGTCGCGGAAGGTGAAGGTGTCGCGGCCCTGGCGTACCTGTACCCGGTCGAAGATGCCGCCGCGCACGAAGCCGGAGCCCTTGAACGATTCGGCGCCGCCGCTGCGGATCACGAAGATCGCGTGGTCGCCCTCGCCCAATTGCCGGCGCAGGCTCCGGTAGCCGTGTTCGCCGAGAATCGCACGGCCGATCCGGGGATGGTCGAGGGCGCCGAACCACAGCTCGATGAAGGGTTCGCCGTCGTCCTCGAGGCCGACCGCCCGGCGACGGACCAGCAACCGCTGGACGGCGCCGTCGGCGGCCAGGCCGCCCCAGTCCGGGGTGCCGCCCGGATCGGCGAAGCGGGCCTGGGGCCGGGGGGTCGGTTCGAGGATGCCGACCTGCTGGGCGACTGCCGTGCCCGAGGTCATCATCACCTGGTTCTGGGCCACCACGGTCACGGTGGCGCCGGTGATCGCATCGAGCCCGATCACCCCCTCGTCCGGTCGAGACGTGCCGATCTCGATGTTGTCACCGACGAACTTGCCGATGTACTGGCGGTTGAAGTCGATCAGCTCCGATTCCGGAATTCCGAGCAGCAGGATCGGTTCGGAGTGCTTCAGGATGCGTACGCCGGTGAAGCGACCGTCCCTGTCCATGCCGATCAGCGTCACCACCGGCTTGCCGGAGTAGGCCGGCGTATCGGTGATGTCGGTGGACAGCATGACGTAGCCGAGCAGCTGCGCGGACTCGCCGTCGCCGCGATAGCCCTCGACGTAGGGCGGCGCCCCCATGCGTTCCGAGAAGCGGGTGGCGCCGGGCAGCACCTCGGTGCACGGCGCGTAGTCGCACAGCCGCTTCGAGCTGGACATTTCCGGCGGCAGCGCGGCTTCGTAGGTGTCGGCATGGGCTGCGACGCTGGCGCCGATCAGCACGGCGAACAGCAGCGACAGCAGGCAGATGGCGTTTCGCATCGGCGTTTCCGGCGCCGACCGGTCCGCCCGCGATTCGGCGGACGGGCCGATCGGCGGCTCAGGCCTCGACGATCATCCGGCCACGCATTTCCAGGTGCAGGGCGTGGCAGAAGTTGGTGCAGTAATACCAATACACCCCGGGTCGATCGACCGCGAAGGTGACCGACTTGGTCTCCTGCGGATTGACGATGAAGTTGATGTCGTGCTTGGGCAGGGCGAAGCCGTGGGTCAGATCCTCGACCTTGTCGAAATTGGTCAGGATCAGGGTCACCTCGTCGCCGACCTTGACCCGGAACTCGTCGAGGCTGAAGGTCGGTGCCGCACTGATCATCTTCACCGTGACCTTGTTGCCGTCGCGGGTGACGCCGGACTCGTCGTAGCTCTTGACCGCATTCGGGAACTCGTCGAGATCGTAGATCTGGCGGGTCTTGATGATGTCCCGGCGGACGATGATCGAATCATGCGGCTCGGAGTAGACCGAATGGTCGGCCAGGAGCTTCATCTTGTCGCCGCTGATGTCGATCAACTGGGCGGTCTCCGGATGCAGTGGCCCGACCGGCAGGAAGCGGTCCTTCGAGAACTTGTTGTCGGAGACGAAGTACTTGCCGTCGGACTCCCGGGTCTCGCCCATCGAGCAGAAGCCGTGGCCGGGCTGGTAGTGCACGTCGAGACGGTCGAGCACGACGGTGGCGTTCTTGTCGCCGTTGGCCGCCTTGATCGCCGCTTCGACGTTCCATTTGACGATCTGGCTGTCGAGAAACAGCGTGGTATAGGCATTGCCCTTGTTGTCGAAGCCGGTGTGCAGCGGTCCGAGACCGAGTTCCGGCTCCGCCACCACCGCCTTGCGCGGATCGTCGAGCCCGCCGTCGAACCATTTCAGCACCAGATCGTGCTGGATCACCGAGCCGGTCGGCGAAAGCTTGCCCGAGCACACGTAGAAGCGGCCGTCGGGGCTGATGTTGACGCCGTGCGGGTTCTTCGGGATGGGTACGTAGCAGGTCAGGGCGGTCTTCGGATCGGCATTGGCCGCGCGGGTGCCGTCCACCACCGGCACCTTCGAGTCACCGTAGGTCTTGAACTTGCCGTCCTTGACCGCCTGCTCGATCCGCGCGACATGGAAGAACAGGCAGGCGTCGCGCTCGGCCGACATCATGTTCTGGTACTTCACCGCCATCTCGGTGTTGTACTGGTTGGTGGCGGCGAGCTTGCCGTCGTAGGAGCTGGCGACGAGGTCGCAGTTGCCGTCGATCAGCACCTGCCAGCGCACGTCCATGGTGTCGGCGTCGATGCAGGTGAACAGCGAGCGGTATTGGTCGCCGGCGTCGAGGTCGCGGCCGTCGTTGGGCAGCGGGATCGAAAACTCGGCGCCGCAGAACACGCGCGTGGTGTGGTTGATCGACGCATCGACCGGGTCGCGCTTGTCGGGAAAGGTGCCGTGGAAGCCCTGGATGTTCGGGATCTCGGTGATCCTGTCGCATTCCATCGTGTCGAGTCGGATGCGGGCCAGGCGGCCGTGGATCTTGTCATTGACGAAGGCATAGCGGCCGTCGTAGGTGCCGTCGGTGTACGACTGGTGCACGTGGTGGGTGTCGCCACTGATGTACTTCGGCCGGCCGTCCGGCCGCGTGCCGAGCACCGCCTTCGATTCGTTGGTGATGCCCCAGCCCACCAGGCAGTCCTGGTTGAAAACCGGGATGGTCTTCAGCAGGCGGCCGGACGGCAGTCCGTAGATGCGCACGTCGCCATTGTGTCCGCCGCTGCAGAAGTCGTAGTACGCGTCGAGTTCGCCCGGTGCCACCTCGACCGACGAATGCGACATCGCCGTTGCGGCCGGTGCTGCGCTGGCGGCCGGCGCGCTGGCGGCCGGCGCGGCCGGTTCCTGACGGCACGAGGCGAGCCCGGTCGCCATGCCGGCACCGGCGAGCCCGGTCAGCGCCGCAGAGTTGAGAAAGCGCCGGCGCTGCAGATCGGGGCTGGCGTCGGCTTGGTCTTGTTTGTCGTGACTCATCAGGCGTCCTCCTTCGGGTTTGGCCGCAAGGTTTCGAAGCCGAGGGCGGACCGGCAGGCCGGACCGGTACTGCTCTGCGGTACGGCCGGAATCTACTCAGATGCAATCGGAATTGAATTGACTTTCGGCAAGGAAATCGATCCCGAAAGCGCGACGGGCGGCCGCTCGTGCGTCGCCGCGCGACAATGCAAACCGGCGCGAGTGGACGGAGAATGGCGACGGTCGGGGCCGCGGCGACGGGCGGCGGGCGGGCCGGCAGCGGGATTCGGGCGAGTGGAGGAAGGGATGACACAGGACAGGGACAAGGCACGCGAGGAATTCGAAGCACAGATGCACGCCGAGATGAGCGATCGTCTCGACGAGGAACTCGAGATGGAGATCGACGACGAGCGCATGGACGAGATGCTCGCGTCGGCCGGGGTCGCGATTCCGACGCCGGAGGACATGGATCCGCGGATCTACTTCCGGGAACTGCTGCGGCTGCAGGGCGAACTGGTCAAGTTGCAGGACTGGGTGGTGCACAACAAGCTCAAGCTGGTGGTGCTGTTCGAGGGTCGGGACGCGGCCGGCAAGGGCGGTGTCATCAATCGCATCACCCAGCGCCTGAATCCACGGGTCTGCCACGTCGCCGCGCTGCCGGCACCGACCGAGCGCGAGCGGACCCAGTGGTACTTCCAGCGTTACGTCGCCCACCTGCCGGCCGGCGGCGAGATCGTGCTGTTCGACCGCAGCTGGTACAACCGCGCCGGCGTGGAAAAGGTCATGGGCTTCTGCTCCGACAGCGAATACGAAGAGTTCTTCCGCAGCGTCACCGAGTTCGAGAAGATGCTGGTGCGCTCCGGCATCATCCTGGTCAAGTACTGGTTCTCGATGACCGACGAGGAGCAGCACCGGCGCTTTCTGATGCGCATCCACGATCCGCTGAAACAGTGGAAGCTGTCACCGATGGACATGGAGTCGCGCCGTCGCTGGGAGGCCTATACCAAGGCCAAGGAAGTGATGATCGAGCGCTCCCACATCGCCGAGGCGCCGTGGTGGGTGGTCGAGGGCGTGCATAAGAAGCGCGCCCGCCTGAACTGCATCAGTCACCTGCTGAGCCAGGTCCCCTACGGCGAGGTCGAGCATGCGCCGGTGCGGCTGCCGCAGCGCGAATTCCATCCGAACTACATCCGACTGCCGATTCCGGACTCGATGATCGTGCCGCGACGCTATTGAGCGTCCGCGCGGCCGCGCCGTGTCCGTCGCACCATGCCGTGGCGGCACGGGTGCGCCGGGCGACGCACTGCTCTTACGGCGAGCCGTCGGCGCCGGCTGCGTCACGGCACTGAAACCGCACTGCAACACCGTCGCAACGCGTCGCCCGCAAGCTGGCGGACGCCGTCGACGGAGTGGCCATGCGCGTCCTGCAGCTTTCCGATGTCTATTTTCCCCGCATCAACGGGGTATCCACGTCGATCGAAACGTTTCGCCGGCGATTGCACGCGTGCGGCGTCGACTCGATCCTGGTGGCGCCGCGTTACTCCGGCGAGCCGGATGCGGATGGAATCCTGCGCGTCCCCGGCCGACCCATCCCGGGGGACCCGGAAGACCGCCTGATGCGCTTGCGCGAGACCATCCACCGGGCGTCGCAGGTGGCGGCGGGCGGTATCGACCTGATCCACGTGCAGACGCCCTTCGTCGCGCATCTGGCCGGTCGCCATGTCGCGCGTCGACTCGGCCTGCCGCTGGTGGTCAGCTACCACACGCTGTTCGAGGAGTACTTCCATCACTATGTGCGATGGTTGCCGCGCACGCTGACCGCGCGTTTTGCGCGGAGCCTGTCGCGCCGCCAGTGCGGCCAGGCGGAGTGCGTGATCGCGCCGTCTGCCCAGATGCGCGAGCGATTGCTGGCCTATGGCGTGTCGCGGCCGATCGAGGTGCTGCCGACCGGCATCGAATGCGAGGATTTCGCCCGCGGCGACGGCGCGCGCTTCCGGCGTGATCACGGCATCGCGGCGGATTGCCCGCTCGCGCTGACGGTGAGTCGGCTGGCGTTCGAGAAGAACATCGGCATGCTGATCGACGCAATCCGGCATGCGCGCCGGATCTGTCCGCAGATACTGCTGCTGATCGCCGGCCACGGGCCGGCCGAAGCCGCGCTGATGCGGCAGGTGAACGCGCTCGGGCTCGCCGGTTCGGTGCGCTTCGTCGGCTATCTCGATCGCGCCCGGGTGCTGCCGGATTGCTATGCGGCCGCCGACCTCTTCGTGTTCGCGTCGCGCACCGAGACCCAGGGGCTGGTGCTGCTCGAGGCGATGGCCGCCGGCACGCCGGTGCTGGCGCTGCCGAGCATGGGGGCACGGTCGATCCTGGCCGGCGGGCGCGGCTGCCTGCGCGCCCCCGACGATGCGGCCGGCTTCGGTCGCCTGATCGGCGACCTGCTGAGCCATCCGCCACACCTGGCGGAGATGTCGCGCGAGGCCCGCCGCGCGGCCGCGGATTGGTCCGCGTCGGCGATGGCGCTGCGGCTGGCCGAACTGTACCGAAGGGTCGCCACCGGCCCGCGTCAACAGCAAACCCGGAGAGATCATTGGAAAGCCCGTACAAGGGGAAGACCGGCCTGAGGCGGTTGCTCAACGCGCTGCGTTACTCGTTCGACGGCCTGCGCGCCGCCTATCGCTGCGAGGAAGCCTTCCGCCAGGAACTGTGGATGGCGGCCGTCCTGGTGCCGACCGCGCTGCTGGTGGACGTGGGCCACGACTGGAAGGCGCTGATGATCGGCTCGGTGCTGCTGCTGATCATCGTCGAGCTGCTGAATTCGGCGGTCGAAGCCACCGTCGACCGCGTTTCGCTGGACGACCATCGCCTCGCCAAGCGCGCCAAGGACATCGGCAGCGCCGCAGTGCTGGTGGCGATCGGCAACCTGACCGTGGTCTGGGCCTTCGGGCTGACCGCCGTGCTGTTCACAAAGTCGTAACCGAAGCGTCATCGGCCTGACCCGCGACGCATCGACACTCGGGCGTCATGGAACGCGCTTCGGATTCTGCCGAACAGACCGGCACCGCGCCGCCGATGCGGATCGCGCTGGTCACCGAGACCTTCCCGCCGGAGGTCAACGGCGTCGCCATGACGCTGGGTCGAATGCTTGCAGGCCTGCGCGAGCGTGGCCACCAGGTCCAGTTGCTGCGGCCGCGCCAGTCCCGCGGCGAACAGCCGGCACGCCGCAGCGGGTACGAGGAACGGCTGCTGCCGGGCCTCCCGATGCCGGGCTATGCCGGACTGCGCTTCGGCTTGCCGGCCACCGGGACACTGGTCCGGCTGTGGCGGGCATGGCGCCCCGACGTCGTGCACGTGGCCACCGAAGGGCCGCTCGGCTGGTCGGCGATGCGGGCCGCCCGGCGGCTCGGCCTGCCGCTGTGTTCGGACTTCCACACCAATTTCGATCATTACAGCCGCCACTACGGCCTGGGATGGCTCGATCGGCCGGTCGGCGCCTATCTGCGCCGCTTTCACAACCGCGGCACCGCCACCTACGTGCCATCCCGGGAGCTGGCGGCGCGGCTCGCCCAAGAGGGCTACCAGGGCGTCGACGTGATCGCGCGGGGCGTCGATTGCGAACTGTTCTCGCCGGCCCGGCGCAGTGCCACGCTGCGCGGCCGCTGGGGCCTGGCCGCCGGCACGCTGGCGGTGTTGTCGGTCGGTCGGCTGGCGCCGGAGAAGAACCTGCCGCTGGTGCTGCAGGCCTTTGACGCGATCGCCGAAAAGCGTCCCGATGCGCGGCTGGTGCTGGTCGGCGACGGACCGATGCGAAAGTCGCTCGAGCGGCAGCGGCCCGACGTGGTGTTCGCGGGGCTGCGTCGCGACCAGGATCTGGCCGCCCACTATGCCAGCGGCGATCTCTTCCTGTTCCCGAGCCAGACCGAGACCTACGGCAACGTCACGCTGGAGGCGATGGCCAGCGGTCTGCCGGTGGTGGCCTACGACTACGCGGCCGCCGGCGAACTGATACGGCCCGGCGAGAACGGCCTGCTGGCACCGTTCGGCGACGCTGGTGAACTGATCCGGCAGGGCGTGCGCGCGAGCCTCGATCCGCCAGGTCTGGCCGCACTCGGGCAGGCAGCGCGGCGCACTGCGCTGCGGCAGGACTGGTGCAGGATCCACGACGCCTTTGCAGCGGCGCTGGTGAAGGTGGCGCGAAGACCGGTGGCGGAGCCCGGCGGGGCGGTGCCGTCGCTCGACGGCCGGGTTGCTGCCGCCCGCGGCCGAGTGCCGCGCAGCGACGGGAGCGCGGCCCGGTGACGGGTGGCACCGGGCGATGAAGCGGGTGCGCGCGGTCTTCGTGTCCGATATCCACCTCGGCACGCGCGCCTGCCAGGCCGATCATCTGCTGGACTTCCTGCGGGCCTACCCCTCGGAGCGGCTGTTCCTGATCGGCGACATCATCGACTTCTGGGCGATGAGCCGCAGCGTGCATTGGGCGCCGTCCCACAACACCGTCGTTCAGAAGGTGCTGCGTCGCGCGCGGGGCGGCGATCTGGTGGTGTTCGTTCCGGGCAATCACGACGAGGCCCTGCGCGAGCATGTCGGCAGCGAGTTCGGCGCGATCCGCGTCGAGCGCGAGTGGGTCCATCAGGCGGCCGATGGTCGACGCTACCTGCTCGTGCACGGCGACGAATTCGACCAGGTCACGCTGCACCACCGCTGGGTCGCGGTCCTCGGCGACGTGGCCTACAACCTGCTGGTTCGGCTCAACCACTGGCTCTCGCGGCTGCGGCGCCTGCTGCACGTGCCCGGTTACTGGTCGCTTGCCGGCTACGCCAAGCGCAAGGTCAAGAGCGCCGTCGGCTTCATCTTCGACTTCGAGGAATCGGTCGCCCGCGCCACCCGGCAGCGTGGCCTCGACGGCGTCATCTGCGGCCACATCCACTGGGCCGCCGACCGCGACATCGGTGGCGTGCGCTACCTCAACTGCGGCGACTGGGTCGATAGCTGCACGGCCATCGTCGAACATTTCGACGGTCGCCTGGAAGTCGTCCAATGGCGCGAGGCCGCCGTCGAGGCCGTGGCCCTTGCACCGCCGGCCGAGCGGCACGCGCCGATGCCGGAGCCGTCCCGACCGGTGCCGGTGGCGCGCTGCGAGGATTGATTTTCGCGGCGTTGGCGCCGAGGATGGCGGCATATCCGCCATCGTCGATCGATCGCCCTGCCGGTGATCGGCAGCGGGCGGTTGCCGCTGGGAGAGCGCCATGGCCAGACGAACCCGCGTGAGCTTCGCGACTTTCAACCTGTACAACCTCAATCTGCCCGGCAAGGGCATCTACTCCGATCGCGACGGCTGGACTGCCGAAGAGTTCGCCGCCAAGCGCGACTGGAGCGCGCGGATGGTGCGCGAGCTCGACGCCGATGTCTGGGGTTTCCAGGAACTGTGGAGCGGCGACGCGCTGGCGGCAGTGTTCGAAACGGCCGCCCTGGCCGGGCAATACCGGCTGCTGGTGCCACCGGGGCATCGCGGCACCAGCATCGTCTGTGGCGCCGCCGTGAATCAGGACATTCTCTTCGGCGAGCCGGAGTGGATCAGGGACTTCCCGCCCGGCTTCAAGCTGGACAGCGGTGGTGACGATGCGCAGACGCCGGACATCGCGGTGCGGGTGCATGGCTTCTCGCGACCCTTGCTGCGCTTTCACATCAAGCCGCGTGCGCGTGGCAAGGTGATCACCGTCTATGTCGCCCACCTCAAGTCGAAATCGCCGTCGCGGCTCTACACCGAGGACTGGTACAAGGCCGACCCCGACTTCTACAAGGACCACGCGATCGCCCTCGGCAGCGCCGTGGCGACGATCCGGCGCACCGCCGAGGCGGCGGCGCTGCGAATGATGCTGACCGCCGACATGAAGGGCAACGACACCCCGGTGGTGGTGCTCGGCGACCTCAACGACGCCACCCACAGCAACACCCTGAACATCGTCACCGGCCAGCCCAACTACCTGATGAGCGGGCTCGACAAGGGCGGCAGCGACGACGC
>JAGRFY010000053.1 GCA_020445765.1 Rhodocyclaceae bacterium | reverse complement strand
TGGGGCATCCCGGCAGGCGTGCTCACCAAGTACCTCGCCGAGCACGGCATCGTGGTCGAGAAGACCGGCCTCTACTCCTTCTTCATCATGTTTACCATCTGCATCACCAAGGGCCGCTGGAACACCATGGTGACCGAACTGCAGCAGTTCAAGGACGATTTCGATCGCAACCAGCCGCTATGGCGGGTGATGCCGGAGTTCATCGGGCGGCAACCGCGCTACGAGCGGATCGGCCTCAAGGACCTGTGCGGACTGATCCACGACTTCTACAAGAACAACGACGTCGCCCGCCTGACCACGGAAATGTACCTGTCGGACATGGTGCCGGCGATGCGTCCGGCCGATGCCTTCGCGCGAATGGCCCATCGCGAGATCGAACGCGTGCCGATCGACGAGCTCGAGGGGCGGGTGACCGCCATGCTGGTGACCCCCTATCCGCCTGGCATCCCGCTGCTGATCCCCGGGGAGCGCTTCAACCGCACGATCGTCAGCTATCTGCAGTTCGTGCGCGAATTCAACCTGCAGTTCCCGGGCTTCGAGACCGACGTCCATGGTCTCGTCGCCGAGCCGGGCGATGGTCAGGTGAGTTACTTCGTCGATTGCGTCAGGCAGGAGTGATCCGCCGGTACTCGGCGAAGTCGAACGGGTGGTCGTTGTCTGCGTCTGCCTCGAAGTGCTCGCGGGCGATTTCTTCGAACTGCGCCTTCGACCAGGCTGGAAAGCGGGCGTCGCAAGCCAGCGCCGCGTCGACCTCGGTCAGCAGCAGACGCTGTGCAATTGGCAGGGCAAGGGCGTAGATCTCGGCGCCGCCGATGACGAAAGCCCGCTCGCTGCCGTCGGTCAGGGCCAGTGCCTCGGCGAGCGATCCCGCGCGCTCCGCGCCGTCCAGGCACAGCGTAGGGTCCCGGCTGATCACGATGCTGCGCCTGCCTGGAAGCGGCCGACCGAGAGAGTCCCAGGTTTTTCGGCCCATGATGATCGGATGTCCCATGGTGGTCGCCCGAAATCGTTGCAGATCCTTGCGCAGGCGCCACGGCAGGCCGTTGTCGATGCCGATGCCGCCATTGCGGTCCACGGCGGCAATCACCACCAGTTCCGGCATGGTGCTCATACGGCGACAGGGGCCGGGATGTGTGGATGGGGATCGTAGCCGTCGAGACGGAAGTCTTCGAAGCGAAAAGCCAGCAGTTCGCCTACCGCTGGATTGAGCGTCATCGTCGGCAGCGGCCGGAGCTCGCGGTCGAGCTGCATGCGCGCCTGTTCGAGATGGTTCAGATAGAGGTGGCAGTCGCCACCGGTCCACACGAAATCTCCCGAGCGAAGCCCGCAGACCTGAGCCACCATCAGCGTCAACAGCGCATACGAGGCGATGTTGAACGGCACACCGAGGAAGATATCGGCGCTGCGCTGGTAAAGCTGGCAGGACAGGCGGCCATCGGCGACATAGAACTGGAACAGCGCGTGGCAGGGCGGCAGGGCCATGCCGTCGATCTCTCCCGGATTCCAGGCCGAGACGATGTGCCGGCGCGAATGCGGGTTGCGGCGCAAACCGTCGACCAGTCGGGCGATCTGATCCACCTCACGCCCGTCCGGGCAGGCCCAGTGACGCCATTGCCTGCCATAGACCGGACCGAGTTCACCAGTCTCGTCGGCCCACTCGTCCCAGATCGAGACGCCGTTTTCATTGAGGTACCGGATATTGGTGTCGCCTCGCAGGAACCACAGCAATTCGTGAATGATAGAGCGCGTATGCAGCTTCTTCGTGGTCAGCAGCGGGAAGCCTGCGGCCAGGTCGAAGCGCATCTGCCAGCCGAACACCGAAAGCGTTCCGGTACCGGTACGGTCTTCCTTGCGCTGACCGTGCTCAAGCACGTGTCGCATCAGGTCGTGATACTGCTTCATCGGCAATCGTCCCCTGTGGGCAAGCAACGATTGTAAGCCGATCGTCGATGGCGAGCCGCCTCTCGCCGGAATGGCGTGGTCCGGCGGAGGGAGCGCGCGATTCAATGTGTTAAATTTTCTGGCCCGCAATCGGAGGTATGCCAGTTGGATTCTTCGGGTCAAGTCTCTGCCGCCAGGTGGAGTGCATTCGATGGGCTCGTACGTGCCATGCGTGCGCCCGCGGGGCAGACCGACTGCAGCGCTTTGCTCGATACCGCGACCGCCGCACTTGAACTGTGTGTCGAGGAACTCGGCATGCGCGGCAGTGCTGCCCTGGAGCGGATGGTTGCACTGGATGAACTGTCTCAGGCGCACTTGCGAAGTCTCGTCGCCGACTTTCTGGCGGGCGAAGCGCAGATTGGTTCCGAGCACCAGGGCTGGCGGATCGGGGGGCGATTCCTGTACACGCTGCAACAGGCCTATCTGGTCGGGCTTGGCGGACGTGAGGAGCGGCGCTTGCAGCGTGGGGTGCGTCTCGAGTTGATGGTGCGGCGCTTGCGCACGGCCGGACACATGCTCAAGTGGCGTTCGCTTGCCTACTTCGGTCCCGAGCCGGATTTCTGGAACGACGTGATCGGTATCGGAAGGCTGGCCTGGGACGAAGGCATCTCCAGTCGACAGATCCGCTTGCGCAGGGATCGCGCCGCGCAAACTTCGATCGATCGCGAGCTCGCCAAGATCGTCGCGCTCGGATGCGCCGGTCTCGACCAGTTGCGGCCTGACGCGATCGACATTGCCGACCGCGTGCTCAAGTACGCCGCGCCAGCGCTCCGGTTGAGCCGTACCTGTGGCGAAGGCGCGCGCTTCGTTTTGCCGCTGGCGCCTTCCGGTGCGCCACGTCGAGTCCCAGAGCATGGAGACGCAGGCGTCGATGGCATTTATCTGTGGCCGGGCGAAGCTGTTGGCGCATTGGAGGAACTTGCCAGCGTCGTCGCGAAGGGGCTCGTGCCAGCAGTTCTGGCGTCGGGGCCCGAGGCGCGCGAACAGGTGCTGTCGGTAGTTCATCACCTCGTGCGTCAGTGGTCCGGGCCGCGTCGGATGCGACGGCATCGCCGGCATCCGATGGAAGGGGGCGTGCGGGCATTGCTCGGCTTTCAGCAGCTGAAGAGCAACCTTGCCATGCAGGCGGAGAGCCGCCACCTGGCCGACGGCTGGGGCATGCTCGACGCGAGCCGCAACGGAATCGGCATTAGGGTGCCAGCCAAGGACTGCGACCGCATGGTCGTCGGCGACATGTTGGGCGTTCAGGCCCGCGACGGCGAGACCTGGCATGTCGGCATCGTACGCAGGATCATCCGCTCCGAAGACGGGGAAGGCATCGTCGGCATTGAAACGATTGCCAGTGCGGTGACGGCCGCCTCGATCGACAATGGCCGTGCGCTCGCCGAAGTACTTCTGTGCGACCCGGTCCATCGTGGCGGCGGGTTGCGGGTCGCGCAGGAGCTGTCGGTTGTGGATT